>JAJYHM010000006.1:0-28433 GCA_021784755.1 Pseudomonadota bacterium
TCCGGGACTGAGGAAGCATCCCGGAGTGGGTCCGAACGACCTATTGTCCACGTCTGCACGGTACCGCTTGTGCCCCCTGGTCAACCGAGCTTTTGGGTCTTCACCTCCAAGCTCCGGGCTTTAGCCCCGGGTAGTTGACGACCACCTTATATGCGAGATCGGGGCCCCGGGGGATCGGGACAGACACTAGACTAACAGGAAAAAGAGGGCCCCGAGTCGTGCTCGTGGGCCCGGCAACCCTGGGCCGGCATTTCGGGGTGGGGGTGCATAAGGAGAGTCCGGCCCAGGCACTACGGAAACAACCTTAGTCGACGCATGGGCTCGTCTCAACCCATCACCGATGATCGGAACAGGTCGACGGACAAGTGGCAAACACATGCCGCCCTTAACGGCACGCCCACAGTTCGGTACCATGGACGCCTTTTCCTTCGTCGAGCGCGCGCATGCCTCCTACCGACAAGGCCTGGAAAGGCCGCTTCACTGAACCCACGGATGCTTTCGTGGAGGCCTTCACGGCCTCGGTCGGGTTTGACCAAAGGCTCTACCGCCATGACATTCGCGGCTCGATCGCGCACGCGCACATGCTCGCGGCGGTGGGCATCATCCAGGAAAGTGAGGCCGCACTCATTGCCGAAGGGCTGTCCACCATAGAGAAGGACATCGACGCGGGCCATTTCACATGGTCTGTGGGGCGCGAAGACGTCCACATGAACATCGAGGCTGCACTCATCGAGCGTATCGGCGAGGTCGGCAAAAAACTGCACACGGCCCGTTCGCGCAACGATCAGGTGGCGACCGCGGTGCGCCTCTATCTGCGCGAGGGCCTAGACGGGCTCGTAGGCCAACTCCAGAGACTCGGATCCGTGCTCCTCATGCTGGCCGAGCGCGAGGCCGAGACGATCATGCCGGGTTTCACCCATTTACAGGTGGCACAGCCCGTGACCCTGGGCCATCACCTGCTCGCGTGGTTCGAGATGTTCCTGCGGGACGCGGGACGCCTCAAGGACGCCCGCGCCCGCCTGAACGTCATGCCGCTCGGGGCCGGGGCCCTGGCCGGCACGAGCTTCCCCATAGACCGGCATATGACGGCCCAGGCCCTGGGCTTCACGCGCCCGACCGAAAACTCGCTCGACGCGGTCTCGGACCGGGACTTTGTCATCGAATTCACGGCGGCCGCGGCCCTGATCATGGTCCACCTGTCGCGCATTGCCGAGGAACTCGTGCTCTGGTCGACGCCCCAATTCGGCTTCATAGAGCTGGCCGACGGCTTTTGCACCGGCTCGTCGATCATGCCCCAGAAGAAAAACCCGGACGTCCCCGAGCTCCTGCGCGGCAAGAGCGGCCGCGTCATAGGTCACCTCACGGCCCTGCTGGTCCTCATGAAGGGGCAACCGCTCGCCTACAACAAGGACAACCAGGAGGACAAGGAGCCGCTCTTCGACACCCTGGATACCGTCCGTGATTCCCTACGCGCGCTCACTGAGCTCTTGCCGGCGACCACCTTCCATCGGAAACGGATGCGCGAGGAGGCCCGCCGCGGCTATCCGACTGCAACCGACCTCGCGGATTACTTGGTGAGGCGGGGGCTGCCGTTTCGGGACGCCCACGAGGCCGCCGGCCGCGCCGTGCGGCTTGCCATAGACCGGGGCGTGGATCTCGCGGAATTGCCGCTCTCCGAACTGAAGACCTGCTCCGTCCTGATCGAGGCGGACATCTTCCCGGTGCTCACCCTGGAAGGATCGCTGGCCGCGCGCGACCACCTCGGCGGCACGGCCCCCCGGCAAGTGCATGAGGCTGTCGCGCGCGGACGGACGCGCCTCGCCGACCTGGAAGCCAGGAGCGCTTAGAACAAGTCGAAGATATCGTTCACGATATTGTCGGCCGCCGCGAAGCCGGCACCCATGCCGAGGCCGCCTACGAGCGAACCCAGGAAGCCACTGCCCGCGGAGGGCTGATTGGCCCAGCCGGTCGGCCGTACCGGGGCGTTCGGGTGGGTGGCCAGGGCCCCCTCGAGCTGCTGTATGTACTGGGCCATCTGCTGGACCAGCATGGTCGTGCTCTGCGCCTGGGTCTGCATCGCCATCGCCGCCTCGCGCAGATCCATCGCCCATTCACGCCCGGTCGTGGGATCCGGCGCCGCCGCGGCGAGCTTCTGCGCGAGGGCCTGCAGCGTCTGCATGGCCGTCTGGTTCTGCTGCTGTACGAGCGCCAACTGGTTTTGTGCCTGTTGATAGTCCATCGCGTTTCCCCTCAAAAGAGACTCCTGGCCGAATGGGCCAAAACTGTGTCACTGAGACCCGACGACAACGCCCAAGTTCCGCCGGGCGCAAGCGCTCACCCTAAGCGCGGGCGCCGGGGCAAGTCAACTGAAGGCCAGCGCGGGCAGTGAACATCATAAGAGAGTCGCGGCGGGCCACCCCAAGCCAGGCCCGGCCACGAGACCCTCGATTCATCGAAGACGCAGGGTCACGCAAGAAACGCCGGCGCGACCGGCTCACTCGGCTTGGGTAAGCCCCGAGGCCCGACGTCGGCCCGCGGGGCACCCGTCGGCCTACATCGAAGAGGCGCCGGAGCCCGCGAGGCCGCCATCAGCCGGATGGGCCTCCTGCGTCTCAGCGGATAGGGCCTCCAGGCTCTGGCCGCTGGTCTCAGGCAAGGTGAACCGCGTCAGCAAAAGACCGAGCACCGACACGCCTGCCGCGAACATCATGGCACCCTTCAGGCCACCGGCGTGGCTTATGTAAGGGAACAGGAACGTGCCAACAAAGGCGCCGAGCTTGCCGATCCCGGCGGCGATGCCATGACCTGTGGTGCGGCCGCCCGTCGGGAAGACCTCGGCCGGAATCACGAAAGTGGTGCAGTTGGGCCCAAATTCGGTAAAGAAGAAGCTCGCACCATACAGAAGCAGGAAGGGCAGGACGTCATGGGTCATACCGGGCACGATGGCGATGAGCCCGAAACTTATGGCCATGACCGCAAAACCGATCATCTGCAGGCGCCGGTGACCGATACGATCCATTAATATAATGGAGGCGAGATAGCCGGGCACCGCCGCGGCGGCGAAGATCATGAGCGCCCAGGCGGTCGCCTGCATGGGGCTCGCGTGCGGCGCGAGCAGGCCTATGATCTGCGGCGTCGATATGACATTGCCGTAGAAGGCGTAGTCGAGCAGGAACCAGGCGCCGGCCGTGCCGAGGATCATAATCTGATTGCGCCGATCGCCGAGAAAGGCACGCAGCGTCATCGGGCGGGGGCGCACGACCGGGCCTGTGGCCTGGACCTGACCTTCAGAATAGAGCGACATGTCATGGGCGGCGGCCTCCGACTGTCCGCGCACGAGCGCCTTGTAACGCGGCGACTCGGGCATGGTGCGGCGCAGATAAAGGACCGCTAACGGCGGAAGCGCGCCCAGACCTAACATGATCCGCCATATGATGTCATGGTCGAGGCCCGCGGCCTGGAGCGTGAGCGCCACCACGGGCCCAAACACGAGACCCAGGCCCTGCATGCCGAAGACCAGCGACACCAGCGAACCGCGCTGCCGGGCATTGCTGTACTCCGCCATGAGTACGGCGCTCATCGGATAATCGCCGCCTATCCCGAATCCCAGGATCAGGCGGAACAGCAGCAGCCAGGTAAAGTTTGGGGCGAAGGCACAGGCGAGCGCGCCGACGGCCATGAGCGCCGCCTCGAGCCCGTAGATGGCCTTGCGGCCAATGCGATCGGCCAGACGCCCGAGCGTGAGCGCCCCGAGGAAGGCCGCAAGCAGCGACCCGCTCCCCAGCAGGCCGATCTGGCCCGCGGTCAGGTGCCACTCAGGCTTCAGGTACACGAGCGCCATACCGATGATGAAAAGATCGTAGGCGTCGGTAAAAAATCCCATGCCGGCGGTCACGGCCGCGCGCATATGAAAGAAGCTCACCGGCGCCTCGTCGAGCGCCTGCAGAATCGAACGATGGTCTTGGGCCATAATCTCTCTCCTTGGGGGACGGTCCAGCACTCCACGCCTTACATAGGGCGCGCTCGCGACGGTCTTTGGGTGCCGCCTTGCATCACGGTGCCGATAATAAGAGCGATGCATGACGAAGCTATGACGCGAAACGGGACCGGTCGCGGGGGCTTGGCGCGGTCCCGGCCCCGGACGCGCTCTCCAAAATCCGATAGACTGGCGGCTTTTCAACGAGGGCGCGGGCGCGCACCCCTTGGCTCATCTCGCATGACCCAAGGCGTGCCCGCCCCTCCGGAGGACCTCATGAGCGGCTTTCAGGACCTGACCGAACGGCTCGCGCAATTCGCGAAAGAGCGCGACTGGGAACAATTCCATTCCCCGAAGAACTTGGCCATGGCGCTCATCGTCGAGGCGGGCGAACTCGTGGAGCAGTTGCAATGGCTGCGCGAAGAAGAGACCCACGCGCTCCCGGAGCCGCAGCGCCAGGCGGTGAGTGAAGAGGCCGCCGATGTACTCCTCTATCTGCTGCGCTTCTGCGATCGGCTCGGGATCGATCTTGAGCAGGCGGCATGGGCCAAAATCGAGAAGAACGCCGCCAAGTACCCGGCCGACAAGGTGCGCGGCAGCGCCCGCAAATACACGGACTACCCGTGAACTACCGCCACGCCTTCCACGCCGGGTCGGCGGCCGACGTCTTGAAGCATGTCGTGCTCCTGGAGACTTTGGACCG
This sequence comes from Pseudomonadota bacterium, assembly GCA_021784755.1. Taxonomy (GTDB): domain Bacteria; phylum Pseudomonadota; class Gammaproteobacteria; order Acidiferrobacterales; family Acidiferrobacteraceae; genus Acidiferrobacter. Next base: position 4,680 of record JAJYHM010000006.1, read on the forward strand.
CGTCTTACAGAAACCAAAGCCCCTCTTCGCGCTCGACACGCATGCGGGCGAGGGACTCTATCGTCTGCAGGCCGAAGGTGAGGCCGACGAGGGCATCCGGCGCCTCTGGGACCGTCGCGCCGAATGGCCGCCCTTAGCGCGTTATTTCGAGGCGGTGGGTCGCTTCAACGGGCCCAAGCTCAGAGACTACCCAGGCTCGCCGCTCCTCATAGCCGGACAGCTGCGCCCGGAAGACCGCTTCGTCGCAGTGGAAGGGGCACGCGAGACCCACGACGCCTTGCAGCAGGTCCTGCCCCCGGAGCAGGGCCAGATCTTTCTTGGGGATGGTTACCATGCGCTGAAGGCCCTGCTCCCGCCCAAGGAACGCCGGGGCGTCATCCTGATCGACCCCCCGTACGAACAGGTGACTGAGCGCAGCGCGCTTTTGACAGGCCTTAGGACCGCGCTCGAGCGCTTTCCTCAGGGCATCTACCTCATCTGGTACCCGATCAAGGACAAGCACGACGCGGATCGGCTGGTCACAGCCGTGTCGGCCCTCGGGCAAGAAACCCTGTGCGTGGAACTTTTGACCTGGCCGCCGGACGTCAAGAACCGTCTGAACGGCTCGGGGCTTGTGATCCTGAACCCACCCTACGGCCTTAAAAAAAGATTGGGCGAGGTCGTGCCGACCCTCGCCCAGATCCTTACCCGCGACGGAACGCCGCGTTACCGCATCCGTTAAGGATTGACCTCGATGTAACCGTGCTGCTCAAGCCAGATGATGCGGGCAACCGCCCCGGCGTTCACCTTCACATTCGGCAAGAGCTGCTTGTTACCCCAGTGATGGGCGCGCATGGTGACCCCGCACTCCTCGATATCGATACCCTTGTGGAACAGGGCCTCGATCTGACCGCGGTAGGGGTTGCCAGTACGCACATGCATGAACTGGTTGTAGGCCTTGTCGTTCAGCAACATATAGCCATCCGCCCCCTGGAAGACCGCATCGATCTTCCAGCGCGTATGATCACGCGTGAACTTCGCCAGCATCATCCGCATCTGCGAAAGGCCCACAGGCTCCCGCGTATGCGGAATAAACACCGGATGGTCCATATTGAAGACCACCTTGGCCGCCTTCAAGCGCACCGGGATCTGGATATGGATCGTGTGCCAGTGCAGGTTGCCCTGCACGGCCAGAGCCGGGGTGCTTACCGCAAGAAAGGACAGGGCCGTCCATAAAGCGCCTTTTTTCACAAAACCTCCTGGAGTTTAGGTCCTTTAAAAGAGCAGTGTCGTCTGCAAGGCGATTGTGTTGTCCTTGGCACTCGCGACGGCTGAGGCGTTCTGTTGCGCAGCCGCGGGACCCACCGCTGACAGGTGCGGAATGTCGATACGGTTGATCGCGTAGTTGAACGTGACGCGCGCCATGGGTGAGATGTAGTACTGCACGCCCAGGGTGGTGGTCTTGAAGATGCGCTCGAGCCCCGGATTATTGGTCATACGGTCATACTGGTCGTAGCGGGCCTCGAGGTCCCAGTGCTTCGTCACAAAGAAGCCGGTCTCGACATAACCGCCGACCGCCGCATTGTTAGCACCCGGATAGAGGGTCTCGGTGCAAAGCGCCGCCGAGCTGTTCGACGCACTACCACAATTGGGGCCGCCCACCGGGCCCGAGAAGGGTGCGGCCGACAGTATCCAGCCGGTGCCGCGCATGACTTCGGCCGTCACCCGCAGGGCGCCCGGCGTCATGAAGCCGCTGCGATACTGGGCGCCCACGCCATAGCGCTTGAAGGTGTAGTTCTGGCGGGTGAAACCGCCCGTTGGTGTCCCTCCAGACACCGCACCGACATCCAACGCTTGGTGACCTAAATGATCCCACACCCACGCCGTGACGCCCGCCTGATGCGGGCCTTTGCTATGGTTGAAGATATAGGACTCTTGCAAGCGCCCATAGTAGCTCGGGGTATTCGATTGCGCATTGGCGTAGAGCGGGGCGCCGTTACCGATCATAGCGGCATAGGCGAACTGCCAGGGGCCATTATTGAACCAATCGAAGAGCTGCACGCCCTGATCGCGGCCGGCATCGATTGGCGCCGCATTGACGAGATAGCCCCCGGGGCCCACGCCCTGAGCAGGAGTACTAGCCGCGTAGGCTAGCCCCGAGATGAACTGGTTTTGGATCAGCTGGGCGCCCACATTGGTGAAGTTGATGTAATTGAAATCCGGTATGCCCTGCAGGATCTCCTCAGGACCCGGGGTCTTGAAGAGACCGACGCGCACGCGCATGCCCGGGATCTCATTGAAGGTGACCGAGGCGTCGGTCAGGCGCGGGGTGTAGCTGCCGGTACCGGTGTAGCTGTTATTCCCGAACTCCGCCATGATGAAATAGTCGATCTTGTTGCTGATCGGCAACACCGTGCCGCGCACCGCGATACGCGCGCGCAACATGTTGAAGCTGCGCATCGAGGTGTTCTGAGGGGCGACCTCGTTGAACTTCGGCACAGCGCCGTTGTACGAGACAGCCGGGCCCCCGAGTCCGTTCACCGCCGAGCCACCCGTATCCTGATAGGTAGGCTGTATGAATCCGAAGACATGCACCGGGGCGGCGATGCCATTGGGCTCCGTGCCTTGGAGCTGGAACCAGTTGGTGGCGTGCGCACCACCTGCAAAACAGGCGGCGGCCACTGCCGCCGTCAGCAAGGATTGCTTTTTCATGAACTCCTCCTAGATGGGACTGCTTTTTTAATATCTTTAGTTATGCCGACCGCAGCACTTTTGCTTACGGGCGGATGTAATTCCAACCTTCACTCTCGCGACGCATGATCTCGATCACGCCGCCCGGCACCACGTGCGCCACCGGATTCAGATCGGCCTTCGTCAAATGCAGCTTCATCATCGTGTTGTGGCAGGCCGCGAACTCGACGCCCTCGGCATGCAGGCTTTGAATCATCTTCGCATGCACATTATTCTTCAAAAGCAGGCGCATGCCCGGACCGAAAGCCACGATCTCCATCTGCAGCTTGGTCGGCCCGAAGTACTTCAACACGTTCGCGGCATTGGCCAAGACGAGCTGTTGCTCTTGGGCGGAGCCATTGCTGATCTGGAAAACGACGCGATGCGTCGCAAACGCATGGCTCTGTGTACCGGCGTAGCTCGGCGCGGCAAACGCCAACAAGGCCAAGACGGCAAATGCCGACGCGAACCGGTGGTAAACCGCTTTGAATGTCATATCACAGTGCTCCTCTGGTGGGTTTTGATAAATATCCATTTATTATTGGCCCCTCATATTCCTGTCGGCGGGTCGCGCTCGACACCTCTTCGTGTGCCGTGTCGACGCTCGTGATGCGTGGCAAAAAGGGTCCGGGACATCCGGATCCTTCGGGGCAGCTTTATTTCCTAGCGCATCAATGGACGTTATAACAGGAAGAGCGGTCCTGGGAAACAGAAAAACGCAATGGGATGCGCGCGTGTTTCGTCCTGGGAAGTTCGAGGCTCGCATCGCCATGACCGATAGGGACCGCGCGGGGCTCCCTCGAAGGCGCACCGCGCGTGTGGCACCCCTTGGGGAAGCCAAGCCCGCGACTGGGGCCGGGCCACGGGGCGCAAGGACGGCTCGAAGGATAGGGGTCCACGGCTTGCGCCACGACACCGCAAGGTTCGCGCGTAGTGCAGTGTCCGTGAGGATGCACCTCCCAAGACGAGCGAGGGCGCTCCCCCCGCGAAAGACCGCAGTTTGCGTAAGTCCCGTCAATTTCTTAGGATGACAGCCCTTACACTCCACCATTCGGACTCTCCGTGACGACTCTGCACCTAGGAACCCGCAAGAGCGCTCTCGCCTTATGGCAGGCGACCCACGTCCGCGATCGGCTCCTCGCCCTGCACCCGGGGCTTACAGTCACCATCGTCCCCATGACGACCGAAGGCGACCGACAACTTTCCGGCCCGCTCGTGGCCTCCGGCGGAAAGGCACTCTTTACGAAAGAACTCGAGCAGGCTCTTGCGCTAGGACGCATCGACCTCGCAGTTCATTCCATGAAGGATGTGGTGGCGGAACTGCCGGAAGGTCTTACCATAGGCGCGATCCTCGAGCGCGAGGACCCGCGCGATGCCTTGGTGTCCCCCCTCAAGGCATCGGAATTGGCGGCCCTGCCCGAGGGGACCGTCATCGGAACGGCGAGCCTGCGTCGCGCTTGCCAGATCCGCCATTGGCGGCCCGATCTGCGCATCGAGAACCTGCGCGGGAACGTCAATAGTCGCCTGGCGCGGCTCGACGCCGGCGAGTTTTCCGGGATCATCCTGGCGGCGGCTGGGTTGAAGCGTCTGGGACTTGCCGATCGCATAAGCGGCTATTTGTCGATCGAGGTGAGCCTACCGGCGGCCTCGCAGGGCGCCATCGGCATCGAATGCCGACTCGATGACGCCAAGACCCGCGGGATCATAGATCCTCTGCACCACCCCGACACCGCGCTCTGCGTGGAGGCCGAACGCATCGTCACGGCGACCCTGGCCGGCGGCTGCCGGCTGCCGATCGCGGCCTTCGCCACCCTGGATGCAGGTCGGGTGACCGTGCGAGGACTGGTCGGCGAGCCCGACGGAAGTCGACTACTCACCGACACCCAGCAGGGACCCGCCACGGAGGCCGCACACCTCGCACACGCGGTGGCCGGAGGCCTCTTGTCGCAAGGCGCCGGGGCCATCATCGAGCGCCTGCTGAAGGATGGGGCGTGAGCGATCTCGCCGGACTGAAGATCCTCGTCACACGACCGGTGGGTCAAAGCCAAGGCCTGATGGACCAGCTCGCGGCCCTGGGTGCCCAACCCATCCACTTCGCGGCCGTGGAGATCGTGGAGCCCCGCGACATCGCAAGTTTCAAGGCGGTCGTCGCGGACCTGTCCGGCTACGACTGGGCGATCTTCATAAGCCCCAATGCCGTAACCCGCGCCTTCAATCTCATGCAAGGCTTTGGGCAGGGGTGGCCCGCGACGCTGCGCATGGCGGCCATCGGCCGCGGCAGCGCCCGCGAACTGAAGCGGCTCGGGTTCACAGACATCCTAGTCCCCGAGGGCCAGTTCGATAGTGAGTCATTACTGTCTATGGAACCCTTTCAGGATATCAATGGTCAGCGCATCATCGTCTTTCGAGGGGAGGGTGGCCGGGAGCTCCTCGGGGATACCCTGAAGGCCCGCGGGGCCTTGGTCCAATACGCTGAGTGCTACCGGCGCGCGGCGCCCTCGGCGGACGTCTCGGGGCTCCTGCGGGCCTGGGCGCGCAATGGCTTGGATGCGGTGATCGTAACCAGTGTGGAGGGGCTGCATCATCTCTATGACGCCCTGGGACAGGTCGGCCGCCAGTGGCTTACGAAGACCCCGCTCGTCGTGGTCGGGACGCGTCTCAAGGACGCCTGCCTCGCCCTAGGCCTCAAAGGACCCCTCCTGGTCGCCGCGGGCGCCGACGACGAAGCGCTGATTGCGGCGCTCCTTGCCTGGCATGCCGGCAAAAACCCCCTATAATCGCTTAAACCCTTAAGAGTCACCATGACCGACGACATCGAGAAGACGAGCCCCCCAGCACTACCCCCCGCCCCGCGCCGCGCGCGTTCCGTCGCCGGAGGGCTTGCGCTGCTCTTGTCGCTGGTGACCCTGATCGGCTTGGGCTACGTCTGGTACCTGCTTTCCTACAAGGCCCAGATCGTGGGTCTCGACGTAACACGGAGCTTTCAGGCGCAAAGCCAGGCGCTGATCCAACTCAATACAAAGATCACATCCCTGGAGCAAGCGCAGGACGCGAGCCGCAAGGCCATCGCTGATCTCGCCCAGCGCCAGGCGTCGCTCGCCACCGCCAACCGCCCCGGACGTCACTGGCGGGTACGGGCGGCGGCCGACTTGCTGCTCATCGCCAACGACCAGTTGCGCTTCCAACATAACGTCCCGCTCGCACTGCTCGCGCTCCATCAGGCAGAGCGCGCACTGCGTCGCCAGGGCGACCCCCGGCTTCTGCCGGTGCGCCAGGCCATCCTCCAGGAGATCCTGCGCCTGAAGGCGCTGCGTCGCCAACACACCTCCACCATGGCGCTCGATCTCGTGGCGCTGGCCCACAGCGTCCGGACCTTGCCGCTCGCCTTGCCCCGCGCCTTCCCCGAAAAAACGGCGGCCACCGTGAAATCGGCCTCGCTCCCCTTCTGGCGCCGCGCGGTCGACGGCATCTGGCAGGATTTCACGGGGCTCATCCGGATCCGCAAAGAGCCCATACATGAGCGCGCGCTGCTTGCGCCCAAGCGCGCCTACTTCGTGCGCGAGAACCTGCAGATCCGCCTCTACGGGGCACAGCTTGCCCTGCTCGAACACCGCCCAGCCCTGGTCGCGGCCGATCTTAGCGCGGCTCGGCGCTGGATCGAGCGCTACTTCGACGTGAAGGCACGCTCCACCCAAACGGTTCTCGCGAAACTCCAAGACCTCCAACACAAGAGCCAGGCCTTGAAGTGGCCTGACATCTCGCAGTCCCTACATCTTCTGCGCCGGCTGTCGCGCGCCGCCTCATGAAGATCCTGTCGGGCATCGTCCTTTTGCTCGTGGTCACGATCCTCGTGACCTTGGCAGCCATGCACAACCCAGGCTATGTGTTGATCGAGCGCAGCCCCTGGAGCGTCGAAATGCCCCTCACGCTCTTTGCGCTGCTCTTGGTCGCGGCGGTAGTCCTGCTCTACACCCTGCTGCATGTGACTATGCGCCTTTTGCGGATCCCTCGAGATGTCGGCCGCTGGCGGCTGGACCGCCGCCTGCGCCATCAACAAAAGGGCCTTCATGCGGGCCTCATCAAGTTCCTGGAGGGCGATCATACAGGCGCCGAGAAGGATCTTGTGGGCGACTTCAAGGCCGAGGACGTGCCGGGCATCCACTATCTGGTCGCGGCCTGCGCAGCCCAGGGTCAAGGGCACCGCGAGGAACGCGACGAATATCTTACCCAGGCCCAGCGCGTGCCGGGGCTTGGGCTTGCCGCAGGCCTCCTCCAGACCTATCTGCACGAGGCGGCCCGGGAATACGAACGCAGTCTCGCCACCTTAAACGCGCTGCGTATCTCGCATCCGGGTAATCGCACGGTGCTGCGCCTACTTGCGCAACGGGCGCGCGGCCTACGGGATTGGACCACGGTGACCCAGCTCGCACCCGAGTTGCGGCGCCACAAGGCCATGGAGGTGGCGGCCATCGACGATCTGGAACGCGACGCCCACCGTCATCTGCTGGTGCTTGCCACCCACGCCCAGGCGGATGCGGAGGCCGTGTGGCGCGCCATCCCAAAGCACCACCGCCAGCATCCAACACTGATCGCCCTCTACGCCCGCAATCTCATTCGCCGGGGCGAGACCGGCGAGGCGGAGCACCTGCTGACCCCCGCTTTACGCCACGAACCCACAGACGAACTCTACAGCGCCTACGGGGATCTGCAGGGCGATCAGGCACTGCGCTATCTGTCGCAGGCGGAAAACTGGCTCAAGATCTCCCCCCAGAGCGGCCCGCTCCTCTTGGCGCTCGCCAAGCTCGCGCTGGCCGCCAATCTCCCCGGCAAGGCCCGCGAGTACGCCGAGCGCTGCGCCCGCCAGAACCCAACCTCCGACATCTATGGGGAACTCGCGCTCGTCATGGAACGTCTGGGCGACCAGACACAGGCCCGCGAATACTGCCGGCGCGGGCTTGATCTCCAGAAGAGCAAGGGTGAAAGCAATCGGTCGCCGGAGACCTTGTTCTTGCCGCTCCCGTAGCCATCGACAGGCGAGCATGCGGGCGTCGCACACTTTAGGAGGACGCAGCGCCGCGTCGGCAATTTAACCCCCTCCGATTCGGGGGCCCTCGATGCTGGCTTGCCTCATTCCCGAGGGCCAATGCGGATTGGTCGCGCGGCTGGTGCGCGCAACACACGTCGACGCGATACCGCGCGCATGAGCGAGAAACAAAAGACGCAGCCGCGCTTCCCGCACCTGACCGGGCCACCTTAGTGGCGCGCGCCCGCCGGCATTCGCAGACCCTTCAGAACACATGCAAGACACGCCTCGCGCCGCTCTTGGCCGAACGGGTCCACAGCCTCACCCCGCCTCATGACGGTTGCCCGAAGCTCATCGATGGCAGGCCTAGCCATCGCATAGTTCAGGACGCCCCGCGCAGGCAGGCAGACAGACAGACAGATGAGCGGGAGAGCAAGATCGTCCTCGTCGTATTGCAGAAGCAGGCGCCAAGTCTAAGCGTAACCTGTCAACGATCATGTAAAACCGCGCCTTTTTGGCAACTGCTATACTGGCGTTGTTCGCCGCCTAAGTGACAACCGCTGCGGTCGTGAGTGTTGTCGCCGCCTCTGCGGAGATAATTGCCAGGCGTTCTCTGGCACCACTATTATTCTGCTTCTATTTCGATACCGATGAAGGTTGCGATGTATACATAGCGTGCAGCCGCCTAAGAGGTCGGATAGATGAACACTTTGATCATGATTCTGGGTTTACTTGTCATTGCCGTGGCCACTGGGAGCGCCGTAGCCGGTAAGATAGCCGCGGCTATGGCTCTCGTGGTTGTCTTCGCAATCGCCGCTGTGCTTGTTCCGGGTATTTTTTTAGGACGCCTTGCGCGGCGGCGCGGCGCCGCTTACATAACGCCCCGCGCTGTGAGACTCACCGTACTGATAGGAAGTTTCGCCTTCATCATGCAGTCTGTCGGTATTTATGCGCACTGGATACCACCCCATGGCCCATGGTTCGTCCTCAATGGGATTCTCACATACGGATACGCCATCCTGGCTGTCACTTTTGTCACCGTGTTGTTGCCGGAATTCTGGAATCGCTGCAAAGCGCATCGCAAAAACTTGCCGCCACCGCGAGACCCTTTTACCTGAAGGAGGTATGGCCACGACAGATGCTTTGCGGATAGCTGTATCCACCGGCATTGCCGTACTTGCGGTCGGCTTGGGGACTCTAGGGGGCCTCGCTATCGGAGTGGATACTCCAGGAGCAGGTGCACATAGTCGTCCTCGCCGCCCATCTTGATCAGTTGCGCCTCAAAATCGACGCAGATCTTGGCGAAGATTGTGCACAGCCGGTTGATGGCATCGCCATCGAACGCCCCGCGGCGATATTTCGCCACAAAGACCAAGTGGCGGAGCGTCGCTGCCTTCCGGGCGCACGGCCCCGTGGCCGGCCGATGCGCCGGTTCATCCGTTGCGGCAGACGCTCATGGACCTGGAACGCGCCTACGCGAACTTCTCTGTCAAACGCGCCGCCTTCCCGAAGTTCAAAAAACCAGCCAGCGCGACAGCTCCCGCTACCCCGACCCGAAGCCGTTCACACTCGATCAGGCGAATTGGGTGCATCTTCCTGCCTAAGCTTGGCTGGATGCGCCCGCGGTTCTCGCACGAGTTGCTGGGAAAGGTGTGCAACGACACGGTCAGCCTGAACGTGGGCAAGTGATTCACTCGATCCAGACCGAGCGCGGGATTCCCGCCCCGGTGCCGCAGGCCACCAGCGTCGTCGGCATCGACATGGGTGTGGTCCGTTTCGCCACGCTCTCGAACGGCGCGTCCCTTGCGCCGCTGGGCTTCTTCAAGAAGCACGAGGCCAGACTGCGCCGCTACCAGCGCGCCATAAACCGCAAACCAAGTTCGGCAACAACTCGAAGAAGGCCAAGGCCCGCGTCCGGAGCATTCACGCCCGGATCGGTCATGCCCGCCGCGACTTGCGGCACCAGACGTCGACCGCGACCGGCCATGCGGCCGGCAATGTCAGCCAAAACCACGCGATGGTGTGTATCGAGGACTTGCAGGTGCGGAACACGTCCAGGTCGGCGGCAGGCACGGTCTATGCGCCAGGCAAGAACATTCGGGCCTCAATGCGCGCTTGCCTCATTCCCAGGCGCCCTTGCGGGTTGGTCGCGCGGCCGTTGCGCGCAATAGCCGTCAGCGCGATACTGCGCGCATGAGCGAGAAACAAATAGACGCAGCCGCGCTTCCCGCACCTGACCGGGCCACCTTAGTGGCGCGCGCGCCGGCATTCGCAGATCCTTCGGAATACATGCAAGATACGCCTCGCCCCGCTCTTGGCGCAAGCCCTGAAGGCCAAGGGGATTTGGCTATTTGGCTCGGTAGCGCGCGGTGAGGCCGTGGAAGGTTCCGACGCCGACATTCTGGTCGAGGTCGGAGACCAATTTGCCCATGATCGCTTCCTGGATCGAATGAGCCTAGCCTCCGCGGCGTGTCATGCGGCGCGGCTACCATTCGCCTGTGACATCATCCCGCTCTCTTCCGAGGAAATCGCCGATAAACTGCAATCCGGCAACCTCTTTTTTCGAGATCTGTGGGCTGAAAAGGATAGACTCGTATGAGTCTGTCCGACCAGCTCAGGGAAAGCGCCCGTTGGTTTGAGGCCGCAGAGGACGATAGGGACGCCGCTCGGATTCTGGCCAAGTAAGGAATGCATGCCGCAGCCTGCTTTCATGCGCAACAAGCGCTCGAGAAGGCCTTCAAGGGCTTGTTGGTAGCGAACGGGCGCATTCCGAAGACCCACTCCATAGAGGAACTTTCCGCGATGGTGCCCATCGAGGGAGGGTGGGAGGAGCGCGAGGCAATAAAGCTCGATCGCTTCTATATCGCCGCCCGATATTCGGATGCCCTACCAAGCGGCTCCACGGCTCGTAAGCATTTTACGCAAAAGGATGCCCATGAGGCGATCTCCATCGCGCAAGGCGGCATGGATATCCTGTCGCAATGGGCCGCTTCATTGGGCGTTCCGCTCACTGTTGCAGCGCCTTCCCAGTATCCGACGAACGATAAAAAGTCGAAATAATGACTCTATGCGGTTGTTCCATAAACGCCATGGATCAGTGGGTCGCGCGTTAGGGTTGCCGTCCAAATTCAGGCCGCCCAAGCAAACACGCTTATAAACTTCACCGCGCCGTCGCAGATCCGGATTGTCCCCGCACGGCCCGCCCACTCCCCATTCGGCAAACGCGCCTGCCGATATCGCAGTCAAACGGTATTCTCATCTCCACAAAGAAGACAAGGGCACGGCGGCCAGCTGCTCACCAAAGGGCACGACGTCCGCGCCGTCATAAAGCACGACACCGTAAGCGAATCGCTTCCCGCACGTCTGGGCCAGCGTCCGCAGACCGCCGAAATCGCCCGACCTCACGGTGGCCGATGCCTTGATCTCGACCCCGGCGATCAGACCATCATCACGTTCCACCACGATATCCACTTCGCGCATCTGATGATCGCGAAAATGATACAGCGTAAGCTGCATATCGGACGCCGCCATAAGCTTTAAGATCTCGGCGAAGACAAAGCTCTCGAGAAGCGCGCCAAAGGCATCACGCTCCCCCCTTAGGCGGACAGATGTGAGCCCGCGCACAGCGGCGAGCACGCCTGAATCCAGGAAATGTAGCTTCGGGGTCTTGGTGATCCGCTTCAGTGCGTTTGCATACCAGGGTGGCAGGGTGGCGACTAGGAACAGTTGCTCGAGGAGCGCGATATAGCGCTGGCTGGTCTTGTAGCTGACATTGATGGCCGAACCGACCTGCGAGTAATTGACCAACTGCCCCGAATACTCTCCGAGGAGCCGAACGAACCTGGGCAACTCGGAGAGCCGCTCCACCTCCGCGATGTCGCGCAAGTCCCGCGTCAGGATCGACGTGAGGTACGACCGAACCCAATCTTGTCGTCGGCGCTCGCTGTCACGGATGAGGACCTCAGGGAAGCCTCCCAGGAGAACGATCTCCACGAGGGCATCGCCTAAGGCTGCCTGGCAGTCGCCCTGCAGAGTGCCCGCAAACAGACGGTCCAGGAAGGTGGCTGGCGTTCCGGATATTTCGGCGCGGGATAGCGGCAACAGGCGGATGGTCTCAATGCGACCGGCTAGGCTGTCGGCTACGCGCGGCACGGTCAGAATATTGGCGGAACCGGTCAACAAGAAGCGGCCGGGCCTGTAATCCTCGTCGACCGCCTTCTTGATGGCGAGCAGGAGACCGGGGGCACGTTGGATTTCGTCGATAACGACCCGATCCAGCCCCCGAATGAAACCGGCTGGGTCGGACCGGGCGGCCTCGAGGACGAGATGGTCATCGAGAGTCATATAAGTCCGGCCCGCCTCCGCCATCTTGCGGACGAGGGTGGTTTTGCCGGCGCGGCGCGGGCCGACGATGAGCACGACCGGCGTATCGGAAAGCGCTTCCTCCACCCGCCGTTCCACGAATCGTTGGTACATATCCACCCAGATGATTAGAAGGCTATTGTCTGATAATTAGAAGTCTACGCTCGGATGATTAGAAGTCAATCGTGGGGGGTCGAGCACCATAGACGGCCGGGATCGAGAACGTGTCGCGCCCGCTATCTGCGTCGTCGACGCGCCGGCACACGGTCCCGCGACGGGGCCGAAATGGACCTTATGGATTGGGTCTTAACGGCAAGACCCCCTAGCCGATGCCTGGGCCGGCCTTGAGGCCTGCACCCGCACATCGATCGCTCACGGTGGCCGCGGGTGGATGGGAATGACGGGGCGACCCCGCGCAAGCCCCGTGTCCAGGGTCTCGGGCTGCAGCGTCACGTGGTCGATATCGAAACGATCGTGCAGAAGGTCCTGCATGACGGCCAGAAGCCCACCCCAGCGATCGAGATCGTGCACCACCACGTGCGCGGAGAGCGCGAGCATCCCCGAAGAGAGGGTCCAGATGTGCAAATCGTGCACCGATATCGTGCCTGGCACTTCGGCGAGTGCGCGACCGACCGTGCGCAGATCGACGTGGCTTGGCACCCCCTCCATGAGCACGTTCAAGGTCTCGCGCAGGAGTTGCACCGTCGAGTAGAGAATGAGTCCGGAGATGACGAGCGACAGGATGGGATCGATCGGATACCAGCCCGTGAAGTACACAACGGCGCCCGCCACGAGCGCCGCGGCCGACCCCAGGAGATCGCCCAGGACGTGAAGGATGGCGCTGCGCGTGTTCAGGGTGTGGCGCTCGCGGCTCAGGGCATACACCACGCCGCCGTTCATGAGGATGCCAAGCGCCGCCACGACCATGACCGCCCCGCCAGCCACGGGCTCGGGGTCCTGGAGACGGCGCACGGCCTCGATCACGATCGCAGTCACCACGGCGAGCAGGACCAGGCCATTGATGAAGGCAACGATGATCTCGGTACGCACGAACCCGTAGGAGTGACGCGCCGAGGGCGGCCTGCGCCCCATCCAGACGGCGAAGAGCGACAAGGCAAGCGCCAGCGTATCCGACAACATATGCCCGGCGTCGCTCAAAAGCGCGAGTGAGTGGGCAAGAAGTCCGGTGCCAGCCTCGACGAACGCAAAGATTGCGGTGAGCCCAAGCGACACCCACAGGCCGCGACCCTCGGCGTGGGCCCCATGCCCATCGTGGTGATCATGAGCCTCGTGGTGACGCCCGTGTCCCGAGTGTGCGTGGTTCCCGCTCATGGTAACAGCACGGGGTCCTTGGCGTGCTCGAAGGCATCGTAGTAGAAGGCATCCGCGGGCAGACCCTTCTGTGCCAGCACCCCTTTCGCCGCCTCGATCATGCGCGGCGGACCGCTTCCATACACCTCGAAACCGGACAGGTCCGGCCAGTCGGCCGCGATCGCGTCTTGCACATAGCCCGTGCGGCCCTCCCAGTGGTCCTCGGAGGTCGGCCGCGAGAGCACAGCGGTATAACGGATGCGCGGTTGCTGCGCCGCCCAGCCGAGCGCGAGATCATGGAGATAGAGATCGGCACGCGTCCGGCCGCCCCAATAAAGATAGAGCGGTCTTTCGGAATCGGTGGTCAAGGTCTGCTCGACGATGGCCTTGATCGGGGCAAAGCCCGTACCCGCCGCCATGAGGATCACGGGCTTCTCGGTGTCCTCGCGCAGGAAGAATGTGCCAAGCGGCCCCTCGAAGCGCAGGAGCGCGCGCTCCTGCATGGCGCCGAAGACATGCCCCGAAAACAACCCCCCCGGGACGTGACGAATATGAAGCTCGAGGAATTCGTCAGCACTCGGCGCATTGGCGATGGAAAAACCCCGGCGGCGCCCGTCCTTCAAAAGGATATCGATGTATTGGCCGGCCAGAAACAGCAACCGCTCGTTTTGCGGAAGCTTTAGAAAAAGCCGCATCACGTCGGGGGCGAGCTTCTCCATGCGCACCACGCGGCATGGCATGGTCTTTATGACGATGTCCCGGGCCACCCCGATCTCGCGCGCCTCGACGACCACCGAGCCTTCGGGCACCGCCCGACAAAAGAGCGCCATCCCCGCGGCCTTCTCAGCCTCGCTCAGGGCCTTTGCCTCGTAGGGCTCGTGACGCACATCCCCTGATACGATGCGCCCCTTGCAAGTCCCGCACGCGCCATTGCGACAACTGTAGGGGAGATGGAAGCCTTCGCGCAACGCGGCCTCGAGCAGTGTCTCTCCCGGCGCGGTCTCAAACTCATGACCGCTAGGCTCGATTCGGACTTTCACGGCTGACGACCCCTTTGAGTGGCGAAGACTGAAAGGCGCTATTGTCCCTAAAAGCGCGCATGGGCGAAAGGGTGCAGCGCACAAGGTGATGCGTGTCGACGGCCGCGGCGCGAAACCGTGCGCGCCACCCCGCGACGCGCCCACACACCGTACTAGGTGCCGTTGACAAAAAGTCGCCCCCGGCCTTTAATGCCGGCTATGAAGAGCGGGACCCAGGCGAGATCATGAGCAATCCCGAGGTCCTCGTCGAGACCGACGCGGTCAGCCGCTTCTACGGTCCGAATGCGGCGGTGTCGGACATGAGCTTCGTCATACGCCGTGGCGAGGTGCTGGGATTTCTCGGACCCAACGGCGCCGGCAAGACCACCACCATGCAGATGTTGAGCGGCAACCTCGCGCCGTCCGCGGGACGCGTCCTGGTCGGCGGCTTCGACATGCGCACCTCTCCCGAGAAGGCCAAGGCACGTCTGGGTTACCTGCCCGAATACCCGCCCCTATACCGAGAGTTCACGGTCGACGAGTATCTCGACTACGCCGCCGCCCTGCGGCGCATCCCGCGTAAGGGCCGGCGCGCGGCGCGCGAACGCGCCAAGACGCGGTGCGGTTTGAGCACCGTGGGTGGAAGACTGACGGCCAACCTGTCAAAGGGTTTCCAGCAGCGCGTAGGTCTTGCGCAGGCTATCATTCACGAACCGGACGTGGTCATTCTCGACGAGCCGACCGTGGGCCTGGACCCCAATCAGATTCGCGAAATCCGCGCGCTCATCCGCGAGCTCGGCCAAGATCGCGCCGTGATCCTCTCGACGCACATCCTCCCCGAGGTGCAGGCAAGCTGCGACCGCGTGCAGATCATCCATAAGGGCAAGCTTGTATTGAATGAGGGGATAGACGCACTGATGGCGCGCATGGAATCGCAGGTGCTCGTAGCCGTGTTCCGCAAGGCCCCGGACGTCGGCGCCATCGAGGCGCTGCCACTCGTGGGATCCGTGATGGTCGAAGACGAGCGACGGCTGCGCATCTTCCACGACCCCGGCGCCGACCCCACCGACGGGATCGTGCGTCTCGCCCTCGAGCGGGACTGGGGGCTCAAAGAAATCAATCCCGAGCATTCCTCGCTCGAATCCATCTTCGCCGAATTGACAGGCGAATCGCCGGAGGCCGCGTGATCCGGGCGATCGCGTGGCGTGAATGGCGGGCGCTCTTTTTGTCGCCGCTGGCCTTCGTCATATTGGGTGTCGCGCAGGTCATCCTCGCGCGCCTCTTCCTAGGCCACGTCAACCTGTTTCTCATGATCCAGGGACGGCTTACGACGCTCCCGAATGCGCCCGGGCTCACGAGCCTGGTGGCGGCCCCGCTGCTCGGCAACACCGGCGTCCTGCTTTTACTCATCACGCCGCTTGCCACCATGCGCCTCATCGCCGACGAGCGCCACAACAAGACCTTGACGCTGCTCTATTCCTCGCCCGTGTCGCTCACCGAACTCGTGCTTGGCAAATACCTCGGCATTCTGGGTTTCTACGCCCTCATCATCCTCATGAGCCTGGCCATGCCACTGTCCTTGCTGATAGGCGGACGCCTCGATTGGGGCACATTCGCCTGCGGCGTCCTGGGGCTCGTCTTGCTCGCCTCGAGCCTCGCTGCCATCGGGCTTTTCATGTCGAGCCTGACCCGCTACCCGGCGGTGGCGGCTATGGGGACCTTTGGGGTCGTCTTCTTTCTCTGGATCGTCGACTATGCGGGGCATGGGCGCGGCGACGGTGGCGCCGTAGTCGCCTACCTGTCGATCGTGAACCATTACGAGCCCTTCCTGCGCGGCCTCTTCGACACCTCGAATGTCGCCTATTACATGGTCCTCACGGCGACCTGCCTGCTCTTTAGCGTCCGCAGGCTCGAGGCTGACCGGCTGGCTGCGCGATGAACCGCGAACGGATCACGACAATCGGCGGACGAGGCTTGTTCGTCCTGCTCTGGCTTACGGTCGCAGGTCTCGGCTTGTACGCGGCGGCGCGCTTTCCCTTCGTGTCTGATTGGTCGGCCACCGGCCGCAATAGTTTGAGCGAGCCCAGCATCCATGTGGTCCGGGCCTTGCGCGGCCCCGTGCAAATCGTGGCCTTTGCGCATGGCGCGGCGGTCCGCCAATCCGTGCGCGCCCTCATCGCCAAATACCAGCGAGTGGATCCGACGATCCATCTCACCTTCGTGAATCCCGACAAGCATCCGGCGCGCGTGCGGCGCCTCAACATCGGCTTCAACGGTGAACTGGAGATCCGTTATGGGAAACGGCGCGCGCTGGTCGCGAGCCCCTCCGAGGTCGGCGTGACAAACGAGCTCGCGCGTCTCGAACGCACGGGCATCCGCCACCTTACTTTCCTGACAGGCAATCAGGAGCGCGAGCCGCAAGACGGCTCGGGGCTCGGCCTCTCGTCGTGGGCCCGCCAGCTGCGTGCGCGCGGCTTCACAGTCGGCTCCTTCAATCCCGGCGCGGGCCCGCCCTTCCCGCACAAAGCGGGCGTGCTTGTCATCGCCGACCCCCGCGTGCCCTTCCTGCCAGGGGAGGTGCATGCGCTCGAAGGCTTCGTGAAAAACGGCGGCAACCTGTTGGTCATGCTGGAGCCAGGCCATACGGACGGCTTGGCCCCGGTGCTTGCGCGGCTCGGCATACGATTCCGCAAGGGCTTCGCGGTCGACCCGACCTCGAGCCTGCTCACAAGTGCGAGCCCCGATTTCATCGCCATAAGCCACTACCCGGCGCTCGGGCCCGTGCGCGGCATGCACCTCGTGACGGTGTTTCCGACGGCCGCCGCACTTGCCCTGACACCGGTCCACGGACTTAAACCTGTGCCCATCCTTTCTACCGGGAACGACGCCTGGACGCAGATGCAACCGCTCGCGGGGCTGGTGGAGCCGCCGGCCGGCACGAATCCGACGGTGCTTACGATCGGCGCGGCACTGGAGCGCCCCTCCAAGGGTGGCCAGCAGCGGGTGGTGATCGTGGGCGACAGCGACTTCGTCGCCAATAGTTATATCGGGGAGGGCGGCAACCTCGCGCTCGCCATGAACCTCGCGAACTGGCTTGCGCATGACGACGCCTTCATCAATCTCCCGAATCGGGCCTCGCCGGATCTCACGCTCTCCCTCACGGGCAGCGAGGAGGAGCTCATCGCCTATGGCTTCCTGCTCGGCTTGCCTATCCTGCTACTCGCGGGCGCGCTGCGCGTGTGGTGGCGAAGGCGCAGGCTATGAGCCTCGCAAGACGCGGACTCATGAACGGCGCCTTGCTGCTTGTGGCGGCGGTCCTGGCATGGGTCTTGTGGGACAATAAGCCCACGGCCCCGCCGCCTGCGCCGCCGGCGCGGCTCGCGCCCGTGCGCGGCGCGACCATAACCGACATCACGATTGCGCGTCCGGGTCGGCCGGTCATACGGCTGCGGCGTAACGGGACGAGTTGGCATCTGCTGCGCCCCTTCAAGGCGCGCGCCGACCGCTTCCGAGTCGAGGCCCTGACGGACATCGTGGCGGCCAAGCCGCGTGATCATTTTGCGATCCCCAAGGGTTCGCTCACCGCCTTCGGCCTGGCGCCGCCCCGAGCGGTGGTGAGCCTGAACCACGAACGCATCCTGGTGGGACGCCGTCGCCCCTTCGGGGACCTTCGCTACATCCTCATAGGGCACTCGATCACGCTCGTATCGGCCGAGAGCATCCATCCGCGCCGGCTCACGACCGACAGCTTTTTGAGCACCAAGCTGCTTGGGGACCGCATACACCCCGTGGCCTTCAGCCTGCCGCAGCTCTCCGTCATCCGCCACCGCGGCATCTGGCAAGCCACGCCCACCCCCGCGCGCATCTCGAACGACCGCATCAACGCCTTCGTGGACGCCTGGCGCTATGCCCGAGCGCTGGCGGTCACGCGCTATCACGGAACCCCGCCGATCGGGCGCATCGTGATCCATTACAACGAACGGGGCCCAAAAAAGGTCGCGGCCAGACACACGCTCGTCATTGACATCCTCGCCAAGCAACCCGAACTCGTGCTACTCCGGCCCGACCAGGGGCTCGAGTACCACTTCCCGCAGGAAGTCGGTCAGCGTCTGCTCGCCCTAGCCGCCCATGCCGGAACTCCCTGAGGTCGAGACCACCCGTCGCGGACTGATCCCCTGGATGCGCGGCGCCACCATCGCCGATCTGGTCGTCCGGGAACCGCGCCTGCGCTGGCCGATCCCGGCCGATCTGGCCGTGCGATTGCGCGGTCGCGTGGTCACAGACCTCACGCGGCGCGGCAAATACCTGATCGTCTCGCTCGACAAAGGTGCCCTTATCGTGCACCTCGGCATGTCGGGCAGCCTCAGGGTCGTGGGTCCGGAGGTCCCCCCCGGACCCTCCGAGCCCTTCGACCTCGTGCTCGCGGGCGCATCGCCCATGGCGGTCCGCATGCGTGACCCCCGACGCTTCGGGGCACTCCTTTTTAGCGAGGACCCACTCCACCACCCGCTCATCGCCCCACTCGGCCCCGAGCCCCTGGAAGCGGGATTCGATGGGGCCTATCTGCGCGCGCGGGGGCGTGGACGCACCATTGCCATCCGCGACCTGCTGCTGAACGGCCATATTGTGGCCGGGATTGGCAACATCTACGCCAATGAGGCGCTTTTCGAGGCCGGCATCCACCCGGGGCGGGCCGCCGGACGCATAAGCGCCGATCGCTACGAAGCCCTAGCGCAAGCCGTGATCGCAGTCCTGTCACGTGCCGTGGAGGCCGGTGGCACGACCTTGAAGGACTTTGCCGGGAGCGACGGGCGGCCGGGATACTTCCAGCTGCAACTGCGGGTCTATGGCCGGGAAGGTCGGCCGTGCCCACGTTGCGCGACCCCCATCGCGCGGCTTTCCGGAGGCGGGCGCAGCGGCTATTATTGTCTCAAGTGCCAACGCTAGTGGCCGCATGGCCTATACTTGGCGGGAGCAGGGGTCAGGTGTCGGGGGGCAAAAGGATATGACGCAGACAGCGATCGAACAGCGCTTCGAGGCCTACGGGCTATGGCGGCGGGATTTGGCGCAGACGCTATCTGATTTGCGAACATGGCTAACCGAGAATAGCCTGAGTCAGCCGCAGAGCGATGCCCACCTGGAACGTATGCAGACTGCGCTGCGCGATGACCGCCTGTATCTCGCCTTCGTCGCGGAGTTTTCACGCGGCAAGTCCGAACTCATCAACGCCATCTTCTTCGCCGGCCAAGGGCGGCGCATCCTGCCGTCCAGCGCGGGGCGCACCACCATGTGTCCGACCGAGCTCTTTTACGAGGCCGACAAACCGGCTTGCATCAAGCTCCTGCCGATAGAAACGCGCCGTAACGGCGCCACGGTCGCCGAGTTCAAGGGCTTCGGCGATGAATGGCAGACCATAGCCCTCGACGTGGACGATCCGGAGGCCATGGCCGCCGCCCTGGCCCATATCGCCGAGGTCAAGCAGGTGCCGGCCGAGGAGGCCCGCGCGCTCGGGCTCACGGTCACCGATGATATCGCCAAGACCGGGGCCGCCGTGGACGCCGATGGCGAGGTCGAGATTCCGCGCTGGCGCTACGCGCTCATCAATTTTCCACACCCCCTGCTCGCCGATGGGCTCGTGATCCTGGACACCCCGGGACTGAACGCCCTGGGCGCGGAACCGGAACTCACGCTGAATACCCTGCCGAACGCCCATGCCATCCTGTTCGTGCTCGCCGCCGACACCGGCGTGACGCAATCGGAGATCTCGGTCTGGCGGGACCACGTGGCCGGCAGCCATAAAGGCCGCCTCGTGGTCTTGAATAAGGTCGATGGGCTGTGGGACGACCTGAAGAAGACTGGCGAGTTGGAGCGTGAGATCGCGCGCCAGGTGAACGAGACCGCGCGCTACCTGGATGTCGCCACAGAACGCGTCTACCCGGTCTCCGCGCAAAAGGCACTGGCCGCTAAGGTCCGCGGCGATCGAGACCTCGAGGAGCGCAGCGGCATAGGAGCACTCGAACGGGCGCTCGCCGAAGAGCTCCTGCCGGGTAAGGGCGGTCTCGTTGCCCAGACCGTGGGCCGCGATTTCGACGAAGTCGAGGCCAGCGTGGAGCGAGTGATTGGTCAAAGGCTCCAGGGTCTCCGTGAACACTGGGGAGAGCTGAGCGGCTTAAACGGCAAGAACATGGACGTCATCGAACATATGATGACCAAGGTGCGCGCCGACAAGACCGACTTCGACCGCAGCATGCAGCGCTTCCACGCCACGCGCACGATCTTCGCGCAACAAAGCGCCGCCCTGTACGCCAAGATCAGCCTGCGGCAACTCGATACCTTGATCGCCGAGACCAAAAAGAACATGCAGACCTGTCTTACGACCGCGGGACTGAAGACGGCCATGCAGACGTTTTTCGGGTACGCGCGCTCGCGCATGGATGAGGCGGCCGCAGACAGCCAGCAGATCAAGACCTTGATGGATGGGGTGTACCGCAAATTCCAGGAGGAGCACGGACTTGCCAATATCAAGCCGGCGGCCTTCTCGGTGATGCGTTACACGCGCGAGATCAAGCGCCTGCAGGAAAAACACGAGCAGTTCATGCGCGGCCTGTCGCTTATCATGACCGAACAAAAGGCGGTCGTGCGCGGCTTCTTCGAATCGGCGGTCAGCAAGGTCCGCGCCATCTACGTGAGCGCCAATCGCGATGCCGACGATTGGCTGCGCGACATGATGGCGCCGATGGAGTCTCAGGTGCGTGAGCATCAGGCGCAGCTGCGGCGCAGGCTCGAGAGCATCAAACGTATCCACCAGGCGAGCGACACCCTCGAGGCGCGCATGGCCGAACTGAAACAAGTGTTGGAGGAGATTAGCGACCAGCACCGGGCGGCGCACGCCGCGTTCCGCCAGATCCGCGCCCAACTGAGCGCGGCCCCGTAAGGGGCCCGTCGTGCAGCGAGGCCCCTGGCGCCCGACGCGCCGGTTGCGCAGACTCGCGGGAAGGCGTCACTGGACCCCGCGCCTCGTCTTCTGGGGGAGCGCGGTGCTCGTCGGCCTCTCGGCCGCGGCCCTCACGGAACTGGGCAACGCGGCGAATACACGCTTCCTCACGCTCTACCAGCGCTGGTCCTGGGCGCCGCTCCTGATAAGTCCAGGCGGCCTCATTCTGTCCTTGTGGCTCACACGCCGCTTCTTTCCCGGGGCCCAAGGGAGCGGCATACCGCAGGTGATAGCCGCGCTGTCGCAACGTAGCGGGGACTCACCCTCACGGCTGCTGTCGGTACGCATTGCGATCGGCAAAATCCTGCTCACGACCCTCGGGCTGTTCTCCGGGGCCTCGATCGGACGTGAAGGTCCGACCGTCCATGTCGGCGCCTCATTGACCGCCGCCGCCGGACGCCTGGCCGGCATCAAGCGCCCCGGACTCGAACGCGCACTCATAATGGCGGGCGGCGCCGCCGGTATCGCCGCGGCCTTCAACACCCCCATCGCCGGCATCATGTTTGCGATCGAGGAGCTCGCGCGCGGCTTCGAAGAACATGCGACCGGCACCATCATCGTTACCATCCTGATCGCCGGACTTACGGCCGTGGCCATCGAGGGGAACTACACCTATTTTGGCGTAACACAGGCGGCGCTCGCACCGCG
The DNA here is from genome assembly GCA_021784755.1 of Pseudomonadota bacterium. GTDB lineage: Bacteria > Pseudomonadota > Gammaproteobacteria > Acidiferrobacterales > Acidiferrobacteraceae > Acidiferrobacter. The sequence goes on from JAJYHM010000006.1 coordinate 26,746, forward strand.
CCAATGGCTGCTGGTGCCGGCCTGCGGCATCGCCGGCGGCCTGGCCGGCGGCCTCTTCAGTCGGCTTGTGCTCGACTTAAGTCTGCGGCTACGCGAGATCCTTGCACGCTACCCCTACCGCGTGGCCTTGGCCGCCGGCCTCTCGATCGCGGTCCTTGGAGCGGTCTCGCACGGCAGTTCTTTTGGCACCGGTTACCCGCAGGCGCGGGCGCTGGTCGTAGGCGGCGCCCATCTGCCCTGGACCTTTCCGTTCACCAAATGGCTGGCGAGCCTCGTCTCCTACCTGAGCGGCATCCCCGGTGGGCTCTTTGCGCCAGCGCTTGCGACCGGCGCGGGCTTTGGGGCCGACATCGGCCGATTTTTCCCGGAGGCCCCGCTGCAGGCGGCGGTCATCCTGGGCATGGTGAGCTATCTGAGCGGGGTCGTGCAGACACCCATCACTGCCTTCGTGATCGTCATGGAGATGACCGCCAACAACGCGATGCTGTTTCCGCTCATGGCCGCCGCCCTCATCGCCACACTGATCTCGCGGCAGCTGTGTCGCGAGGCGATCTATCAGGGGCTTGCCGCGCGGTTCTTGGCGCGCACGGAGGATGAGACGGTCTCGGCCAAGGATTACGATGGCCCCGCCTAAAGGCGCGCGCGTGCGCCTCATCGCCGGACACTGGCGCGGGCGCCTGCTGGCCTTTCCCCCGGAACCAGGTCTTAGGCCCACGCCCGACCGCGTACGCGAGACGCTCTTCAACTGGCTCGGCCCCCGGCTTGCCGGGGCCCGATGCCTCGACCTGTTCGCGGGCTCCGGGGCACTCGGTTTCGAGGCCTTGTCGCGCGGGGCGGCAAGCACGACCCTGGTGGACACCAACCCGGTGGTGGTCACAGCGCTGCGGGAAAACCGTGAGAGACTTGGCTGCGAGGCCAATGTGGTGACGTCGGGTGCACTCGAATTCCTGGCCGCCCAGGAAGCGGCGGCGTTTGATGTCATATTCCTCGACCCGCCCTTCGCGGCCGGACTTCTGGTCGATGCCTTGACCATAATTCGCGCGCGGCGCATCCTCGCGCGAACGGGTCTTGTCTATATCGAAAGCGCTGCGGCGGACGGCTTCGAACTGCCGCCCGACCTGCAATGGCACAGGCGCAGTCGGGCCGGCAATGTGGCCTTCGGTCTGGCGGCGCCCGCATCGTGAGGATTGTCCGTGACCGTCGTCGTCTATCCGGGGACATTCGACCCCTTCACCAACGGCCATGCCGACATCGTCAAACGCGCGGCGGCGCTCTTTCCGCGCGTGATCGTGGGGGTGGCAGCCAACGCCCGAAAAGCGCCTCTCTTTACGCTCGCTGAGCGAGTGGCGCTCGCCGAACAGGCCCTGCATGGGGTCTCGGGGGTGGCCGTTGTCGGCTTTGGCACCCTGCTCATGGACTTCATCCATCACCACAAGGCACAGGTCATCGTGCGCGGACTACGCGCACTCTCAGACTTCGAATACGAGTTTCAAATGGCGGGCATGAACCGTCGACTCGACCCCACGATCGAGACCCTGTTCCTGCCGGCGGCCGAACCCGACGGGGCGCTATCGTCCTCCTTCGTCAAGGAAATCGCGGCCTTAGGCGGCGATGTGGGGCCATTCGTCCATCCGGCCGTGAAGGCTGCTTTGACGGCGGCGTTGCGATGAAGTGCTCCCGCCACATGA
>JAJYHM010000006.1:28827-97966 GCA_021784755.1 Pseudomonadota bacterium
CCATGGCCTTGATGATCACCGACGACTGCATCAACTGCGACGTCTGCGAACCGGAGTGCCCGAACGGGGCGATCTCCCCGGGCGAAGAGATTTATCGCATCGATCCGAACTCATGCACGGAGTGCGTGGGTCACTACGACACTCCGCAATGCGTGGAGGTCTGTCCGGTCGACTGCATCCCCAAGAATCCCGATCGGGTGGAAAACAAAGAGTCCCTGTACGAAAAGTACCTAGCACTGACCCGCAAGACCGGCTGATTGCCGATGGCGCTCTTTCGTAAGACGTCGGGCGACAAGAGCGAGAAACCGGGCGTCTTCGCCCGCCTCGGCGAACGCCTCGCCGCCACAAGGCGAGCCTTAAGCGACAACGTAGGCGACCTGTTGAGGCGCAAGCGCGCCCTAGACGCGGCACTGCTCGAGGACCTGGAGACGGCACTCATCACGGCCGACCTCGGGGTCGATACGGCCACGGCAGTCATGAGCGACATCGCCCGCCGCGTATCCCGCAAGGAGCTCGGTGACGCCGACGCCGTCTATGGCGCCTTGCGCACAATCCTCTACGAGATCGTGCAACCCTGCGAAAAGCCCTGGCCTGCCGCCCACAAGCCCGAGGTCGTGCTCATGATCGGCGTAAACGGCGCCGGCAAGACCACCACCATCGGCAAACTCGCGGCGCGACTGCGGAGCGAGGGCCGCTCGGTACTGCTTGCGGCCGGCGACACCTTCCGGGCCGCGGCCATCGAACAGCTCGGGGAATGGGCCAAACGCGCGAGCGTAGCGATGATCAGCCAGCCGCGTGGCGCCGACGCCGCAGCGGTGGCCCACGACGCCCTGCAAGCGGCACGGGCGCGGGGCGTGGACGTGTTGCTCATCGATAGTGCCGGACGCCTGCATACGCAGACGGGGCTGATGGACGAACTCGCAAAGATCAAGCGCACGCTAGGACGCCTGGATGCGCTCGCCCCTCATCAGGTCATCCTGACCCTGGATGGGGGCATAGGCCAGAATGCCGTGGCGCAAGTCGAGCAGTTCCACAAGACCGTAGGGGTCACAGGCCTCTGCGTCACCAAACTCGACGGGACCGCCAAGGGTGGCGTCGTGTTCGCGCTCGCCAAACGCTTCGGGCTGCCGATCTATTTCGTGGGGGTGGGCGAATCCGTGGACGACCTGCGCCCCTTCGATGCCCGCTCCTTCGTCGACGCGGTCCTACCAGCGGAACTCCTCAGTGATCGAGCTTAAGCACGTCTTTAAACGCTATCCGCTGGGAACAGAGGCCTTGAGCGATGTCGGGTTTACCCTCGCAAAAGGCGAGATGGCCTTTCTGACCGGACCCTCGGGGGCCGGCAAGAGCACCATACTGAAACTCATCTGCCTGCTCGAGCGCCCCACGCGCGGCCAGATCACGGTCAACGGGCATGAGCTCGGGCGACTGCCGGCGCGGCGGCTGCCCTACTTTCGGCGCGAGATCGGCGTGGTCTTCCAGGATAACCGTCTCTTGAACGAGCGCACGATCTTCGACAACGTGGCCTTGCCACTCGTAGTGGCGGGCATGACGGGAGATGAGGTCCGAAAGCGCGTGCTTGCGGCCCTGGACAAGGTGGGGCTCAGGGGCCGGGAACGCGGCTTTCCGCTCGCCTTGTCCGGCGGTGAACAGCAACGCGTGGGCATTGCCCGCGCACTCGTGCACCGTCCACCGCTGCTCATCGCCGACGAACCGACCGGCAATCTGGATGCGGCCTTGTCCGACGACATCATCGACCTGTTCCGCGAATTCAACGACCACGGCGTCACGGTCCTGATCGCCACCCATGACCTCCGGCAAATCGAGCGCCTGAAAAAGCGGGTGATCCGTCTGGGCGCAGGCCACATGCTGGGGGCGGCATGAAGGCCTACTTCACCCGTCACGCGCAGGTCTTCATGAGAACCCTCGGCGAGTTTGCGCGCAGTCCCGCACCCACCTTGATGACCGTGATCCTGATCGGCTTGACCCTGGCCTTGCCGACCGGCCTCTACGTCGGACTCCTGAACTTGCAAAGGCTGAGCCAGGGGTGGCAGCCCCACGGCTCGCTCTCGGTCTATTTGAAGAAGGGCGGCGCAGACAGCGCGGCGGTGGTCGCCATCCGCCGCATCCCGGGGGTGGCCACGGCGCGCTATATCTCGCCCGTCCAGGGCCTGCGGGAGTTCAAGACGGCGTCGGGGCTTGGGGGCATGGGCCTTTTTGGTCGACACAACCCCTTGCCGGGTGTCGTCATCGTTGCCCCCACGCGGCCTGGACCCCGGTCGGTCGCGCTCTTGGCCACCCAGCTGAAGACCCTGCCCGGCGTCGCGCACGTCCAATCGAACCTGGTATGGGTCGAGCGTCTAGATGCCGCGCTGGCCCTCGGGCGGCGGCTCGTTACCATCCTCGCCACGCTCCTAGGCCTGGCCCTCGTCCTGATCCTCGCCAACACGACCCGCGCGACGGTGGCAAGCCGCAGCGCCGAAATCTCGGTCGTTCGCTTGGTCGGAGGAACCAATGCCTTTATCCGGCGTCCCTTCCTCTATATCGGCGCGTTGACCGGCGGCTTGGGGGCACTATGTGCGCTCCTGGTCCTTGAGATTGGTCTAATTGCGCTGGAGGGGCCGGTGGCGGCCCTGAATCGCGCCTACGGGGCCCACTACCGTCTGACCGGCCTAGGTCTCGAGCAGGCCTTGGGGCTGCTGGTTCTGGGCGCCTCGCTCGGATGGCTTGGGGCGCGCATCGCAGTCGCCCGGGCGCTGCGCCAAAGCGAGGGCTGACAGCAGGCGGCCCGCCACCGGAACTTTTACGAGGATTAGCACTCTCACGGCGAGAATGCTAAAATTCGCTCTGGTCGATAGGGACAGTCGAGAGGGGGTCGGAAAATGACTACACAAACCTTACCAGTCGCCGTCAATATAGCCGCAGAAGGCGGGCTCTCGCATTACATGCGTCTCGCCAACGCCGCGCCCGTACTGGATGCTGAACAGGAACGGCAGCTGGCAATCGAGTATCGCGAGCACGATAATCTCGAGGCAGCCCGGCAACTCGTGCTATCCCAACTCCGTTACGTCATTCGCGTCGCCCGTGCCTTCGCGGGATACGGCCTGCCGCAGGCCGATCTTATCCAAGAAGGCAACATCGGCCTCATGAAGGCCGTCAAGCACTTCGATCCGGCGCACGGCGTGCGCTTGGTATCGTTCGCGATCCACTGGATACGCGCCGAAATCTACGACTACATCCTGCGCAACTGGCGCATCGTTAAGGTCGCCACAACCAAGGCCCAACGCAAGCTGTTTTTCAACCTCCGGCAGTCACGCGCCCGCATCGGCTGGATGAACGAGAGCGAGATCTCGAACTTAGCGACGAACCTCGATGTGCCAACCGAGACCGTCAAGGAGATGGAATCGCGCATGGCGAGCGCGGACGTGCCCTTCGATGCACAAGATGAGGGCGATGAGGACGAATTCCGCTCGTCGCCCGCAGGTTACCTCCAGGATATGCGCTACAACCCGGAGAACCTGCTGACTCGGGCCGATACCGAAAACTCGCAACAGGATAGCCTGCAAAATGCACTCGTGGCCTTGGATGGACGCAGCCAGGACATCATCCGCAGGCGCTGGCTCGCGAACAAGAAACCGACCCTGCATCAGTTGGCACAAGAATACGGGGTGTCCGCCGAACGCATCCGCCAGATCGAGAAAAAGGCGCTCGATACCATGAAAGGCCTCTTAGTGCCCCCCGAGCCCGCCTGACCGGTCACGTCGCCGACGGGATGCGTCGCGCCGGATTGCCCATGACCGTGGCGCCGTCCGGAACCGGCTGCACGACCACCGAGCCCATGCCGACGATGCAGTTAGCGCCCACATCGGCGCCGATGACCGCCGCCTCTCCAATCCAGGTGTTGGCGCCGATGGTCACGCGCTCGACCACGTCCTGACCCCCAACACCGCGGGCAACGCTCCCGTGATAGTGGAGACCGGAAGTGATGGACACGCGACTTGCAATCCGCACCCGGGGGGCTAAATCTGCCAAGCCTATGATGCAATAAGCCCCGATCCCGGCACCGGCAGAGACCCGCGCGCCGCGCTTCGAGAAATAACTGCCGAAGTGGATCGTGGCGCCAGGCTCGAAGAGCGCGAGCGTGCGGCTGTAGAAGGCCGCACGCGCGGCGTCGCCCACAGCCCCGGGTATCAACGCGACGGCCTGACCGCCCCAGACGAAACCCTCGTCCCACCGGCCCCAGGCGGCGATGGCCAAAGCTGGCAGCGCGATGATGGCCCCGAGTCCCGCGAGCAGCGCCCGCAAGATTCGCTTCAATCTACGGGCCATAATCAGAACACATCGAGACAGAACCCGTCCACGGCCTCCGGCAGGTCGGTCACATCGGCCCGCAAGGGCGCAAGCAGGAGCCTAAACTTGCGCGGGGCAGCGCGGAAACCACGACGCCTGAAGGCCTCCAGATCACTACAGCCCGTATCCGGCACCATGACCGCCTGCGCGCCCTCCGCAAGCACCAAACGCAGCACCGTATCGACGAAGGCCGTGCGTGCTTCAGGCTCCAGGCGCCCGAGCGCTAGCGCCTCTACATACGTGTTCAGTCCCACCCGCCCCGACAATACCGGGAGCAAGGAGACGCTCATGAGCCCCGTGACGCGGCCGTCGCTCTCATAGACGTAGGTCTTGACTCGCGGTCGGCCGCGCAGAGTGAAATCGACGTCCTCGCGCTCCACCACATGGGCAAGCGGCGCACGGGCAGCCGCCGACAGCAGCACAAACCCCGCCCCCTCGTCGCTTGGCGCATAACGTCGCACATGACCTGTATCGCTCGGCCCGAGACGGGCTGACACGATATCTCCCGCCCCCGCGAGGTAACGAAAGTTGTACGCGGCCCGCACCGCAAGTCCGCGCGCCCCGAACGCCCGCGCCACCGTCTGGTTGGCAGGCGTTCCGGCGACGGTGATGGCGGTGTAGACCTCGTAGCCGCGGTCGCGTGCGCGGTCCACCATGAGGCCCTGCTGGCGATCGCTCAGACGATGGCGCCGGAAACTGCCGGAAACAGTAAAAAAGCTTGCGAATACGGCCTTGTAGATCCGGCCGTGGATCCGTAGGCGCATCGGCACAAACGCCAGATAAGAGGCGAGTTCGCCGCTCTTTGCCCGTAAACCCACCGCCATGGCCGGGTCCGCCGTGGGCCTCATGATATGCATGGCCAACAGATCCCGTTCATAGACCCAACATGGGGGAGCCCAGTTCGCGCGCATGAGCGCGCTCACCTCATCGAGATCGGGATTCACCACCTCGTCGAAAAAATCCATAGACTGAACATTCATGGCTGTTGCCGAGGCAGGCTCACGCCCGACCCCTCCTATCAAGAAAGACGACTTATGACGATTATAGAAACGCAGCCTAGAGACGACGAGCCGCGCTCTCGACCAATTCCTGGGCACGCTCAAGCCCGTGCTGGCAATAACACGCATACAACAAGCGCTCGAGCCCAAAGGCCGCGCACCCCGTGTGGGCGGCCTCGCCATGAGCACTTGTGATACCGAATCGGGTTCCGAAAAACCGCTCATGATAATTAAAAGATGCGCACGCAATCGAGGTGCCCGGCGCTACGTCCACCTGCAGCTCATACTTCAGGTCGTGGGCCAGCTGAAAGAAACGCAGGGACGGGAAATCGCCCGCGAAAAACGGATCGCAGGCCGTCTCAAGGCGCGCCGACAGGTCGAGAAGACTGACGAGCCTCCATGCGGAGTCTATGGCCGTCTCGCGCGCACCGAGCACTGCCTCGCGGTCCCCGAGCCATACGATCTCGCGCATCGAAAACTCCCACAGCCGATCCAGGCCCCTGAGATTCTTCGACTCGTACCGGAAACATCGCCCGTGCCCGGTGTAGGCCGAAACCGCCCCCGCGGAGAGACGATGGCCCATGAGCGCGCCGTAGGTGTGGTAACACACGGCAGGCGACAGGCAATGCTCCGGGGGGGCAATCTCGCTTACATCCTCGAACGTGGGGTTCTCGCCCTGGCCATGGCGCTTCCCGAAACGCTCTATCGCCTCGAAGTCTTCCCTTAGATGGACTGCGAAGGTGACGGAATGAGGAAATGAGCTGAAGTAGCCCGCGCGCCTCAACCAATCGCTTGGCACAAGCGAATTATAGGATTGAGGGGCCGCCTGATACTCGCGCACGGCGAGGCGTTCGATGGCGGTGTCCAGCCGGCCGAGAAGCCGCATGAATGCGCCGCCGCGGCCTACCACCCCTGAGCCAGATGTCCATATATCGCCGCGGGCTACAAGCTGCTCGTAAGCGGTCGGCACAAAGCGCTGTAAGTCACGCGTGCGCTCGCGCAGGACTCGCGGCGTCACCGTAAGGCGCTCGATCTGCATCTTTCCGATCAAGTGTTCGAGCTTGGCGGCGACATCACCGCTCGCACTGGAGCCTTGCAAGTCGATCTCAAGGCAGTTCGAGTCCTGACGGTAACGGGACTTCAGGATAGAGGTGTCGCAGTAGCACGCTCGCTTGGATATCTCTGTGCACACGTCCGGTGGAAGATGGGCGGGCAACGGAATCGCAAGAGTTTCCATAGCGAATTCATCCTTGAATTGGGACTGCGACCCGACGTCCATGTCGGGCATGGCACTGACGCTACCGAAGTGATCAGGGCTCGTCAATCAGACGCGGCCTTCAGTCATGGGCAAGGCGCGGGATTAGTCTGGCCATCCAATATCCACGAATAGTCCCGCTCGTTGCCGGCAGCATCGATGAAAGTAACCGTCGATGATGATGGCAAGGGCGTTGGCACCTCGCCCTGCCAACTACCGCTCGATCCGACGGAAAGGGCGGCCCCATCGGCAGTCGCCGCAGTCACTCCGGAAAGATCCTGCCAGCTCCCCGCGAGCAGGACACCCCCCAGAGTGGGCTGGATCACGGACAGACAGGCCAGCGGCGGCGTATTGTCGACGTCAAGCGGTCCAGAGTAGAATGAACTTTCGCCTGCCGCATCGTCGGCGCTCACCGACAACTCGTGAGGGCCGTCGGCAAACGCCGCCGTGTCGACCACAAACGCGAAGCCAGGCGCCGCCGTCAGAGTCTGGTAGGGCTTGTGATCGATGGCGATCGTGACTGCGACGGGCAAGCCATAGGGGTCACTCGTGGATCCGCTTATCGTCACCGACCCGCGCGTCCAGGCAGGCCAAGGCGCAAGCGACAAGGAGAGGCCGCCTGCGGGGAAGGTTGGCGCGGACGCGGCCCCAAACAAGGGTGAGCTTGATTGCCCAAGCGTCTTCGCATAGGCGATGAGAGCGGCGGCGTTGGGGCCGGGAAGCGCATCGGCCGATGCCGGTGCGGCCGCGGCCGCGCTCTGCAGAAAGGCCTCGGCGATTCCCTGCCTATAGATGGATGTCGACAAAGGCTGGGTGCCGAACTTCAAAGGCCCGTTGGCCCCTATGCCGTTCAACACCCCGTCGTAGCCGACATCCTCTGCCATCACCGAGGTGGCGGACGCGGTCGTAGCCGCGTTTGCGCGCGCAAGGCGCGTGAACGCGGCGAGCACGAGCCCATAACGTAGCCCGGCCCCAAGCGCAGTGGCAGTGCCGACGTCTCCCGGCAAAACGGGCAGCGTGGTCGCGGGGTCGAAGCCTAGCCAACCAACGAAGGCTGCCTGTGCCCGCGCCGCGGCGGTCGCGGCATCGATGCCCTGGCCTCCGAGATAGTCGTCATAGGCGGCCATTGCCGTCGTCAGGGGATCGACCGCGACCTGAACGCCTTGCCCGTTTTGGTAGGGGAAGACGCCGCGCAACACGCCGGAGGTCACGGTGGTACCGCCCGCCCCAATATAGGAGCCGCCGCTTACCGCGACCTTCAGCGTCGCATCAAGGCTTTGGACGTCGAGCGCAAAGCGACCGCTGTCATCCGTGCGCGTAACACCCAAGGCGCCTTGCGGCCCCGTGATGGTGACCGATGCGCCCGCCACCGGACCGCCGCTCACCACATATCCCTCGATCAGACCCGAAGGCAGAGCGGTGGGCGACGCCGGGTTACCCAAGCGACATCCGTTCAAAGCAAGGCCCGCAACAACAATCAAGATCGCATGGTTTGTCTTGTTCAAAATAGCCTCCAGAGAACGGTCACACCAAACGTTGATATGCGTGTCGGGAACCCGGTTTGCGCCGTAACCCCTATGGACCACGAGCGGTTGATGGGGATACTCGCGCCGATACCGATATCCCAGTCGCTTTCTGAACTGTCGGGGTAGGTGCCGACCGCATAGCCATCGCCGTTCAAGCGCAGACGGTCATCGAAACGGTAGCGCGTGACGCCCGCGCCTATCCCAAGCCAAGGACGGAAGGCGTAGCTGAACGGGATCCGGCGCTCCCACAAGACCAACCCGCCCAACTCACGTCCCCGCTCCAGCAAGCCACTAGATCCCGGCCGCGTTGCGAATTGGCCTGCCGTCAAATCGACCAGCCACCGCTGCCCCACATAGCCCTCGCGCGTCCATTGACCTGCAAACTGCCACCCAAGGGCCGTACCGGTCGGCGACGACGCCTGCACGAGGCCCGCCAGGAGACCGCCGCCCACGGACAGACGCCATGCGCTGCAGGAGACCGGAAGGCCCAAGGCCACGGCGAGCCATCCCATTCTCATCCATGTGTTCATCACGACTCCTTTTGTGTTTGGACATAAGCTTGTTGCGCCGGGGCATAAAGGATCCGGCGTGGCGTGCGCCCGAAGGCCGCCGCATTCAGAGTGTTCGTGCCTACCTGTCCGAGCGCGGCCGCCTGCGCCGAACCCTGCGCCGCGGCAGATCCCATCAACGCGTCGACACCCTCCACGACCGATGAGACAAAGGCGGCGAGGACCGTCTCGCGGCGCCCCCCCACGACATAGGCCGGCAGACCCGGGTCCCGATCAGATCCAAAGGCCGCAGCGTCGAGGGGCACATGCCGACCGCGCGGCGTGATCGCTTGGCTTACGGCGATGCGGATGCGCCCCAAAGCGCGCCCCTCCACCCGCCCCAAAAGCCGTGTGCCCACAGGCAAGACACCCCACAGCCCCCGCACGGGTGACTCCACATGTAAAACGACGATCGTCGAATCGACGTCGGTGACACCACGGCGCAGCGCGACCTCGATCCATGTGCCTGCGCGGATCCCTAGGCCATGCGGCGCATCAGGCAATATGACCGGCCGGCCATGCGCTGGAGCCACAACAAACGGCGCTACGGCAGGCGAACGGCTCACGGGCACGCGCCGTCCCGGCGGCCGCGCGTGCCTCGCGGTCAGCGCCAGCAGGCGATGGAACACAGATGGCGGCGCCGGCCGCTCGCCAATGAGGCGCTGCACAATGACAGTCGGCGTAGGCATGGTCGCGATCACCATGACAGTCGCGCGGGCCCAAGGGCGGTCATGACGACCAGGTGCCAGCGCCTCACAGGACCTTTGGGCCGCGCAAGCGCGAGCGCACAGGCCATACCTCCTGCAGCGGCACTCGTGACACAGGTGAGCGCCGTTGGAACCTGCCGCCATTGGCTGCGACCCCGATAGAGGACTGCGCTGTCGAGGGCTTCCGGCCGCCCACCGCTTCGCGAGAGCGCAAACCCGAGGATCGCCCGCCCCGGCAAGAGCCACATACGCCGTACGCGCAGCACCGCAACCCTTGTGCCCTGCTTCAGGACCACACGCTTGCGGATCGCCACTTGCGGGACGGGCCCAAAGGCCGCGTAAGCCATGGCCATAGCCCAGGGCGAAGGCGGCGTAGGGTATGGCGTTACAGCAGGCTTGGAGAACTTCGGACGACGAAAAAGGATGTCGCTCGTGTAGCGTCGTCCGCGAGCGCTCGTGCAAACGAGCAAAGACACGAAGAGCCCGTGCCAAGCCATGTACGCGTTGCCGCAGTAGCGCCGCGTAAGGCCGCGCGCCACGGTAATCAAAATGGAGCGTCGACCGAGTCTCGCCGCGGAGAACACCGGGTTGGTGATCGCGAAGCGGACCCCCTGGGCGCCGTTTGGAAACACGAGCCGCAGCCCGAGATCAGGCACGATCGTGGCCGAAAGCGCACGGTAAGGCCGCAACGTCACCACGCGGGCGTGGGGTGCAAGTGGCCGCAAAACAACGGGAAGATGGGCAGTCATAAGGGATTGATTCCTTCGATGCGCAAGCCCGCGGTATCGTGTGGACGACGTACGACGGCGGTCTCGGTCAATAGGTAAGCGAAGTGCTCGCGGTAGCGTCGGCCGCTCGGCAAAACGATATGAAGGGTTCCTTGCAGGTGCACCAGAAATTCCCGCGTGCCCCTGCGCACCACGCGCGGGCTGCCGTGACCCTTGGCAAAGCTGATCCAGGAGCGCATGCGCGCCGCACGGATCCGCGCGAGATAGGCTGTCTTGCGAAGCGCGGCTGCGGTCGTGCTTCTGAGTGCAGGCGCCATCATATCCAGGGCCTCGATATAGTCCGGGACCACGGTCGCGGCGTTCGCGCTCAAATAGTCGCGCAGAAAACGCATGGACGCCGCTATGACCTCGCGGCGCGATCGGTGAACGGCGCTCAGCCACTGCATGCGTCCGAGAATGGCGCCCGAGCGGTCGACGGCGACTATGGGCGGCGTGCGCCACACGACTGCGACCGCAAGCACCACAAATGCGGCAGCGGCGCAGGCGAACAGCACCCAACCGAGGAGCGCATAGCGGGCCAGGCGCTGCATCAAGAGTCCCTGGGGGCCGTGACGGCCCCACACCTTAGCGTCGGGAAAAGTCATCAGATTGATCATTCTTGGGTGGCCCATCGTATTGCGGCTTTAGGTAGTTCGTATGCACGGCGCCGCCGTCCAGGCCGCTTGGGATGAAGTCTGGATCGCGCGGCACATGCAACTCGGGCATCGGCCGCGGAGGCACCGAGAGGACATCGTCGTCCGGACCGTATAGGTAGTAGTCGACGGCCCGCGCGCTTCCATGACCGACACCCATGGCGAGCGTCGCGCCAACCGAAGAAAGCCCCGCCAGATAGGGGGCGAGCAAAGGCTGGGCGGCACCGGCATTCTCGATGAGGCCTGCCGTTATGTAGGGGGCGGCGAGCAGCACAGCGCACAAAATCATGTTCAGAATGGTAAAAAGCATGTGCGCGTACACAGTCATGTAGGCGGCGGGGCCAAGCAGACCTTGGAGATCCGCCACGGCATGCGTGAAAAGCGGTGAGAACACGGCCAACAAGAGCGCCTGCACGACAGGCCAGAGGATGAAGAACCCCATGAGCTTCGCGAAACCACGAACAAGGGAGAACGTCCTGCTGAGCGCAAGCGGTATGGCGACCAGTCCGTAAAGAAAGGCGAACTCATAACCTATCGCTTGGGCAATACGCAGCAAGGCCTCGAGAAACGTGGTCATGACAAGCGTCGCGTAGTAGATGAGGACCGTCGCAAAACGCAACGGTAAGGCGTTGATCTCTTTTATGGTGCCCCACACGCCGCTTGGACCCTTGGCGGCGATGTCGAGCAAGGCCGCCATCTGCTTGGCAACCAGCCGCAAAGACCCGATGCGGCCCATGGCCGCGTACAAGGCATTCAAGTAATGGATCAGAAGGTTACCTAACGCAAAGTAGGCGACCAGAACGAAGCCCCACACGACGATGTCGCGCACCACGCGGGTGAGCTGCCCGAACCCCGACACGGAATCCATCTGCGCCTCGAGAAGCCGCGTATACAGGGCAATCACAAACAGCGATGGAGTCACTGTGCGCATCAAGACATCTGCCACCGGGGCGGCGGCGCGATAAACGCTGCCGGGCGCCAGATAAGCCAAGAGGTGGACCACTAGCGATGCGCTATTCATGGCTCGCCCCAAAGGCTCGATACAAAGAGGCCGCCTCCCGGGGGAGGTGGCTTGCATTGCGCCGTTCGGCGGCGCGGCGTATGGCCCGACGTTCGCGCGAACGCGCGCGGGCGGCGGCCAAGCCCGCAAGTGTCGCAGTCGAGCGGGCGGTGACCTCGCCGCTCGTGCGGATACCAAGGCTCGTAGCCGAAAGCCGCGCATCATGCCGTGCCCCGCGCCTCAACCAGCGCAGCCGCGCAAGCCGCCCAAAACGATGTGCTTGTTGGCGCAGATACCCCCCGTAATCGCTCACGTTATGCGCCGCCGCTCCGGTGCCCGCGAGCAAGGCCTTCAGGCCCCGTGGCAGACCGTGGGGTAGGCCACGCTCTTCGTAACGCACGAGGTCCCCGTTAGCGATGGCGCGCGCGTCGCGATTCGTCTCGCGCAACGTCGACTCCACCATCTGCAGCCTGCGCACTTCGCGCACGGCCGTGTGATAGATCGCCAGAGTCTGATCGAGGAGACTGACGAGCTCCGCGTGGACTGGCGGGTCGAATGTGACGTCGCCCACACCGAGGAAGGCCCACGCGGGCACAGTCGCGAGCACCCACAAAAGAAGTCCCGCACTTAGCCTTCTCATGACTCCTCCTCCAGATACCGGGCCAGGCGCGTGAGCGGATCGGACACCTCCGCACCCAGCCGCTCCTTGCGCGCCAGCCCCTCCGGTGTGGTATCGGCCAAGGCGAGAAGGGCACGCGGGAAGGTCAATCGCACGCCGTAATACTGAGGCCCCACGGATCGAATCGCCGGCCGCCAAGGAAGATTTAGAGGAAATGGCAGGCGCTTCCAGAGCTCTAGCGCCCGCTCTGGCATCCCGATGCGAGCGGCGATTTCCTCCCAACCATCACTGCGATAGAGCAGAGACCTAAGCGGCATCGAGTTCACGATCTCCTTTTCCATGAGATCAATCTCGGCAAGCCCTTGCGTGACGATATCGATGGCCGCCGCCTCCTTGCGCCCCATGCGCGCGATTTCGGACACGAGACGCGACAAGACCCCGGGGGCGTGGGCCACGAATCGATGGATTTCATCGAGCAAGACACGGGCTTGGTTGCGGTTGGCAAAAGCCAGATTCAGAAAGCGCAAGCACAGGAACACGAGATAGAAGGTGAGCAATTTCGGGCTCGCCCTATCCACATCCCGGAGATCAACGCCGCATATGCCAGGGCTCAACTGGACGTTGTCCGGGCCAGCGAATATTCGACCCTCGGGGGTTTCGAGAAAACTGTGGAGATTGGCCCCCATGACCTGCGCTGCGCGCCTCTGTTCCGGGCTCACGTCTGTCAATCGTTCGAGGGATACCAGAAGATCGGACAGCCCAGGATCCGTTGGCGACTCTAGACCATAAAGACGCGTAAGGGCCGCAGCGCCCGCCGCCTGCTCGTGAAAGTCGAGAAGCGTCCGGCCGTCGGTTAGGATGAAGGCCAGGATATTCATCGTGCCGGAGGCAAGCAGCGGGTCAAGACCTCCCGTCGCCGCGCTTCGTGGTGGCAGGGGGTTAACGGCGGCCGTGCCCGGGTCGATCCTCGTATAACGGCCGCCGAGCGCTTCTACCGCCCAGCGGTAGGTCGACCCGACCTCCAGCACATACCAGTCCACGCCAAAGGGATAGGTCTCGACCATGGTCGCGACCTTGTCCACGCCTTTGCCGGCACCCGTCATCGCGACCGTGAAGCCATGCGCCACGACTTGATGGCTGTAATCGAAGTAGAGCGGCTGGGAGGCAAGCCCTAGGCGCAATGACTCAGGCTTAAGGCAACCCGTGCGAAAGACCTGTGTCGGGGCCATAGCTGCGATCAAAGCGGCATGGTCCGGCCGCCAGATGGGCGCCCGGTACCCTTGCCCAGGCTGGGAGACCCGGAAAAACGGCAGCTGCACAAAGTCGTCGTCGCGCACGCGTCCGCCCTTGCCCTGTAATCCCTCAACGAGGCGGCTCAGCACAGCTGTCGGGACGCCCTCTATTTCCGCGCAGACCATGTAGGCGTTGCGGTGCACACGCCAGTCGTTCTCGGCCACCTCCATACGGAAACCCTGCATCTCCTTGAGAGCCGCGAGTTGCCGCTCCCGACCCTTGCTGGCAAGGCCACCCTGAGCTAGCCGATCCGCGCGCTCGGAAGCGCGTAACGCCCGCTCGGTGGCAGCGGGCATGACGACCTGGGAGACGTGCAAGCTGATGGAACCCGACACGGTGGGCAGGATCCACGCGGGATCGACCTCCGGATAGAGGTGGAGGTAGTGCATGCGCACCAACCGTCCATCCACATCCAAGGCGCGTTTTTGGGGCTTTGGTGGTACCACCACCAGTTGCTCGGCGAGCGACAACCAGGGATCGAAGGCCGCAAGTGGTGGGCCCAAGTCGTAGCTACGCTGCACAAGGGCCGCGTATTCGTGAACAGTAGCAATCCGGCCGCCCGGCAAAAGGGCGGCGAGCTCCGCTCCCAGCGCCTCGAGCTCCCCTGCGCGCCGCGCCTGGCCGTTCAAGGCGCGACGTACGCCGGCCTCCATCCTGGGCAGGCGTCCTACTATGAGCGCTACGACATTCACAAAGAAATGGGGCGCCAAATGGTCCGCCATCGCTGATCGCATGGTGGCAGCAAACGCGCTCTTGCGCGTGGCCTCTTCGTAATGCGCCCGATAGGCGTGCGCCGCATCGGCGCGCCTCTCGCGCCACAAATGGAACTCAAGCCAATACTGCTCCGGCAGACGGTCGAGAACCCTCTCGATCGTGGCCCATTCGCGATTGCGGCCCGCGCGATCCTCAAACTCGCCATCGAGCCCGTCCCAAAGGATCGCAAGCGAGGCGGCCCCATCGCCGTGCGCGACCACACTCTCACTCAAACCATGCGACCACGTATAGACGTCGCAATAACGTCGAGCGCCTAAAGCCATAATCCCTCCCGTGCAGCAATCCTTCGTTCCCGTCTCGAGAGCCAATAGACGCGGACAAATGTCACGTCATCGCCAACCAACGCGGCAGCGATCCCAAAGGGGAGCGCCCCGATCGCCGCCATCACCGCGATCGATCCTGCGGGACCCGGCAAGACCACAGAGGCCAACGCCCCTGTAAGGGTCACGAGGCCCGCGATGGCTGCGCCCAGAGGAAGCCCCAGGATGCGCGGCGGCGCGAGGCGCTTGTTGAAAGCCATCACGCTCCAACCACCAAGGCGGCGATTCCATAGGCGCTCGCCGCAAGGACGAGCCCCAGGACGCTGCCTACGACGTAACTTTTGCCTCGCTCGGCCTGCCCAATCGCGAAATATCCCGCGCCTATCAAGATGCCTATGATCGCGAGAATACTGACGATGAGCGCTATGACGTCCGTGATGGCATGCGCTCGCTCCTCAATCGTTATGCGTAGATCCGATCCTTGCGCGTACCCCGGCAAGCGCATGATGGCCATGGCCGCCGGGCTTTCCGCGCATAACAGTAGTGGTATCCATATTTTCATCGCCATGCCTCCATTGATGGCAGGCACGATACGTCGGGCGAGTTGCTCGCGCTATTCGGTAAATGGAGGGGTTAGGCCCGGGGCGAATTGGTCGCGGCGGCTTAACCGGCTTTGCGTTTAGAGAGGAGATTCTACTTTGGAGGGACAAATACTATGGCGTGCAAGCAAGGCCTAGGCTCGAACCGACTGCACGAACAGGGCAGACAACTTGGGTGCATAAGCGAACACAGAAATGACGCGAGACAAGACACGTAAGCCCACAATCCTGAACAGAAAAGCGGGATCCCAAGGGCAGGACTTTTACGGTCGCCTAGACGCCTCGAATGGGTATTACGGCGTGCCCTGGGGGCGGGGTGAATGGAGGCGGCACATGCTTGGGTACCCAGGCCTGTCCGTAGACGACTTCGTAGGTGATGGGTAGGCGTCCGTCGCGTCGGAACACCTCGCAAGCCTCTTCGAAGCGTCGATAACGGGTCTTGCCGGTGAGCCCCCCGAAACGACCGGCGGCGGCGTTGTGCGCGCCGATGCGCTTTAGGTCACGCAAGGCGTCGCGGGCCGAATCATACGTGAGAGTGTAGCATTCGACATCCAGCACGGGATCGGCAAATCCGGTGCCGATCAAGGCATCGCCCAAATCATGCATGTCCACGAATGTGTGGATATGGGGACGATCGTCCACATCGGCCCATGCGGCGCGCAATTCTCGCAAAGTGTCTGGTCCGAAAGTGGCAAAGGTAAACAAGCCATCTGGCCGGAGGACGCGACGGAATTCGGCGAAGGCACGTGGTACGTCCATCCATTGGAGAGCGAGACTCGAATAGACGCAATCGACCGCTTCTGAACGCAAGGGTAGATCATGGCCATCGGCCACCCACACCGGTGTCGGACGCCAAAGGCCCCGATGACGACGCGCAGCACGCGCCATGGACAGTGCGATATCGCAGGCGAGGACCTGGGTCTTGCGGAAGCGACGGCGGAGATGAGGGATGGCGTAGCCGGTCCCGGTGCCCACATCGAGCAAGGTCGCAGGCTCCGAACGCAGCCACTGGAAGCGACTCAGGAGCTCGTCTGCGACCTTGCGCTGTAAGACCGCGCCCTCGTCGTAACTGCGCGCAGCGCGGTCGAAGTTGTGGCGAATGGCGTGCTGGTTCAGATCAATCACGGAGGAAGTCTCGTATGAGGGTAGCAACAGCATCCTCGGCATTCAGGAAGGGCGCATGCCCGCGGCCCGCCTCGCAAAGCCGCCCGTCGGGCACGAGGCGTGCGGCCGCACGGGCGGCCTCGATCGGGACGATGGTGTCAGTTGCCGCATGCACGAACAAGACCGGCGCGCGGATCGACGGCAAGAGCGCGCGCCGGTCGCTCCCCTGAAGGACCGCAAGCCCTTCGGCAAGCGCCGGGGCCTGCGGCATGCCACCGTCTTGGAGGTGGGCCATGAGGGCGCGCGCTTCCGCCCGCGCTCCGGTTCCGGCCTGCAAGGTCAGAAAGCGCCGAACGGTGGCCGCGTGGTCGATCACCAGCTGATCAGCGAAGGCCTCCAGGACATCAGGCGCCGTGCCACACGGCCAGTCCGGCGCGCGTGCAAAGCGCGGCGTGGCACCGACGAGAACGAGCCGGCTCACGGACTGCGGATGACGGGCAGCCAACGTCAACGCGACAAGCCCGCCGAGCGACCAGCCAAGCCAGGCGTGGGCCCCCGGATGGGCGGCAGCGAGGCGCGCGGCAAGCCGATCGGGGTCGAGCGCGCCTGGCTCATAGGAGGCCTCGCCATGGCCCGGGAGATCGAGGGATTGGGCGGGGATGCCGAGCGCCCCCTCCAAACCCCCGAATACGCGTCGATTCAAACCCCAACCGTGCAGGAGAAACAACATCAGGCCGGGCCCCCAGGCAGGCTCGCGAGGGCATCGAGCAGTCGGTCGACATCGCCGGCGCCATGGGCCGCCGACAACGCCACCCGCAGACGGGCGCTGCCTTGCGGGACCGTGGGCGGGCGGATGGCCGGGACGTACAGGCCGCGGTCGCGAAGGTGGCTGCTGGCCGCGATGGCGCGCGCCGCCTCCCCGAAGACCACCGCTTGGATCGGGGTGGAGGATGGGAGCAGCCGGAGGCCGAGGGCGACGGCGCCCTCGCGAAACCGGAGGACGCGATCGAAGAGTGCGGCGCGTCTCTCGTCGCCTGCGATCACGAGATCGAGGGCCACTTTCGCGGATGCCGCCAGGGCCGGCGGCAAGGCCGTGGTGTAGATGTAGGGCCGCGCCCGCTGGATCAAGGCCTCAATGACATCGCCGTCGGCCGCGACAAAGGCACCGAAGACGCCAAAGGCCTTGCCAAGGGTCCCCATGTGGATGAGGGCCGGGTCGTAGTTCAGACCATGAGCGGCAGGCGTGCCGCGCCCCCCCGGGCCCACCACCCCGAAGGCATGGGCATCATCCAGTATGAGCCCGGCGCCTTGGGCCTTAGCGAGCGCAAGCAGCGTGGGAACGCAGGCCATGTCGCCATCCATGCTGAAGACGCCATCGCTTACGATGAGGCCGCCGGGACCGGCTGCGGCGAGCGCGGCGCGCAACCCTTCCACATCCCGATAACGCTGTCGGCGTGCGTGCGCGAGGCTCGCGGCGTCCAGCAAGGAGGCATGATTGCGCCTATCCTCGAAGACGCGCCCATGGCGCGGACAAAGCGTGGTGAGGAGCGCAAGGTTGGCCATATAGCCCGTGGAGAAGAGCAACGCCCGAGGCGCGCCCGTGAAGGCGGCCAAGGCGTCTTCGAGCTCATGATGGGCGCTCGTATGACCTCCGAGGAGATGCGAGGCGCCGGCGCCGGCGCCGTAACGCCGAGCCCCCGCGCACATGGCCTCCACGACAGCAGGATCATTGGCGAGGCCCAGGTAGTCATTGCTCGCGAAAGACAGCAGCGTCTTGTCCCCGACTTGTATCACGGGAGTCTGGGGCGATGTACGAATCTCGCGACGCCGCCACAGATCCTGGGCGCGGACGCGCGCGAATAACGGCTCCAGCAGGCTTGCAAAGGGATTCCCTACCATCGACGCGGGCCTCGATTCTCGAAGCGCAAGCATACGTGGCAGCGCCCGACTGATAAAGGTTGGAGCGACCTAAGGACCGTTGGATAAATGCCGGCCCCGGACTATCGTTCAACGCCAGAGCACCCTCGGAGGGTCGCAATCATGATCAGGGCGCTTGCCGTTGGAGGTTTAATAATAAGCGCGGTCTTTGTGCCCGTCTGGGCAGGCGTGGGGGTAAGCGTCGGCGCAGGAACCTTAGGCGTGGGTGCCACGCTCTCGCTCCCGCTCGTGCCGGACATGTTCGATGCGCGGCTCCTCGCCAATGGCGGCCGCCTCACGCGCCACGAGACGGCCAACGGCCTCAACTACCGCGCCCGCGCGCACTTTCGTAACGCGGCTCTGCTCGCCGATATCTATCCCTTCCATGGTGTCTTCCACTTAACGGCCGGCGTCTATTACGACGACAATCACGTCGATCTGACCGCGACCTCGGTCAACGGTTACTACGACGTGAACGGCTACACGGTACCCACGTCCGCGGTCGGGCCGATCAAAGGCACCGTGACTTATCAGCGCTTCGCCCCCTATCTCGGGTTTGGCTTCAGCAATGACGCGCGGATGCGGCCGGGGTTCGCCTACGCGGTGGATCTGGGCGTGATGTGGGATCGGCCGACCACCACCTTAAACGCCCCCGGGGCCGCCTCCAACCCGGCATTGGCCGTTGAACTCGCGTCCGTCCGCGCCCAGATCGAACAGCAAGCCTGCCGTCTGCGGGCCTATCCGACAGCCTCTGTGAGTCTTGGTTACCGCTTCTGAGGCGCGCCGCCGCCCCCCTGCAACTGCGCCTGCACAAAGCGGGCGAGCACCGGGGTCAAAGGACAATGCAAGGCCTGCCGCCAGGCGAGGTGGGCGCGTCCGGTATGCCCCATCTGGGACTCCACCAGCCCCTCGCCCACCCACAGGGAACCGTCCCCCGGGAATCGCTTGAGACCGTTGCGGTAGGCGGAAAGCGCCCCGGCTTGATCCCCGGCGCGCAAGCGGGATGCCGCCAGCAGGGCCCAAAAGGAGTGACTGGCCGCGCCCAGGGCCTGCGCGCCGCCGAGGGTGCGGGCCGCATCGGCGGGCCTTCCTTGCCGTAGATCGACCTGCGCAAGCAGCATCACAGCCGGCAGCGCGCGCGGATGGGCGTGCAAAGCGGCCCGCAAGACCTGACGGGCGCTACGCAGGTGCGCCCCCTGGATGTCGAGGGTCGCGAGCAAGAGCGCCGGCCGCAGACTCGCGGGGCGGGCGCGCAGTGCCGCGCGCAAGGCCGCGCGCGCCTGTCCGGAGTCCCCAGCCTGCAGGGCCTGCACGGCGCGACGGTAAGCCGCCTGCGCCTGCTCGGTCGCGGTCAAGGGCTTACGGTGCCGGGATATGGAGGCAGACGCCGGTCGCGCCCGATGCGTGACCCGATGCGGCGCGGCAGGCGGGCGGGCGGAAGACACAAAGACGGGCGCATGGGCGGGCTTTGCAAGCGGCCGCGCGCGTAAGATCGCTTGCGAAGCCCGGGCCTTAGGCGACGCGACTGCCGAAGGCGCTACGGGCACCGCCTTCGGAGGTGCGATGGAGGCGCGGGCGACCACGGCCGCAGGCGCCTTCCCAGACCCACGCCCGATGGTCCAGGCCACGACGACGGCGATGGCCGCGATCAGCACCGCGAACAACAACCATGTCGCGCGAGAGACCCTTGAGCGTTCTGGCGATTCCGGCGCAGCGCGCAGATCCGCAAGGACCGGGCGTGACTGTGATGTTTGCTGGTCCCGCTCGCGGGCCTCGAGATCACGTAGGACTTTATTGATGAGGCTCATCGACGCCCCCAGGACATGAACCCAAAAAGACCCGCGTGGCTGCGGGCGGCCTCGGTGTCGGCGCAGGCGAGCCGCATATGCCGGGCGCGCACTTGGGCCGACCCTTCGCCATAGGCGGCCATGAGCGATTTATGGGCAAGGATATTGGCAAGCCGTGGAATGCCACCTGACGCCCGGTAGAGGACGCGCAGCGCGCCCTTCGCAAAGAGCGCAGGCCCTTCATAGCCCGCCACATGCAGCCTGTGCCGCAAATAGTCATCCGTGTCGGCCAACGACAAAGGTGCGAGACGGCATGAGAAGGCGATGCGTTGGCGCAATTGCCGCACTTGCCGTTCCTCGAGGCGCACATCGAGCTCCGGTTGGCCGAACAGCACAATCTGTAGGAGCTTACGTTTCTCGGTCTCGAGATTGCTCATAAGCCGCAGCGACTCCAGCGTCTCCATGGGCATCGCCTGAACCTCATCCAGACAGAGGATCACGCGGCGCCCTTGCGCGCAGCTTTCGATCAAATGCTCGGTCAAAGTACGCGCGAGGGCATGAAGGCTTGCGCCCGCGACCGCTGGGAGCCCTAATTCGGCACGGATAGCCTCAAGCAGCGCGGCAGGATCGAGCGCGGGATTCGGGATATACGCCGTGATAAATTCCGGATCGGCGGCGAGGACCGCGAGAAACTTGCGACAAAGGAGCGTCTTGCCTGTGCCCACTTCGCCCGTCACCTTCAAGAAGCCCTCGCCCATGCGCACGGCCGCGAGCAACATATTCAAGGCTTCTTGGTGACGCGCATGAGCAAAGTAGTACTCGGTATCCGGCGTAAGCCCGAAGGGGAGTTCCCGAAGCCCGAAGTAGCGCTCGTACATTTAATGACCCGTTATCCGCGCGATCTGCCTCTGCGCGCGCGACAGCTCGTGCCGCCACGGCTCGCCTAAATTCACGACCGTCGGTTTCAGAAGGATCACAAGCTCCTTCTTGACCCTCACCACCTTCTTGTCCTTGAAGAGATTCCCGAGGATCGGGATATTGCCAAGCAGCGGCACCGTGGCATTGTTATTCGTGGACCCCTCCTTCATCAAGCCACCGATGACGATCACCTGGCCACTCTGGGCGCGCACCACCGAATCCGACTCCTGGATAGAGCTCGACGCAAGCGGCAGATCGAAGGCCTGGCCCGAGACGCTGAACTGCTGATTCACCTGCGTGACTTCGCTCACCGATGGGTGAATATAAAGAACCACCGACCCATGACCATCGATCTCAGGCGTCACATCGAGCGCGATGCCCGAAAAGAAGGGCGAAAGCTCGACAGCCGGCGTGCTGATGGGGGAGACGCCGACCAGCGACTCGGTGTTTGTGACGCCGGTCACGAAGAACTGATCGCCTCCCACCTTGATGACGGCCTTCTGTTCGTTCATCGTCGACACGCGCGGACTTGATAGGACCTGGACGCGTCCTTCGGTGTTTAGGAGCTGAATGAAGGCCGCGAAGTTACCGGCGTGCAGCGCAAGACTAAAGATGCCGCCAAAGGCCGACACGGCGGTGTTGTTGATGGGCGAGTAAGCGCTCGGTCCATACGGGTTCGGGACGCCGGTCGCGGGATTGATGTTGCCCGTGCTGCCGCCTATGGTCGACACACCGGAGGACAAGAGCTGGCTGCCTCCCGTTTGCGCGCCCAGGAGTTGAGCGCCGGCGACGTTGCCGAGCTTCGCCCAGTCGATACCACTCTGGTAGCCGCTCTTTAGGTCCACCTCGAGGATCTTGGCGTCGATGACAACCTCGCGATCCACGCTCGTCTGTGTCAGACGCAGAAAGCGGCTCACGGTATAAAGGGTCCGGGGACCGGCGCGCACCACGAGCAGCCCGGCCTGCGGATTGGCGATGACCTCGCGACCCGGGCCCTTGCCGACGAGCGCCGTCACAGTCGTCGCAAGCGTCTTCCAGAAATCGCTGCGCGAGGTGGTCTTCACAGAAATCGTGGGGGCCATGGTCCGCTGGCCGCCCGAGGGCGCGGGCATGCCACCGGCCGTGCCGCCGCTCGTCCCGACGCTCGTCAGGCTTTGGCCTGTAAGCCGCGTCTCCGAAGTTCCGGTGCGGACAATGTCGAGATAGTGGACCCGGAAAAGCTCGGTCCTGAGACCTGGAGGCAAAATGTAATACTGATGCCCGCGACGGCGATACTGGTAGCCGTTTTCGGTGCGTATGACGCGCATCGCCTCAGGCACCGTCACGTTCTTTAAATGGACGGTGATGCGCCCCAAGAGGCGGCTTGGCAAGGCCACGCTATAGGATGTGCCGCGCACAAGCTGCGTAAATACCTGGGCGGCAGGCGCATTGTCCGTATTGAAATCGAAGCGACTCGGAACGGCCAGCGCGCGGGCGCGCGGGAGCCGGATCGTGACCGGCGGCACGAGTGCACTTGCCACGGCCGCAGGAATCGCGACCTTGTTCTGCGAATGGGCAGCGGATGTCAGATTGTGCTGCATACGCGCCGTCAGCGGCTTGTCGAATCCGCGCGGGGCACAAGCCCCCAACGCGAGCAGCGTGCTCGCCGTAAGCCACCGCGGGTACGCGTATCTCATGAAACGCCTTCCTTTAAAATCGCCGTCTTCTTGATGCCGCCGCGCGGGCCCAGAAACAGCCGGCGTGTCCCATGGGGTCCGGAAAGCACCACCGAATTCCTGCGGATGGCGACCAAGCGGTCGATCCCGACCCGTGCGCCCACAGCCCAAAGTCGCCCGTCAATGAGCGCGAGCTGCCGCGGCCCATCGCGCAAAATCGCCTGTAGGCCCGCATGTGCGGGGCGAGGATCGGCAGGCGCGAACCACGGGGGCCGCGTCGGATCTGTCAGCCCATAGGCGGGGGCGCCTTGTGCCAAGGCGACCAGCGCTATTGCCATGAATCGCTTTCCACTCATACTCCGATACCATACAAGGACCGTGCCAATCATTCGAGCAAGGCCTCATGGGAACTCAGGGTGTAGACGTGCAGGCGCAGCGTCGAAAATGGGTAATGATCCGCCGTCAAGGTCACGCGGCCCCACAGCACACGTTTCTTGGTACGGGCGAGCGCCGTCAAGTAACGGACCAAAGCCCGGTAGGGCCCGCGCACCACAAGCGCCATCTCGTGACGATATAAAAACGGTTTAGCCTTGGGGCTGCGGCGCATCGCGGTCGTGCCTTTATCTGTCAGCGCCACGAGCGTCACCCCAGGCGTGCGGGCAAGCACCTCGCGCAAGAGCGCCGGCATCTCCCGCGCGGGTACCAAAGCCCCCGTGAGACGCGCGAGACGTCTTTTGAGGACACGAATCTTGTGGCTCATGATCTTTAGCTCGGCGTGCTCGCGGGCCCGTGTGCTGGGCGCAAGCAGGGTGTCAAGCTGGGCACTAACCGCAGCAGTCTGGGCGCGGACTTCCACGAGGTCAGTCTTGACGGTCTGCGCGCGGACCTCGAGCGGATGGATCGCGACTACCACCACGAGTCCGTAGGTGACAGCCACGATCGCCGCAAAGAGCAGGATACGTTCACGCAAAGTGAGTGCATCGATCCGCTCCTGCCAGGCCGTAAACCACGCCCTCACGTTCATGTCGCCCCCTTGGCGGAACGTAGCGCTTCCGGTTTTTTCGGGGCCGCCGACCCGGATGCGGCCGTACTCGCCGTAAAATCGACGTAGGGCCTGTAATGCGCGGCGTGGCGGGGGCGTGTGATGGCAAACGTCTGGAACCGGTAGCCTATAAGCGTCGGACGGGCCACGAGGCGATGTAGAAAAAGCGGCACCTGCGCGGGGCGCATACTATGGCCCGCCAGTATCAAGGCATGGCGCTTGCGGTCCAGCGAGAAATGCGTGATCCAGACCCCCGGCACGATGGCGTCGCTCATGGCAAGCAGCACAGGGGCGGGCCCCACTTCGGCACGCCGGCTTTCGCGCAAGAAACGCGCGAGCCCCTTCAGGGCCCGCTCGTGTGCCTCGAGCGCCGCCAGTTGCGCGCGGGCGCGACCCACGCCGAAGATACGTTTGGCGGACGCAAGCTGGGCGTGGGCGGCCTGCTCCGTTTGGCGGGCATTGGCGAGCGCACTGGCAAGCCCCTGGACTTGCCAGGCATCGAATCCCGCCGCCGCGAGCCCTACTGCGAGCAACGCAAGCCAGGTACGCGCCATGGTAGCGGCCGAGAAAAGCTTTTGCTCGCGCCGAAAGATCGGGTGGTAAAGGTTGATCTGCTGAGCGCTCATAGGACCACCTTCTCATGGCGCAAGGCCGCACCCAACGTCAGGAAGCAGGCCTCCGGGATCGGGACTGCCACCTCGACATCTCCGTAGTGCCCCGTCTCCCAGGGCACTACGCGCTGGCTAAGGTTCGCCTGCAGGAAGACCACGAGCGGCTCGGTCCGGCTCGACATGGGCGCCACAACAACATGCATGATGGGGCTCTGCCGAAAGGAGCTCTCGAAATAATCCAAGGAGCGCTGCAACTCGAGCAATAGACGCTCGAATCCCCGGACATCGGCGAGCGCCGACGGGGTGTCGGCGATGACGCGCGACAGATACAGCTCACCGTTGCGCGTAATGGTGATAAAACCGCCGTCTTCTGTGAGCGTAAGTAGCGCCACGCCTTCCTGATCTTGCGCAAGGAGCTGCGCCAGATTGCGTTGCGCAAGCTCCGGGATATCTATGATGTCGAGGGCGGCACCGGCGTTGTGCATGAGATCGACGCGCTCACGTATCGCCTCATTGCGTCCGACGACCACATAAACGAGCGCGGGCCGTCCAGGCATGCGCACGGGCACATCGAAGACGTCTATGGTCGCGTCGTTGACATGGAAATCAATCAAGTCCTTGATGCGCCAGCGCAGCGCGGCGCGTAGTTCCTCAGACTTCACCTCCGGCGCCTCGGTCTGCAAAAGGCGGTATTCGCCTTCCCGTAAAAGCGTGGTGCAGGAGCGGCGCTTGAGGTCATGGTCCAGCACGAGGCGCGCTAGGACCCGTTCGGGCTCCATACCGTCGAAGGGCCGAAATTCGGCGGCCTCGACGCGCACCGGTCCCCGCGGAGGGCGGGCGACGCTCACATAGGAAAGCCCCGACGCATGCACGCCGACGCCAGACAGACCGGCACCTCTGCGCTCGCGCCTCAAGCGTCCCCACATACCTCCTCCCCCCTTATCGCCAAACTTTATGGGACCACCCTACATGCGGGTTCGGGCCCAGCCGGCCGCTCTTTTGCCGACAGTAGCACGCGTAACCCAGGTCGTCACCCTAAAAAAACGCACTTTTTGTGCCTTAACAGGCCTCGAGGTCGCCATGATCGCCCGCGCCTCAGGCCTGCCCCCCGTTTGCCTGGAAGGCCGCATGGGCCAAATCCCACATCGGCAGGAACACACCGAGCGCCAGGATCAGGACCAGGATGCCCATGGCGACCACGAGCAGCGGTTCGATGGCGGTACTTAGGTTGCGCAGATCGTATTCCACCTCACGCTCGTAATATTCGGCAACCTCGGTCATGAGGCTGTCGATCGCCCCGCTGTCTTCTCCCACGGTCACCATTTGCAGCACGAGTGGAGGGAACAATCCGGTGGCCTGCGCCGCACGCGCGAGCGTCTCGCCGCGCTCCACGCCGTCGCGCATCTGCAGCACGCGCGAGGCCACATACTCATTGTCGACCGCCCGGCTTATGACGGTGAGGCCCTGTATCAGCGGTACGCCGCTTTTCACGGTGATGGCGAGCGCCCGCGCAAAGCGGCCCAGCAGGGCTCGGGTCAGGATCGGCCCTATGATCGGCAGCCTAAGGCGCAGCCTATGCCAGCGGTAACGCCCACCGGTCGTGCGCACATAGGCGCGGATGCCAAGCACGGTCAACGCAACCACACCGACAACCTCGTACCAATAATGGACCGTGAAATGGGACGTGGCGATCAGGATACGGGTGGCAAGCGGCAACTTGGCGTGCAAGCCGGCATAGACGTGGGCGAAGGCCGGGATGACGAAGATGTTGATGATGAACACCGCGATCACGAGCGCCACGACGACAAAGCTCGGGTAGCGGGTCGCCGACTTCACGCGCTGCTCGGTCTCGCGGTCACGCTCCAGGTAGCCGGCAAGCTGCAGAAATGATTGATCGAGCGTGCCGCTGGTCTCCCCGATCTGGACCAAGGCCACGAACAGGGTGGAGAAGATCTTGGGGTGGCGCTTCACGGCAGCGGTCAGATCGAAGCCCGCATCCAGGGCGTCGTTGAGCTGCCCGATGACGGATGCGAGCGTCCGATTGTGCGTGGAATCGCGCAGACCCTGCAAGGCCTGCATGATGGGCACGCCCGCCTTGAGCAGGGTGTACATCTGCCGGCAAAACAAGACGAGGTCGGTCAGATCGACGCGCGAGCGGCCGAGTTCGCGAAGCCACAAAGGCTGGGACTTGGCGGCGGTCCCATGGATATCGATGGGCGTGATGCCGAGATTGAAGAGATGGCTCGCCACCGCGTCCGGGCTCGCACCCTCCATAAGCCCCGCGACCGCCTCGCCGCGGCCATTACGTCCCTTGTAGCGAAAAGAAGGCATCAGCCGGTCCCGTACACGGCGCGCAAGGCCTCTTCCACCGTGGTCACGCCGCGCGCCGCCTGCCCGAGGGCCTCGGCACGCAGTCGCCGATAGTGCGGGGCGGCGATCGCCGCGCGCGAAAAGGCCGCGGGGTCGCGCTTTTGCAGGGCGAACATCAAGGCCTCATCGATCTCGAGGATCTCATAGATCCCGACCCGCCCGCGAAAGCCCGTGTGCTGACAGAAGGCGCAGCCGCGGCCCCGCTTCAGGGTCAGGGGTGTGTCGGGGGCCAAGTCGACCTCGAAGAGGGCCTTTTCCGCCGCCGTCGGCGCGACCGGTTCCCCGCAACTATCGCAGACGCGGCGCACCAGCCTCTGCGCCACGACACCGCGCAGCGACGCGGCCACGAGATAGGGCTCGGCGCCCATATCCATGAGGCGCAAGGCGCTCGACACCGCATCGTGAGTATGGAGACTCGAGAGGACAAGGTGCCCCGTCATGGCGGCGCGTAGCCCGATCTCCACAGTCTCGGTGTCACGCATCTCGCCGATCAGGATGATGTCGGGATCTTGGCGCAAGAAGGCGCGCAGAACCCGCGCAAACGACAAGTCGATCTTGGGGTTGACCTGGACTTGGTTTACGCCGGCAAGCCTGTACTCGACCGGATCCTCGACGGTCAAGACCTTCGCCGAGGGCACATTGAGTTCCTTCAGGGCGCCATAGAGGGTGGTGGTCTTGCCGCTGCCCGTGGGACCCGTGACGAGCACAAGACCGTGGGGCTGGTGGATCATAGCGCGCAGGCGACCCAACACCTCGCTCGGCATGCCGAGCCGATCGAGGTCCAGGATACCGTTGCTCTGATTCAAAAGGCGCATGGCGACCGATTCGCCATGCTGCACAGGAACCGTGGAGAGACGGACGTCGATCACGGTCTCCCGGAACCGCACCTGGCAGCGGCCATCCTGCGGAAGCCTGCGCTCGGAGATATCGAGCGAGGCCATGAGCTTCAGGCGCGACACCAAGGCCTGGGCGATTTTGCGATCGGCAGTCGTCTGGATGCGCAGCTCCCCGTCGATGCGGAATCGCACCCGCACTGCGCTCTCGTCTGGTTCGATATGGATGTCGGAGGCGTTCACCTGGATTGCGTCTTCGAAAATCGTCTGCAGGAGCTTGACGACCGGGGCATCGTTGACGGCCTCGACGGTAGCCACAATCCCAAGATCAATATCGTAGGCCGACAACTCCTGCTCGAGTTCGGCGGCCAACCCACTGATCTCCTCGGTGCGCCGATAGACGACATCCAGGGCCTTCAGGAGATCGCTCTCCTTCACGACCGCGAGCTTCAGGGGCTTCTGGACGAGCCGCGCGATCTCGTCGTGGGCAAAGATGTCGATCGGGTCGGCAAGCCCCACGAGGATGGCGCCGTCCTCCTCGCGCAATGCCACGGCCCGGAAGCGCCGGGCATAGGCCTCGGGGATCAGACGCACGACCTCGGGCACGAAAGTGTAGCGGCGCAGATCGACGTACGGTATGCGCAACTGGCGTGACAGGAAGTCGAGCAGCGCATCTTCCGTGAGGTAGCCGTTCTCGATCAAGACACGCCCGAGACGCCGGCCACTCTTGCGCTGATCGGCGAGCGCCGTGTCGAGCTGCTCCTTCGAGATCACCTTGTTTTCCAAAAGGAGATCGCCGAGACGCGCCTTGCGGGGTCGGACCTGCGCCGATTCCATCATCGTAGTCTCACCTATGCCTCCTAAACCCTTACCCGTGTGTAGCAAAACCCGTGCCGCAGCGGCGCTCCTTGCGGCAATGCGTCTACTGCTGCGCCCACGCTATCACCCTATAAACGATCCTACCGGGTTTTTTCAGTTGGCCATGTTTAATTTTCGGCTTCTTTTGGACTATCGCCTGGACGGTGCGTGTCACCGTCCACTGCGCCGATGAACCGGCGCAAGTGGCGATCGAACTGACAAGATAGTCGCCATTGGCCTTGGTCACCGTCACCACTGCCGGGCACTGCGGATCCGGAACCGATGGGGTCTGCGCAGGCAGCGTAAGCGGCGTAGACGGCAGCACCCCCCAATAGTTCGTTTCCAGATAATAGACCCCGTACTGATCGCCGCTCTCGGCGGCGGTGAAGGCCTGACCGCCACCGTTCTGCACCCCCTCGGCACCGGTCGCGGTCCCATACAGGAAGGCCATAGCGGCCAACAACAGGGCGCCTACGAGCACCAGAAAGATGAGCGCCACCAGGATAAACCCGCGATCGCGGCGCGCGCTAAGAGTACGCATAGCCTGACAAGACCCCATCCACGGCCAGCTGTCCCTGGCCGCTTGGACCTGTGTAGAGAAATTCGTAGACCACGGTGTAGGACGTCACCGGTATGAACGGGCAGCCCCCGCCCGGACTCTGCAGGTCCCCCAATATCACGACGCCGTTGCGCTCCAGGTGACCGGCGACGTATTGATAGTCCTCGAGCACCTTACCCTGCGCGTTCTCCAGGTCGAGCGTGCAGGTATTGGTCACGGCCATCTGGTAGGCATTGCGCCCATCCCACTGCAGGCGTGCGACCGCGGGCCCGGCGGCCGTTGCCAGGTCGGCCCCCTGGGCGCCCGTGACATAACTCCTTATGAGGTGCGTAAGCAAGGGGGCGGCCATCGCCATGAGGATCGCCGTCAGCACGATGGCGACCACCATCTCGATCAGGGTAAAGCCGGCGTCAGGTCGAGTAGACATAAGATGTAAAGACCATCGGTGCGCAGGCGCCGGAAGCACAGGTGACCGTGACCGTCACGAGATAGGCGTAATAGGTCCCGGTCGATACCGTCTTGGTCGTCGCTGTGCTAAAGGAGGCGTTGGCCACGTAAGGGCCCAACTGCACAGTGAAGGTGGCCGGTGTACCGGCTGCCGAAAGCTCTGTCTGCAGGAGCTCATACTCCATCACTCCCTGCGCCACCCAGGTCATGGGTGCGGCCTGTTCACCGGCGGCGTTATGGCGGGTCACGTTCGCATACATGGCCATGAAGCCGGCACCGAGGATGGCGAGCAGCACGATCGCCACTATGAGCTCGATCAGGCTCAGGCCCGCGACCCGACGCCGGGCCGGGATGTGTTCCCGGGGTCTCATGGCGGACAGGCCCCCTGCGACCCGCATTCATAAATATAGCCGGTCGCGGTCACATAAACCTGGGTGGTGGAACCGGGACCGGCCACGGTGAAGGTCGGGGTGCTATTGGGGACCCCGGGACGCGCGAAACTCACGGTGGTAGGCGGCGTGATCGTAACATTGGTCGGCAGCGGGACGATAAGGCTTTGCGATTGCAGTGTGGGGTTGGCCACGGCGACACCATTTTGGGTGACCGAGAAGGAATTCGCGCCGACCACAAGAGAGGTCGTCACGCCCTGATTCTGGGCCAAGGTCTCGGCATAACGGGCCGCTACCAGCAGCTTGTCAGCGGTCGTCTGCCCGGTGAATCCCGAACCATCGATAAATTGGGGTGCGAGCACCGCGGCCAGGATACCCACCACGATGAGGACGGCCACGAGTTCGAGCAAGGTGTAGCCTGCGATGGCGACGACTGGGACAGCACTCCCTCGGTCGGGCGCACTCGGGCAACCGTCGCGATCCATGTCCAGGAATCCTGCCATTCGCGTGCCCATAGGCGAGAAAAACAGGGGCCCCGGGGAATCCCGGGGCCCGGGAACAGCCTTAACAGCTGCCGGTCAAGCTCGCAACGGTCGGCGTCGCGCCGGTCGCCGCGGGCGCCGTGTAATTCACGACACAGCCGGTGGTCGATACCGCGCTACCGCCGGCGGGCGCATAGGCAAAGGTCGCCGGCGCACCCGAGGTGAAGATGAACGGGAAATTGTTGGTCGCCGTGGTGGGCGAAGGGCCGGCCGGCGCATCTTGCAAGGCCGCCAGGATCCCACCCGATTTGCCCGCAGGGTAGCCATAGACCAGCGAGACCGCCGTGCCATCCGGCAAGGTCACGGTCCCGGTCGCCCCCGTCTGGCCGTTGACCTCGGCCAGGGCGTGGATCATGTCAGCCGCTTCCGCAACCGAACCCGACATACCGTTCACCACCGACACCCGCGCATCAGTGCTCAAGCCCATGAACTTCGGCAAGGCAACCGCGGCCAAAATTCCCAGAATAATTATGACTACCACCAACTCGATTAAGGTAAAGCCCGCCTGTTGCCGTTTCATATCCAATCCCCCTATTCCCAGAACGTGTTTTGATAAACCCGAGTGTCAGGCTCGAAGGCGGCAACCCTTGCCGTCATCCTACCAACAACCTGCCTCTACCGATGCAGGAAACGTGCCGGAACGATTTCTCGCGTTCTTCTGATACGATCCGACGCTCATCCCCTGTGATAACGCTTGCCAGAAACCGGGATCACCCTGGGACAAGGTACACTTGATCAGAGGCCCCGCCCTCAAGTCCCGTCCGCGCCCCGGCTTAACGGGCTCGGCGAAGGCGAGGTTATCATGAACCCAGTCTATAGTGATAGCGAGCACTTATGTCAAACACCGCTCCTGCCTTGCATGTGGTCCTCTTCGAACCCGAAATCCCGCCGAATACCGGCAATGTCATCAGGCTCTGCGCCAATGCCGGGGCGCGCCTCCATCTCATCGAGCCTCTCGGGTTTACCCTTGAAGACCGGCTGCTGCGCCGCGCGGGGCTCGATTATCACGAGTGGGTGACGCTCCGCGTCCATCCAAACATGCCGGCCTTTTTGAGAGATGCCGCTCCACGGCGTATCTGGGCCTTCTCGACCCGCGCGCAGCGCCTCTACACCGACGCCCGCTACGAATCCGGGGATGCCTTGCTGTTCGGGCCCGAAACCCGGGGCCTGCCCGAGGAGCTCCTGATGTCACTGCCGGCCGAGCAGCGGCTCAGGCTGCCGATGCGGCCCGGCAACCGCAGCTTGAATCTCTCCAACAGCGTGGCGGTGGCGGTTTTTGAGGCCTGGCGGCAGCACGGCTTCGCGGGCGGCGACTAAAGGACTGGAAAGCCGCGGCTCCCGACCCCACATAAGTGCGTATAAGGTTGATCCAGCAGGAGGATGCGTGATGATCAAGCAGCTCGTGTGCCCGCACTGTGGCCAAAAGAACCGGGTTCCCGCAGAACGCCTGGCCCAGAACCCGCAGTGCGGGGCCTGCCATAAGCCGCTCGTCATGGCCGAGCCCATCAATGCGGACGAACAGTCGTTCGCGCGCTTGGTCTCGGGCGACGACCTCCCGATCCTGGTCGATTTCTGGGCCCCCTGGTGCGGCCCGTGCCGCATGATGGCCCCGGTGTTCGCCCAGGTGGCCACCGACCTCAAACTGAAGGCGCGCTTTGTGAAGGTCAATACCGAGGAACACCAGGCGCTGGCGGGCCGCTACGACGTACGCAGCATCCCTACGCTCGCGGTCTTCAAGGGCGGCCGCGAGGTGGCCCGTACGGCCGGGGCCATGGACGCCAGTCGCCTCAAGGGTTGGATCGCTCCCCATCTCTAGAGGACCGGGCGTGCGCGGGCTTGTGATGGGACGACCCCAGGCTTGCACTTTGGCTTGGGCGGTCATTGTGGCGCGCAAGGGATGCCGGCATGAGGGCGAACGCGGGGCCGCTCAGAAAGATGAGACCGAGGGCAAAATAGGCAATACGCATGGACACTCCTCTGCGGCCACGACGGCCGCCGATCCTGCCAGTCTAGACGAACCCGGCGGCCCGTGCCGAGCAAGACTTGGTTACGCTGTCCTTAAGGGGCCGGCCGGGCCTCTTCGGGGTCCAGGGCCACCAGGGTGCGGCCGGTCCGCTCCCCCGCGAGCATCTCGGTGATCGCCGCCCCCAGACCCTGACGGTCTATGACCTGCGCGATCCCCGCGAGATCGGTAAGTTTCCAGGTTGTTGCCAGGCGCGCCCAGAGGGTCTCGCGGACCGAGCGCGGACACTGCACGGAATCGATGCCGAGGAGCTTCACGCCGCGCAGGATGAACGGAAACACCGAGCCCTCGAAACGCGACCCGGCCGCCATGCCGCAGGTCGCCACCGCCCCACCATAGCCGATCTCCTTCAAGACGCCGGCCAGGACCGCGCCGCCGACGGTATCGATCGCCCCCGCGAAACGGGCCTTGGAGAGCGCTTTACCGCTGGTCGTTTGATCGTCGGGGGCCGGCGCCACGATAGTCGCCGCGCCGAGCGCCCGCAGATAGGCCTCTTGCGCCGGTTTGCGGGTCTGAGCCGCGACGGTGAACCCGAGGCGCGCGAGCAACATGACCGCAAGGCTGCCGACCCCGCCCGTGGCGCCTGTGACCAGGATCTCGCCACGCGCGGGATCGACGCCGGCCTGCAAGAGGGCGTCGACACTCAAGGCCGCCGTGAGCCCGGCGGTGCCGAGGATCATCGCCTCGCGCATCGTGAGGCCCGCCGGTATAGGGTGGACCCACTCGGGAGGAACCCGGACATAATCGCCATAACCGCCCCATATCTCGGTACCGAGACCATAGCCCGTCACGAGCACGGGCGGCGATTCGCGATCATCGACCAGCAGCCCGGCGGCGTCGATGCCGGGCACGTGCGGGAAGCGTTTGACTATGCCCGCCGCCCCACGCGCCGCAAGCGCATCCTTATAATTGAGACTGGAAAAGGCAACACGGATCAGAACGCCCGATGCGCCGAGTTCGCGCAGGGGACAGCGCTTGAGGCCGGCCTCAAGCGCCCCATCCGCGCCCCGGTCGATCACATAGGCGTCAAAGGTCTCGTTCAGTGGGGTCTCGTTCAGGAGGCTCTCCCGGCCATCGCGCCTTACGGCAGGCGGCGTACACCCTGGGGGGTTCCGAGCAAGAGGATATCGGCGCCGCGGCGCGCGAAGAGGCCGTTGGTCACGACCCCTGTGATGTTGTTCAAGCGTTCCTCGAGCGCCACGGGATCAAGGATCTTGAGTCCGTGGACGTCCAGGATGATATTGCCGTTGTCGGT
The DNA here is from genome assembly GCA_021784755.1 of Pseudomonadota bacterium. Taxonomy (GTDB): domain Bacteria; phylum Pseudomonadota; class Gammaproteobacteria; order Acidiferrobacterales; family Acidiferrobacteraceae; genus Acidiferrobacter. The sequence continues at coordinate 62,487 of JAJYHM010000006.1, forward strand.
CTGAAAGCCCTGGCGCAAGACGGGCTCGCCCCCTAAAGCGACAATCTCGCGCGCCACGAAGCCGCGCGCCATCGGTATCACCTCGATGGGCAACGGAAAGCGGCCTAGGACATCGACCAATTTGCCCTCATCGGCAATACACACGAACGAGCGGCTGGCCGCCGCCACGATCTTCTCGCGCGTGAGCGCCCCGCCTCCCCCTTTGATCAGGGCGCGATGCGGGGTCGCCTCATCGGCGCCGTCGACATAAAGGGCGAGCGCTCCGACCTCGTTCAGGTCCATGACCGGGATACCGTGCCGCTTCAGGCGCTCGGCGGTGGCCACGGAACTCGCCACGGCGCCGTCCAGACGGCCCTTCACGGTCGCCAGGCAGTCGATGAAGTGGTTGGCGGTGCTGCCGGTCCCCACGCCGATCACGCCCCCGCGGGGCACGAATTCGAGGGCGGCCTCGGCCGCCGCCTTCTTCATGTCGTCTTGTGTCATAATGCGAGGATACCCGGGCGTCGGCGCGAAAGAAAGATCAGCCTGGCGGCCCTATCCGACCAACGGCCCTCTTCGCGGCGACAGGACGCAGGGCGGACCCGAAACCCCGGGCGGGCGCATCCGGTCAAAGACACTGTTCACCCTCACCCAAACCGGCTGAAATTCGACAGAGTTTTCGGAGCCCACGGATGGATAATCATAGTCACACCGTTAGTTTGCGCTACAATTTATTATCAAAACGAACTGTCCCGCCGCCAGAACGGGGCCGCGAACCCGACCCAAACCCGCGCCCTGGGGGACACCGGCCCGCCCAGGGGCTGAGCCTCATTCTGCTGCTCGCCTGGCTCAGCGGCCCTGGGGTGGCGCAAGCGGCGCTAGTGCTCGGAGGCGGCCTGGGCATCGCCAACGAGCCCGGGAAGAAGTTCGGCGTAGCCGGCATGACCTATTACGCGGGATCCGTCTGGGAAGCGGGCTACCTGAACGAGGGTGTCAATCACGGGACCGACGGGGTCTTCGCCGAATACCGACTGACGCGCAGCGTGACCAAACGCCTGCTCGTGACCTTGGCCCTGGGACCCGAGGTCCTGAACACGACCCACGACATCCGCCCCGGCGTCAGGACCAACGGCTACCACGCCTCGCTCCTCGTGTCGCTGTCCGCATTCGAGCGGCTTTCCCGGCGATGGCGGGTCGGCATTCGGTGGAACCATATTACCTTCCAGCAATCCGCCAAATTCGGCTATCGCGATGCCGACATGGTGCTCGTGACCCTGGGGTATGGGCGTTAGCCTGAAATCCGCGCCATCCTTACGAATTCGCCCGCCGCCAGGCGTCGAAGGCCTCCGGCTCAAGGGGGCGCGCGAGATGATAACCCTGCGCATAATCACAGCCGAGACTCGCGAGCGCCGCCATCGACTCCGCGGTCTCGACACCTTCCCCCACGACCCGGAGGCCGAGGGAATGGCCGAGATCGATAATGGAGCGCACAATGACGCTGTCATTGCGACTGACGCCCATATCCATCACGAAGGACTTGTCGATCTTGATCTGGGCGACCGCGAGTTTGCGGAGATAGGCCATCGACGAGTAGCCTGTCCCGAAATCGTCGATGGAGACGCAAACCCCGAGATCGCTCAGGGCCCGTATAGCCGCCTGCGCCCGCTCGGGATCGCGCATCAATGCGGTCTCCGTGACCTCGATCTCGATCAAATCGGACGAGACACCAGACTCCTTCAGGATATGTTCCACCCGACCCACGAATTCCTCGTCATCGAGATTGACCGCCGACACATTCACCGCGATCGTAAGCGGCCACCCCTGGTCGACCCATGCGCGCACCTGGGTGACGGCAAGGCGCAGGACGCAGAGCGTCAAGGGTCCTATGAGACGGGTGCGCTCAGCCAAGGGGATGAAACGCGCGGGGGCGAGGAGGCCCTCTGTCGGATGATTCCAGCGGACCAAGGCCTCAGCCCCCGAAATCTTGCCGGTCATAAGATCGATCTTGGGCTGATAGTACAAGACCAGCTCGCCGTGTTCGATCGCGTGCTCCAGGTCGGCCTGCAACCGCAGGCGGTCATCTCCCTCTTCTTCCATACGCGGCGCGAAGAGCAGAAAACCTTGCCGTGCACGCTTGGCCTCGTACATCGCGCGATCGGCGCGCCGCAAAAGGTCACCCACCTCGTCCCCATGCACCGGGAAAAGCGCCGCGCCGCAGCTTGCCGCAACGCGCACGCTCGCATCATTGAGCCAGATCGGCTCCGCCAGGGCCCGCAAGAGCTTGCGGGCGACGGTTTCCGCAGCCTCCTTGGTCGCCACCGTCGGCAACAGGACCGCGAATTCGTCCCCGCCGAGACGCACGGCGGTGTCGGACTGACGCAACTCACGCAGAAGGCGCGTCGCCGTCTCCTGCAGGAGGCTATCGCCCGCCTGGTGCCCCAGGCTGTCGTTCACATCCTTGAAGCCGTCGAGATCGATGACCAAGAGCGCGAATGGCGCGGGCTCCCGGCTTGCGCTGCGTATCGCCTGCAGCAGGCGGTCTTGCAGGAGGATGCGGTTGGGCAGTCCGGTCAAAGGATCGTGCATGGCCATGTATTCGAGTTCGCGATTGGCGACTGCGAGGGCCTCGGTCCGTTCATGGACGCGCTCCTCAAGGCGCTCGTTCAAGGTCAGGACCTCCGCGTGTCGGCGCGCGGCCTCGGCCTGCAAGGCCGCAAGCTGCGTCGACATGGCGTTGAACCCCTCGATCATGCGCGCCAACTCATCGTGCCCGTCCACGGGGAGATGGAAGCCAAATTCGCCTTGCGCGATACGTGCGGTACCGGCCTCGACGGCGGCGATATGGCGTATGAGATAACGCCCAAAAAACCAGGATGCGAGCCCGACCAGCAGCATCTCGGCCAAGGCGATGGCGATGATGCGGCGGCGCGCCTGCGCAAGCACCCGCCCAAACCCCCCCTGCATGAGTCCCACCTCGACCGTGCCGTAAGAGACGCCGCCGACCTTGACGTTGACTCGCGCCTGCAAGGCCCCCGGCCGCCCCGGATCGCGCCCCACGTGGGCTAGGCGCCGCCCGCTCCCGTCCCAGGCCGCGGCATAGAACACCCCGCGATTACGCGCCACCGCGCGCACGATGCGTTGTAAAGCGCCCATGTCCTCGCTCACGAGGGCATTGGCGGCGGCGGTCGCGAACAATTGGGCATCGCCCGCCGCACGGACCCGCAAAGCTTGATCGCGCGATTGCGACAAGACTTCGAGGCTGCTCATGAGGATTGCGAACAGGAACAAGGCCTCGATGAGCGCAATGCCGATGACCATCTTCGTACGAAAGGACATGCGTTCCTCGATACCCAGATCAGCGCACCACAGCGCCTGGGCGCGTGTAGTCCCGGTCGCGGGTCATGCGGAAACCCGTGAATCCGAGGCGCTTGACGGCCCCAGGGACCAACGCGGGCAGGCGCAGGAGCGCTGCCGCCAGGCGTCGCACGAGTGCTGCGGGCAAGGTGCGGCGCGCGGCAAAAGGATGCGGCAGGCTCTTGGGTCCGGCCCACACGATAGTCAGCCGCTTGCGCACGGGAGCGGCGAGCACATCGTAGCTTTGGCGCACCCCGCCGCCGGCCGCGAAGAGGCCCGCGGCAACCCCCCTATAGACGGCATTGTGCGACCCCGCGTAATGGGCACGGAAGGGGATGCCGAGGGCATGCAGGGCGCGGCGCGGTTCGATCGAGGCGGCCAAAGCATGGCGCGCCGGGAAGGCAATCACGCTGTGGGCAAGATCAGCAAGCCGCCGCAGGGGGCCGCCGCGGCGTACGACCAAAATACCCTGCAGGCGGCCCGCTCCGCGGGCAAACGCCCGGTAGCGTCCCCGGTAACGGAGATAGTCGGCGGGATTCAGATACACGAGATCATACGCACCGCGCGCGATGCGGCGCTCGAAGCGGCTGATCGTGGGTGCGGTACGCAAGGTGAGGCGGACACCGGCGGCCCTCGACCAAGCCTGAACGATCGGGGTCCAACGCTCGACGGTCACCCACGGCGACGCCTGGGGCACGACGCCGATCGTAAGCACAGGCGACGCGACCCGGGCGCAAGCCACGCCCACCCATGTGCCTAGCGCGATGGCGGCCCCGATGACTGGAATGACTCGCTTAAGAATCGCCATAAATCAATACCCCTCCGCCAACTATAGACGATAGGCTCCGGTCCGCTACCGGCGCACGAACCGGTCTCGCCGGGGAACCCATGGCGGAGGCGAACGGTTCCGGTGGTCCTACGGGGTAGGCTCTGCTATGCTCGCGCGAAGACCGCATCGATGACACGCGACTACTTAAAACGCATCCTCAAAGCCCGCGTCTATGACGTGGCCGTCGAAAGCCCGCTCTCGACGGCCGGCATGTTGTCGCGCCGGCTCGGCCGGCCCGTGCTCTTAAAGCGCGAGGACATGCAGCCCGTTTTCTCCTTCAAGCTGCGCGGGGCCTATAACAAGATCGCCCACCTGAGCGCCGAAGAGCGAGCCCGAGGGGTGTTGACCGCTTCGGCCGGCAATCACGCTCAAGGCGTGGCGCTTGCCGCACGGCGGCTCGGCATACGCGCGGTCATCGTCATGCCAACTATGGCGCCGCGCATCAAGGTCGAGGCGGTGCGCGCCTTTGGGGCCGAGGTCGTGCTGCAAGGGGACAACTACGATGCCGCCTACGCCCATGCCCGGAGCCTGAGTGAGACGCAAGGGCTGCCCTTTATTCATCCCTACGATGATCCTGATGTCATCGCCGGCCAAGGGACCATCGGTATGGAGATCCTGAAACAACATCCCGCGGACATCGAGGCCATCTTCGTGCCGGTAGGCGGCGGCGGGTTGATCGCAGGCATCGCCCTCTATGTGAAGTCCCTGCGCCCGGACATCCGGATCATAGGCGTCGAGCCGGCCGATGCCGATGCGCTGGCGCGTTCGCTACGGGAGGGCAGCCGCGTCGTCCTCGACCGCGTGGGGACCTTCGCCGATGGCGTCGCGGTCCGCCAGGTGGGGCGCGAGCCGTTTCGCATCGCGCGCCGTCTGGTCGACGAAGTGCTCGTAGTCGGCAACGACGCAATCTGCGCTGCCATCAAAGACGTGTTCGAAGACACGCGGTCGATCGTGGAGCCATCGGGGGCGCTCGCGGTGGCGGGCCTCAAGGCCTATGCGGCCGCCCACCCGGGAGACCGGACGCTCATCGGTATCGCCTCGGGCGCCAACATGAACTTCGACCGGCTGAGGCATGTGGCCGAACGCGCCGAGATCGGCGAGAGGCGTGAGGTCGTGTTCGCGGCGACCATCCCCGAGGTGCCGGGGAGCTTCAGAAAATTCTGCGGACTCATAGGTCAGCGCAATATCAGCGAGTTCAATTACCGGTATTCGGGACCCGCCGAAGCCCATGTCTTCGTGGGGATACAGGTAGCGGAGGGCGAGGATGCCGGCGGACTCTTTGCAAACCTCGCCGAGGCGGGCTACAAGGTGCTGGATCTGACCGACAACGAGATGGCCAAGCTGCACGTGCGCCATCTGGTCGGAGGTCGCTGTCCGGTGGACGACGAACTCATCTATCGGTTCGAGTTTCCGGATCGGCCGGGGGCCCTGATGGGCTTCCTGAACGCCATGGGGAAGGCCTGGAACATCAGCCTCTTCCATTATCGCAACCACGGCGCCGACTACGGGCGAGTCCTGATCGGCATGCAGGTCCCGCCCGCCGAGAGAAAGAAGTTGCCGGCGTTCCTCGAGACCCTCGGCATGGACTACCAAGACGAGACCGACAACGCGGCCTATCGCTTGTTTCTTCGTTAGACGGCCGCCGTCCCGAGCGTTACGACCCGCGGGCCGCCAAGGCCTCATCGTTGAAGGCGCCGTCGATGGCGTGCACCGTGCGCTCCATGCGCTTAAGATCGCGACCGGAGACATCCTCGCGCATCGCCTTCAGGCGCAAGGGCCCAAGCGCCGTGGTCGCCTGCGCGCGCGTGATGGCGGCATCCGCCGTGGGCCCGGCGGCGTTCTGAACTATCGCCGCCACGATCTGGCCTGCCAGGGGATCCCTGTGGGAGCCGGCCAACGCCTTCTTGATGGTCTCATCGCAATCCCCGTCGAACGCGGGATAGCCCGACTCGCGATCCAGGTAACTCAGCAATTCACATAGAGTCATGACCCCTCCGCCATCAGTGTCCGATCAAGCCGTCACGCAGATCGACCCCGCAGACGCCCTGAACGCGCTCGAAATAATACATGATATCGATCGGCAGGGTGATGCCGTCGAGAAGTTGTAGCGCGAAAAGGTCGGCGGTAAGCACGATATCCGCCGCCGAGAACGTCTGCGCGTAGAAGCGATGCTGGGCGAGAAACGCGCCCAAATCCTTGAACTGGGTCAAGGCGTCGAGCTGTGCGTAGGTCCCATAACGGTCATTGGCCAACTCCTCCAGGGTCGCACCAAAGCGTGCTGCGGTGGAGGCCTTGTACGAGGCGAGATGAGCGGCGACGTCGCCCAGACCGCGATAGGCCGGACGCACCGGCGCATAGAGCCTTTCCAAGAGGCTGGCGGCCTTCTCGCGCCACGCCTGCAAGGCGCACCACTGCTCCTCCTTCAGGGAAGAAAAGAGCGGCACTCCCGGGCCCAGCTGGTCGATCTCGCGCAAGGCTGCCCACGAATCCGCTTGGACCCTCCCATCATCCCATTGCACGATCGGCACCTGGCGCGCGACGCCCATCTCGAAAAAGGTCTCGTCGTCGTCATAGTCCGGGACGATGAGTTCATAGTCGATCCCGCGAGCGCCCAGAGCGAGCCGAATGCGCTCGGAGGCAGGCTCAAACCAGAAGTGGTATAGCCTCATACAACGCCGGCAAGCCCGCGGATGATGCACCACTCCTCTTCGGTCACAGGCAGGATCGACAGTCGGTTGCCGCGCGCGAGGAGGCGCATCCCGGACAGTGGCGGACAGTCCTTGAGGCGACTTAAGCTCACGGGCTTAGCGTAGCGCTCGCGAAACGCGACGTCGACCATGGACCAGAGCTCCGGGCGGGCCTGGGCGCGCGGGTCGTAGTGATGATCCTGCGGATCGAGCGCGGTGGCATCGGGGTAATACGCGCGCACAACCTCGACCTCGCCCACAATGGCAGGCGTCGCGCAACTCGAGTGATAGAAGAAACCAAGATCCCCCACGCGCATGGCGCGCATGAAGTTTCGCGCCTGGTAATTGCGCACGCCGCTCCACGGCTCGGGACCACCGCGCGCCATCAGATCCTCAAGCGAAAACGAACTCGGTTCGCTTTTGAAAAGCCAATACGCCATCAGCCCTCACGCACAGAAAGGCGCTGGATCCCGCGACTGCGCCCGGTCTTGGCATCCACGTCTATGACCACGCCGCAGAGGGTCGCCGGTCCCTCGGCGGCCTCTAGCCGTTCTGGCAGTTTTTGTAACATGCGCCGCAAGGCTTTGTCCTTGTTCATACCGATCACGGAGTCGTAACACCCCGTCATGCCGACGTCCGAAATATAGGCGGTGCCACCGGGCAGAATGCGCTCATCGGCGGTCGGCACGTGCGTGTGGGTGCCCACGACCGCGCTCACCTGCCCGTCGAGAAGCCACCCCATGGCCATCTTCTCGCTGGTTGTTTCGGCATGGCAATCCACGAGCACCGTCTTCACGCCCTCAGGCTTGGTCGCGAGCGCCGCGCGCGCCGAGGTGAACGGGCAATCCAGGACCGGGTGCATGAATGCGGTTCCCATGACGTTCAAGACCGCAAATGGTTCGCCTGCGCGCGTCTCGCCCATGTACCAACCGCTCCCCGGCGTCCCCGCCGGATAATTATGCGGTCTCAGCAGTCGAGGCTCGCGGCCCACCAAGTCCACGGCCTCACGCTTGTCAAACACATGATTGCCGGTGCTCAGCACATCGATCTTGTGCGCAAGGCACTCGCGCACAATCTTTTCCGTGACGCCGAAACCTCCGGCGATATTCTCGATATTCACGATGGCGAGATCGATCTTGAAGCGCTCCCGCAAAATCGGGAGCCGATCCAGCAAAACCCGGCGCCCGGCGTCGCCCACGACATCGCCGATAAATAAGATATTCATACCATCATGGGGCGCGCCCGATACAAACGCCGCTCCGTGAGCACCGCATGGAGACGCACGTCGTGACCCTCGCGGGGGGCCGACACAAGGCGCTGACACTCATAGGCGATACCGATCAAGAGTGGACGCCCTCGCGTCTTGCGCGCAACAAACCCGAAGGTCCGGTCGTAATAGCCGCCACCCTGCCCCAAGCGCCAGCCGCGGGCGTCGAAGCCGACGACCGGCACCAGGACCGCGTCGAGTCGCCGCGCGCACGCCCTGCGGCCCCAGCGCGGTTCGGGGATGTGGAGCGGTCCCGGCGTAAAAGGGGGCCGCCAAGGAAGGAAGGAAAGCGGGCGACCGGGTCTTCTCGCCACAACCGGAAGATAGAGGATATGGCGCGTGCGCATAAGGGCACGCGCCAGAGGCCGTGGATCGAGCTCCGCGCCTATCGGCCAATAAGCGCCGACATGACGGGCGCGCCGCAAGAGTTGCGCGCCGTGCCGTGCCACGCTCCTTGCGCTCGCCACGCGCGCCAGCGGCCCGATCGCCGCGCGACGCGCACGCAACCCGCGCCGCAGACCGTGTTTTTCATGCATGGAACTCGCGCTGCAATATAGAGGCGCCCTCCGCCTGTGCCGTAACTATTCTTTGCCTCGAACCAACGGTTCAAGTGGGACACGTCCAGGCGCTTCAGGCTTTCCGCTCGAGGCGGACATGCACAACAGCGCCTGGAATCGTGGTTCCCGAGGCAAGAGTTATAGGTTCAGGGGCACGGAATGGCTACGAACACCGCAGGGGGCGCCAAACCTGTAAGCGACCTTCACCCACTTCAAGGCCGCTCCTTAAACTCGTCTCGTAAAACCTCTTCGACCTTGTCGGCGAGTACCGTAACGCGCTTTACCCACTCACTCGACGTCGAAACGGATTGCTCCCGCAATCGCAAAAGCTCATAGGCCATGTTGAGCGCCGCCATGACCGCGTGCCGCTCCATGGTGACCGGACGCACGCCGCGTAGACCTTCTTGCATACGCAGGTCGACATAACGCGCCGCCTTGACCAAGGCATCCCGCTCGTCCTCCGGACAGGATACCGCGAACTCCTTACCGAGCACGGAGATGCGGACCGTCTCCTTTTGACCCGTCATCCGCGCCCTTCGCGAGTCAAAGCCGCAACCCGCCCAATCATCTCCTCGACACGACTACGCGCGGTCCGCGTGCGCTCGTTGAGTCGCACATACTCCGCCGACAAGGCCTGATGGCGCGAACGCCATGTCGCGTTGTCTTCCTGCAGTCGCCGACAGACCGCGACCAAATCCTCAACCCGACGCTCCAAGCGACTTAGCGCATCCGCATCGGTAGGAGATTCGCCGCTCATGGGGCCCACTATAGAACCGACAGCGGCCGGGGTCAACGTCCGCCGGGAGGGGCTTGTCCAGGGGCGTGGGGCATGGTCTATCGCCTGCAAAAGAAGAGCCGGCAAGGGCGTGCGGCGGCGGGATCGGATAGAATAGAAGGATGCTAGACGACCTCTCGTATGACACGTGGACTGCAGTCCTGGAACAAGCCGAGGTGACGCTCGGCGCGTCCGAAGCCCATGGCGTATTGACGGGACTTGCATGCGCCGGGATCCTTGATGATGCCTCCGCGATCGCGGCCTTGGGCGCACACGAAAATGATGCCGAACTGATCGATGCGCTGGAGCTCGCCCGCCGCCACTTGGCGGACACCCTGGCCGAAGCCGAACTCGGGCTCGAGCCTCTGCTGCCGAACGAGGAGCTGCCGGCCGTTCAGCGCAGCCGCGCGCTTACCGAATGGTGTCACGGCTTCGTCACCGGATTTTATTTTCATGATCGCGACAAAGAGGCCGGCGACTACCCGGACGTCGTGGGCGAAGCCTTGGCCGATATCGGAGACCTCGCTGAAGCCAGCGGCACGATTGGCGACTCAGATCTGGTGGAAGTCGTCGAATATCTGCGCGTCGCGGTGCAGCTGATCTACGAAGAGGTGGCGAACTAAGGGCCACTACGACCCGTGGCCGCGCAGGCGTGGCGCTCGCGCCGACTTCGGGCATAATACCGCCATGGACAAAAACGCCTTCAGACGCCGTCGCGTCGAATTCATGGGCCTCATGGGTGAGGCCATCGCCATCATACCAACCTCCCCGGTACGGCCGCGCAACGGCGACGTCGAATATACCTATCGCCCCGACAGCGACTTCTATTATCTCACGCACTTTCCCGAGCCCGAGGCGGTCGCGGTATTGGTCCCAGGGCGCGCACAAGGCGAGTTCCTGCTCTTTTGTCGCGATCGGGACCCGGACAAGGAACAGTGGCAGGGCCGACGTGCGGGCCCCGAGGGCGCCGTGTCTCGATACGACGCCGACGACGCCTTCCCTATAGACGACATCGACGACATCCTTCCGGGGCTTTTAGAGGACCGACGGCGCGTTTACTACAGCATGGGACGGCACCCGGAATTCGACGGCCGCGTACTGGATTGGGTGAATGAGGTCCGGAGTAAGGCGCGGTCAGGCGTGCGCGCCCCGGAAGAGTTCGTGGATCCCAACCACATCCTTCACGAGATGCGACTCACAAAAGGAGCCGAGGAGATCGCCGTCATGCGGAAAGCGGCGGCGGTCGGAGCCGAGGGCCATAGGCGCGCCATCCGCGCATGCGCTCCCGGTCTCTACGAATACGAGCTCGAGGCGGAGCTTCTCTACGCATTCCGCCGGGGTGGATCGTCCTATCCATCGTACCCACCGATCGTGGCAGGCGGCGCAAACGCCTGCATCCTTCACTACACGGAGAATGACGCCCCCCTAAAGGACGGCACGCTCGTCCTTATCGATGCGGGCTGCGAGATAGATGGCTACGCGTCGGACATAACGCGCACCTTTCCGGTAGGGTTGCGATTCACCCCCGAGCAACGAGCCCTCTACGATGTCGTGCTCGCGGCGCACGGGGCCGCCCTTGAAGTGGTTGGGCCTGGCCGAGAATGGCCGGCCGCACACGAGGCGGCGGTCAAGGTTCTCACGCAAGGCTTGGTCGACCTGCGACTGCTGTCGGGGAGCGTGGAGGGCTTGATCGAAAACGGGGACTATAAGCGGTTCTACATGCACAAGACCGGCCACTGGCTTGGGATGGACGTGCATGACGTGGGCGACTATAAGGTGGGCGGCGCGGCGCGCGTTCTTGAGCCGGGGATGGTTACGACCGTCGAGCCTGGGCTCTACATCCCTGGCGGGGACGATATTCCGGAACGCTTCCGGAATATTGGGATCCGCATCGAGGATGACGTGCTCGTCACAAAAAAGGGCCACGAAATCTTGAGCCAAACCCTGCCGAGACGCGCCGAAGACATCGAGGCGTTGCGAGCCGAGGGCCTTTGAAAATCCCTCGCCACGATATCGTGATATGCGGCGGTGGCCTCGTTGGAGCGAGCCTCGCGCTCGCGCTCGCGCATCTGCCGCTCGACATCTGTCTGCTCGACCCGGCACCTCATGCGCCCAAGCCGCGCACCGACGACCGGACCTTCACAATCGCCCAGGGCTCCAAGCGGGCGTTGGCGACGCTCGGCGCATGGTCCCGCCTATCCCGCAAAGACTTTCAACCCATAACCGAGATCGAGGTTTCGGACCGCGCCGGGCGATTGGGGCTCACGCACCTCTTCGCAGACGAACTCGGGGTCGATGCGCTCGGTTTCGTAACCGGCAATGTCGCCTTGCTCGCGGCCCTCTACGAAGCGCTGAGCGAAACCGGGGTGACCTTGCGGCGTGGTCGCTTCGCGGGCATGACCACAAACGACGAACATGCGATCGTGACGCTGGCCGGCGAACAGGAGGGGAAGCGCCTCGAATGCCGGCTGCTCGTGGGGGCCGACGGGACACACTCGGCGGTACGTGGCGCATGCGAAATCGGCGTTTATCGCCACGACTACGGGCGCGAAGCGATCGTGAGCAACTGCCGGGTATCGGCGCCGCGCCCAACCACCGCCTTCGAGCGCTTCACTCCCGATGGTCCGATCGCGGCATTACCGATCGGCGACGATCGTTATACTTTCGTCATAAGCCGTCCCGACGCGACCGAATGGCAGGCCCTCGACGAGGACCCGTTCCGCGACCGCCTGACGAAGACCTTTGGCGACCGCCTAGGCCGCATACTGGCCGCGAGCCCCCGTCTGCGCTTCCCTTTGATGCGCCAGCATGCCCGGGAATGGGTCGCGCCGCGCGTGGCATTGATTGGCAATGCCGCCCACACCCTGCACCCGGTCGCGGGCCAGGGCTTCAATCTGGGGTTACGAGACGTCGCAGTGCTCGCCGAGCGACTAGCAGAGGCGGTCCGCGGCGGCGACGACTATGGCGACGCCACATGGCTTCGGGGTTACGCGCAAGTCCGGCAGGCGGACGTCGCCAATACCACACGCTTTACCGACGGATTGGTGCGGATCTTCGCGCAGCGCCTAGGTCCCGTGGCAATCGCGCGCGCGTTGGCCTTGAATCTGGTGGATGGTGCCCCCGCCTTGAAGCGCATGCTGGCCGTGCGCACCATGGGGCTCAAGGCACCACTACCCAAACTCTTTCGGGGGATCAAACCATGACCGGCCGCCAGCACGTGCTTGATATCGTCATCGTCGGCGCAGGCGCCGTCGGGGCCTGTCTGAGTCACGCGCTTACTGTACGGGGGTTCGAAGTCGGAGTGGTCGATGCCCAGACCGGGGATGAAGGCGCCTCGATACGGACGAGCGCGCTCAGCCGGGCCTCTCTCCGGCACCTGTCCGACCTGGGGCTTTGGCCGCTTGAGGGCGTGGAGCCCGCGGCGTTGAGCGCCCTGCAGATCCTCGATCGTAGCGGCCGCGGGAGACTCCGGTTCGACAGCGCGGACCTGGGCGAAGAGGATCTCGGGGCCATCGTAAACCACGGACTGCTCGAGGCGGCGCTGCGCAAGAAGGCGCGGGCACTCGGGGGCCCCTGGGTCCGGGAACGCGGCGAGGGAGTAGTCATAAGCGACTCTGGGGTGGAAGTCGCCACGAAAGGGGGGCGGCGCATCCGCGCACGGCTTTTGATCGCAGCCGATGGAGCGCAGTCGGTGATCCGGGAGCAATTGGGCGTACCGATCCTTCAGTATCGCTATGGCCAGACGGCGGTGTGCGCCGATATTCGCCTAGGGAATGCGCATGAGGGTGTGGCATGGCAGCGCTTCTTGGCCAACGGGCCCTGCGCGCTCCTGCCGCTGCCCGATGCGCATCGCGGCTCCCTGATTTGGTCTGCGGCCGACCAAGAGGCGCTGCGCCTGCGCGCGCTCTCCGACGCGGACTTTGCGCGGGCCCTGCAAGACGCCTTCGGGGATCATCTCGGACCCCTGCACGTCGAGGGCGAGCGGGCTTATTTCCCGTTGGTTGCCTCCCATGCGCGGCATTATACGGGTCCACGGTTCGCGCTTGTGGGCGATGCCGCGCATCGCGTGCACCCCTTGGCCGGACAAGGCGTGAACCTGGGACTCGCCGATGCACACACGCTTATCAGGACGCTGCAAAGTGCCCGCTCGCGCTCGACCGATCCTGGCAGCCGCCGCGTCCTGCGGGCTTACGAACGAGAACGCAAGGCGGAGAACCTAGCCATGCTCGTGGCGACCGATCTCCTCAATCGCGCGTTTCGCACCGACAGGACGTGGGCACGCGCGATACTGGGCGCAGGACTCAACGTCACGGACACCTTGCCGCTGCTTAAAGCCTTTTTCATGGGGGCGGCGGGTGCAACGACGCCTCGGCTCACCCATGACGCCCTGTAGTGGCCTTGATATGATGTCGCGACGGGAGCGGCGGGCGAGGGCGGCGTTACGAACGAGGGCATCATAGACGGTCGGGGCGAACAGGCAGCGGCTGGGGCGCGCCTGGATGCCGCGGGCTATACGGCGCGCCGCGACGAGCGCGGCCGCGACGTGGTCGTGCTCACGGGGCACTGGACACTACGCGGCATCGACGGGCGCGCCGGGGTCTTGGCCTCGGAGCTGCGAAGATACGTTGAAGGGGGCGATCAAGTCGTCTGGGACTGCCGCGAAGTGCTGGCCCTCGATAATGTCGGGGCCCTCGTCCTCTGGCGCCTCCAGGGCTTCACGCGTCGCGGGGCAATCGAGGTCCGCCCTGAACACGCAACGCTCTGCGAGAGGTGGTCGCAGCGGCAAGCGCCCCCCGACACACCTCGACCTGTAGGCGCGGGACTGCTCAACACCTTGATGGCGCTTGAGCGCGCGCTTTGGTCGCATGCGCTCGACTTCACGGCGCTCGTGGGCCAGATCGCGCTCGATAGCGGGCAACTGCTCCGCCGACCAGATCGCATCCCATGGAAAGACATCTCGGCGACCATATACGAGGCGGGGGTGCGCGCGCTCGGCATCACGGCACTGGTCGGCGCGCTCGTCGGGATCGTCATGAGCTATCTTTCGGCGCTCGAGCTCCAGACCTTCGGCGCCCAGTCTTTCATCGTCAATATATTGGGTCTTAGCATCATGCGCGAGCTCGGACCACTGCTCGCGGCCATCCTGGTTGCCGGACGCTCGGGTTCGGCGATGGCGGCGGAACTCGGCGTCATGCGCCTGACCGAGGAACTCGACGCCCTCTCGGCCATGGGTATCTCCCGGACCGTGCGCCTGATTCTGCCGAAGATCGTGGCGCTTGCGATCGCGCTCCCCCTGCTCGTGATATGGACGGACGCCATCGGGCTGCTCGGCGGCATGGTGGCGGCGCACGTCATCCTCGGGATCAGCATACCGAGCTTCCTTCACGCCATTCCTTCCGTGGTTCCGGTCGTCAATTTTCTGCTCGGCATCGCGAAGGGCGCGGTCTTCGGAATCGTCGTGGCGCTGATCGCCTGCCACTTCGGCCTGCGCATCCAGCCCAACACCCTGAGCCTCGGCGTGGAAACCACCAACGCGGTGGTCACGGCCATAACCGCCGTCATATTCGTCGATGCCCTATTCGCGATCGCATTCCGAGGTGTCGGCCTGCCGTGACCCCTGATACCATCATCGACATGGTGCATGTCACGACGCGATTTGGCCGGCACGTCGTCCACGACGACATCGATCTACGGGTCGCTCGCGGAGAGATACTGGGTCTAGTCGGCGGCTCAGGCAGCGGAAAGACGACCCTCGTGCGGGAGATGATCGGCCTCGATCAACCGAGTGCAGGGCACGTCAGCCTGTTCGGCGAGCGCCTGGATCGGATCGGGCCCGGTCCTCTCGCCATGCTACGCAATCGCTGCGGCGTACTGTTTCAAGGCGGCGCGCTCTTCAGCGCCCTCACCGTCTTCGACAACGTGGCCTTCCCGCTGCAGGAATTGCGCGCCATCGACCCCGCATTGATCCGTGATCTCGTCTACATGAAACTTGCGCAAGTGGGGCTCGCTCCCGAGGTGGCCTTGCGCCTACCCGCAGAACTCTCGGGAGGAATGGTCAAGCGCGTTGCCCTCGCCCGCGCGCTCGCCCTGGAGCCGGAACTGTTGTTTCTCGACGAGCCCACATCCGGCCTCGATCCAGTCACGGCCCAGGCCTTCGTGCACCACCTTCAGGGCCTCCATCGCGAGCTTGGGTTCACAGCCGTGGTGATCACCCATGACCTCGATCTCATGCACGATCTCTGCACGGCGCTCGCGATCCTAGCCGACAATCGCATCGTCGCGCGCGGGACGCCGGCGACGGTCGCCGAAAACCCGCACCCCTTCGTGGCGGCCATGTTTTCGGGTGAGCGAGGACAACGTGTGTTCGGGAGCGCGACCTTATGAACAACCGATCCTATGCGCTACGCACCGGTCTATTCGTCGTGGTCTTCACCGCGGCCATCCTCATGGCCGTAGTCTGGATCGGCGGCAGCCATGAACGCAGGCTCCCCTATATCGTCGTCACCCAAGGCAATGTATTCGGCTTACGGGCACAATCCACAGTGTTTTATAGGGGAATCACCGCCGGTATCGTTAAACGCATAGCCGTGAATCCGCATGACCCTCGCAAGATCCTGATTACCATCGCGGTCAACCAGGACATACCGATCACGCACGGCACATACGCGGAACTGAAACTGCAAGGCGTGACCGGGATGTCCGCGCTTGAGCTGAACACCGACGCGGACATGCGCCCACTGCCGACATCGGCTGCGCATCCCGCGCGCATCCCGATGCATCCGTCGCTATTCTCCCGCTTAAAACACGCCGGCACCGACGCAGCGCGCCAGCTCGGCATCCTAAGCCGCGATCTCGAGCAAACTCTGGGCCCCGCCAACCGACGTCATCTGGCCACAGTCCTCGCCCGCGCTGCGCAAGCCAGTCGCCAGTGGAGCGCGCTTACGGCGCGACTCAATCGTGCCGCCGGACGCCTGCCTGCCATGGAAGACGAGGCCAATCGAGCGCTTACGCAGATGGCCGGGCTCGCCAGGCAGGTGCGCGCCTTAAGCCAGCACCTGAAAATCTTGAGCCAGACCGCGCAGGGGGCGAGCGATGTCGTGCTAACGCGCACGCTTCCGAAGGTGAACCGCGCCCTCGACCGCTTGGCGAGCGCCGCCGCCGATGTTCAGCGCCTCAGCCGCTCGCTACGCCACCACCCCCGCGAGCTTCTGCTCGGCGCCCGGCCACGCGCGCCGGGGCCGGGGGAACAAGGTTACAAGGAGGGTCCCTGAGTCATGACGAAAAGTGCTAGCGCGTTTCCCCTCATCCTGATGGTGGCAGGCCTCGCCGGCTGCAGCCTGTTTCCGTCACGCGCCCCGGAAATACTGACCGATCACGACTTCGGGCCACTGCACGCCCACACCGTGCTAGCCGACGCCCCACCCGTCATCGTGCGCGCCAAAAGCCTGCCTTGGCTTTCCGGCACCACCATCCACTATCGGCTGCTCTACAAGGACCCCACGGCCCTCCACATCTACGCGCAGAACCGCTGGGTCGCACCGCCTGCCGCCTTGCTGAAGGCACGCGTCCGCTGGCGGCTCGGGGCGATGCCCGCGTTCGGAGCGCAGCCTCCGCGCCACATCGATCGCCTGGTCATCGTGCTGTCGCGCTTCGATCAGGACTTCACGGCGCCGCACCACGCCTTCGTGCGACTTACGGCGAGCGCCCGCCTCTACGATGTCGCGACGGGCCAAGTCCTCGCACGCCAGACCGTAAACCTGCGCCAGCCCTGCGCGCCCGACGCGCAAGGTGCCGTGACCGGCTTGAGCGAACTTGCGCGACAGGCAAGCACCGCTTTCGTGCGTCTTGCCACGCACTCAGGGGGCGTCAAGGATCCAGGTCCTTGAGCTTGCGCGTCAAGGTATTGCGGCCGAGGCCGAGGCGCCGGGCGGCGTCCTGCTTGCGGCCCCCGGTGTGGCGCAACGCAGCCTCGATGAGCGTCTGCTCGAACTGGGTGCTTAGATCCGTATAGACCCCCTTTTCCCCCAGAGCGAGCCTCTGCTCAACGATCATGCGCAGGCCCGCGCGCCAGTCGACGCCCGTTTGCGCAGGGTCGACCTCCTTCAGTTCCGGAGCCAGGTCCGCGATGCGAATCGTGCGACCAGGCGCCATGACTGTGAGCCATCGGCATGTGTTCTCGAGCTGACGCACATTCCCCGGCCACGGCAGCTTGCAGAGATACTGTTCGGCCTCCGGCGCGAGCACCTTCGCCTCAACATTGAGTTCGGTCGCCGCGGCGGCCAAGAAGTGCCTGGCAAGCACCGGTATGTCCTGCCGCCGCTCGCGCAACGGCGGTACATGGACACGAATCACGTTCAGCCGATGAAATAAGTCTTCGCGGAAAAGGCCGTCGGCGACGCGCTGTTCAAGATTCTGATGGGTCGCCGCGATCACACGGACATTGGTGCGAATCTTTTCACAACCGCCGACACGATAGAATTGCCCGTCCGACAAGACCCGCAGGAGTCGCGTCTGCAGGTCGGAAGGCATGTCACCGATCTCGTCCAAGAACAAGGTCCCGCCGTCGGCCTGCTCGAAACGGCCGCGCCGCTGCGTCAAGGCCCCGGTGAAGGCCCCGCGCTCGTGGCCGAAGAGTTCCGATTCGAGGAGGCCCGCAGGGATGGCGGCGATATTGAGGGCGATGAAGGCGTTGCGCGACCTTGGACTATGATTATGCAGGGCGCGCGCGACCAGCTCCTTGCCCGTGCCCGACTCGCCATTGATCAGAACCGTAATATGCGAACCCGATAGACGGCCGATGGCACGGAATACCTCCTGCATGGCAGGCGCCGCACCCAGGATCTCGGGGGGCTCCTCGGGGCGCTCAGCATGAGTCACCTGCCCTTGGCGCCGGTGCTCGATAGCGTAGCGCGCCAGACCCACCGCGTGGTCGACATCGAATGGCTTCGGGAGATACTCGAAGGCCCCGCCCTGATAAGCCGCCACCGCACTGTCGAGGTCGGAATGCGCCGTCATGACGATCACGGGCAACGACGGCTGGGTGTGGCTTATGGACTCGAGCAGTTTGAGCCCCGAAAGCCCGCTCATGCGGATATCCGTGATCACGACATCCGGCGTCTCATCCCGCAGCTCATCCAAGGCCATACTCGCGCCCGTGAAGCAACGCGTGGCCATGCCGGCCTGCTGAAAAGCCTTTTCCAGCACCCACCGGATCGATTCATCATCGTCTATGATCCATACGCTATCCTGTCGCGTCATAGTCCTGCCTCAGAGGAAGAAACAACGTAAAAACCGTCCGTCCCGGACGACTCACATACTCGATGAGCCCGCCATGTCTGCGGGCGATGTCCTGAGCGATCGACAGACCGAGACCGCTGCCCTCAGCGCGTCCGGTCACCATAGGGTAGAAGAGGGTGTCGCGGAGGGCCTGCGGCACGCCCGGCCCGTTATCTTCGACCTCGGTACGCAACACGAGCTTGTGGCGCCGCTGGCCAATGGTGAACTGCCGCTCGATCCGCGACCGCAATACGACAGTTCGGCTCGAGGACTGCACGGCGTTGCGCACGAGATTCAAGATCGCCTGGACAAGTTGGTCGGGGTCGGCGGCGAACTCCGGGATGCTGGGGTCATAGTCGCGCCTAAAGACGACATTCTCGCCGACCTCCGCCAGCAACAACGATCGGACATGCTCCAATATCTGGTGAATATTGACCTGTGCCTGCAGATAGGGGCGGGCGGGTTCCGCCAAACGGTCCACCAGACTCTGCAGGCGATCCGCCTCGCGAATGATGATGCGCGTGTACTCCCGCTCGCTCTCCGTGAGCTTGCGCTCGAGGAGCTGTGCTGCGCCACGCAAACCCCCGAGGGGGTTCTTGATCTCGTGCGCGAGGCCCCTAACCACGGCCCGCTGCGCCACATGCCTATCCATCAATTCCTCCTCTTGCGCTAATCGACGCAGCCGGTCGACCTGAGTGAGCTCGAGCAGCAAGGCGGCGTCACGCCTATCGACATTGCGACCCGGCAAGAGGGCGGTGACCGTCATATCCACGATGGCCTCGCGACCCGGCAACAGCAAGGGCAGGCCACGGCGCGTGAACGAATGGGCGGTCTGCAGGGTATCGGCAAACAGGCTCACGAGGGGAGCGGTTTGCGGCCACAGTCTCTGAAGTTGTTGTCCGACCATCTGCTTGGCACTCAACTCGAATAGCATCTCGGTCGCCGGGTTCACGGCCTGAAGGCGCAAAGCCGTATCCGCGACAACGACCGCGGTGGTCAGATTCTCTATAATGTTCTCTGCAGGACTCACCACGATATCCCCTTTGGCAAGATTCGGGCCAGTAGTGCGCCCCCCAAAATACGCCATTTTCGGGCGTCGTGCCCATCCCAAAATGGGGCAAATGCACTGTATTAGTGCATACTGATCCTCTTGCGTTAAATGACAATGAATCTTATTATTGTTACCGTCAACTCACGGGCATCATTCATGTCTTGGTCGCGTCGGCGCTCCGACAGATGGTCCAACCCCTGGCGCTCGGCGTTCGCCGTCATAGGCCCCGGCTTGGTCGTCATGTTGGCCGATACCGACGCAGGCAGCGTGATCACGGCCGCCCAGAGCGGCGCCCAGTGGGGCTATAAGCTTTTACTGCTTCAGGCCGTACTAATCCCCATTCTTTATATCGTCCAGGAATTGACAGTGCGCCTCGGGATCGTCACGGGCGAAGGGCATGGCGAACTGATCGCCAAGCGCTTCGGTCGCGGCTTTGCGTGGCTGTCTGTCGGGACCCTGGCCTTGTCCTGTCTCGGGGCACTCCTCACAGAACTGAGCGGCATGGCCGGGGTCGGCCTGCTGTTCGGGGTACCGCGATGGATCACCATGTTGATCCTCGTAAGCGGTCTCATCACTATGGTGTGGACCGCCTCTTATACCGGGGTGGAGCGGGTGGCGCTCGCGGTCGGCGCCTTCGAATTCGCATTCCTATTCGTCGCCTTCCGCGCCCACCAGCCCCTGGGTCCGCTGCTGCGCCAAAGTCTGCAGATCCCGTTCCACGATCCGGGCTACCTCTACCTCGCAGCGGCCAATGTGGGCGCCGTGATCATGCCCTGGATGGTGTTTTACCAACAGTCGGCGGTGGTCGATAAGGGCTTGCGCCTCGATCAACTCCGGATGGCGCGGATCGACACGGCCATAGGTGCGGTCGTGACGCAGCTCATCATGGCTTCGGTGCTGGTCGCAACCGCCGCCACCATCGGGCGCAGCAATCCCCACGCCCCCCTCGACACCGTCCAGCAGATCGCCAACGCCCTGACGCCATTCTTGGGCCAAAGCACCGGCCGATTGCTCTTCGCCTTGGGGATGAGCGGCGCGGCGGCGGTCGCCACGATCGTGGTATCGCTGACGGCAGCGCGCGGCGTAGGAGAGGTCATGGGCTTCAAACACTCCCTCGAGCACCACCCGCGCGAGGCCCCGTGGTTCTACGGGATCTTCACGACCCTGCTCGTGCTCGGTGGCGCACTGGTCGCCTCCAACGTCAACCTAGTGAGCCTCGGGGTCGCGATGGAGGTCATGAACGCCGTTCTCTTGCCGATCGTGCTCGGATTCTTGTACCTGCTCGCACGCCATGCCCTCCCGGGAGCTTTGCGCCTCCAGGGGCTTTACGCGGCGTTCGTGCTCGGCGTCATCACCATTACCGCAGGCTTCGGTCTCTATGCCGCGATCAACGGGATCGCGGTCGCATAGACTCGCCTCAAGGCGCCCGTAAGACCGCGGGCCCTCTTCCTCGAATAATAAGACAGGCGGCGCAGAGCCCGGCAACGGGCCTACAACGCCCCGCCCCCAGAAGGGGGCAAGGGGTCCACTGAGGCATTCCCTTTCCTGGATCCACCATAAACATGGTTGACTATCAAATCGATATTTGAGAGGTCTGTCATTGGTTAGGACGCCTTGCGCAGTCCATGATCCTTTGTCAGGCGCACAATCTTCCGGAAGATGACCTCGATAACGGGGGAACAAACCCCATTCCCACACAGCTTTATCTTTTCTCTTCTATTGCCGTAAGGCAGGAAATGCTGGCTACCAGCACCCATTGCCCTTAGCAGTTCGATGGGCTGCAGCATCCGCATATACGGTTGTCGTTTTCTCCAGGTGACGAGCGCAAACCTGTCCAGCGTGGTGACTGTCCGTAGCGGTGCGTCCAGGCGCTGCCAGCCACCCGCATAATCTGAGCCATAATAAACAATAATGAACGGAACGTTCATACCAAGTTCCGCAATTGCGCGCTCGGCGCGAGCGAGTGTGGCCTTGGCACGGCCTTTCATATATAGCGGGGTTGTTTTATAGGCACCGTTCCAGTCGATAATAGAGCGGGCGTCCTTTCTGCCCTTCTTGTGGATAGCCAGCAGGTCGTCCCTGGAGACTACGCTTCCTTGTCTATCACAGACGAGGAACATTCTTTTTCTGGATTGTGGTGTGCCGAAATCAGCCGCGTTGAGAAAAAGATCGTTTACGTGGTAACCAAGATTCTTGAGGGACACAAGGAGATGGTCATGCCGATCCCAGCTCTTCATGCGGTTAACGTTCTCCACAATGACCCATTGTGGCTTCATTGCATCCACCCACGGGATGATACTTATTGCTGTCTCGCGGCTTTTTTCTGAGCCGGGTTTGGAGCCGCGCGCAATGGAGTGTGCCGTGCACTCGGGGGATGTCAGAAGAACGTCTGGTTTGTATCTCTTCGACAACACGAAGGGGTCTAGTTCCTCAATCCGTTTCTGAAGCACGGTGGCTTGGGGGAAGTTGGACATATAGGTGTCAGTGGCCAACTTCCAGGCATCGACACCGAGAATCGGCCGTCCACCGGCGCGTACGGCACCGCGGGCGCCAAACCCACCACCGCAAAAAAGGTCTACAAAATTGAGCATTTACACGCCTCGTGTGTTTGGGTACGTAATATTGCCAAGTCTGTAGGGCTTTGTAAAAATAAGCCAAGGGGAGGCGCTTTCTTTATCCTCAGGCCTCGCCATCCCCCATCGTGGCTCAATAATCCTCCCATCGCTCTGCCCAGGCCGCTTGTCCGCATCCCCGCAGCCATCACGACCGCCACGCCTCGCCATATATATCAAGCAGTGCCCGGATGCGGGCGATGCCCACCTTGCCGCTCGCGTCGGTGAATGCCAATCGCTGCGTTTTACGGGCCGTCGTGAACACCCATTACGGGGGATCGTGAACGCCCCAAGGCCTTCCGCCGTAATCGGTGTTCGCGATCGCACCGTCCCCCCATCCTGGCTGGTCAGTTTCGGAGTTCAGTCCGCATGCTGAGGGCTTTTTGGAGCCCGCATGCCCACACCGAGAATAACCATGTCGAAGATCCGCGAAATCCTCCGTCTCCAGGCCTTGACCTTGGGCGTAAAAAGCTAACTGGGCTTATATCACGGCTGCGCCCGCGGCAGTTTGGCATCTTTGCAACCACCTCTTTCGTTGCTACACAGGTATACCAGGAGCTGAAAGAGGACGATCATCCGTGTTTGTCATCGGTGGTGGCTATATCGCCAAACCACTCCGGCAGAAAATCGGTGGCACTCAAAACTTCAAGAGCTGGCTGGATAGGCTTGACTGATCTATTCGCCCCGCAGAACCTTTATCACTCTCGCTGCACACCGGTCCAGATCATCCGCTACATCGTGCTCCCAGAACCTGGCCACTTTCCACCCCAGCTTCTCCAATGCCAAGCCGACCTCGCGGTCCCTGGCCACATTTCTTCTTAGCTTCGCCTTCCAGAAGTTCCTGTTCTTCTCCGGCATAGAAAAGTGTATGGGACACATGTGCCAGAAACATCCATCAATGAATACCACCGTCTTTTGTCTGGAGAAAACAATGTCGGGACAACCGGGTAACCTGCTCTTCACTCGATACCTCAGGCCGTAACACCACAGCGCTTTTCTCAGGGCGATTTCCGGCTTTGTACTGCTTCCGCGGATGCGCGACATGCAGTATCGACGCTGCGCGGGAGTAAGGACATCAGCCATACCTGATCCACACATACCAAGACAAGCGAAAGCGCAGCGTGCCATCCTTAAACCCAGTCATGATGGCCACGCATCTCGTTAAACGTCTCGGCGCAACGTGACACGCATCTGGGCTGCTGATACTTGGCATGAACAATTGGCATTGCTACGAGAGTAAATCCACAAAGAAACCGAGGCCTGGAAGGCCAGGAGTACCAACAAGCAGCGCACGGTCAAGCAGACGGTTGCCTTCCTCGCACGACGTTTCCGGCAGCAAACAGCAGCCGTGGCAGGCGGCGAGATTGGCGCTATCCGAGCCCTGGCCGTTGCTTTCAATGCACACCGGGTCTGAGGAGCACCACGCTGCGTGCTGAATTGCCCGGCGCAGTGTCTGTTCAAAGCGGCCAGCTTTGCCCTGGCGTACCAATCCTCCCATTGATCCTTCGGAGTCACCTGAAGCGGTATAAATCAGAATCCCTTGCATCGGTTTCGCCGGGTCAGAGAAATCACAATAGATACGTTCCCGAAGTGATGCGCTTCCATAGCCACAGTCAAAACTCAATTGATTTATCAACACATGCGCCAATGTATGAAGCAGCAGGAATTTCGGAGTAATATTGCGGTGAGGCTGCTGGCGCCCAAGGCGAACAGTGTTGTAATGATCAATAAGAGGTACGATCCGCTTCAGAATCTCTGGTTGGGTAGCGAGCCATAGGTCGACTGCGGATGAGTCCACCTCGATAAATATGCCTTCGCCATAAACCTTGACGGCTGGAAGCCAGTCGATACGCGGATCAAGCTTGAGCGATTGTAGGCGCGGACTCGCTAGATTTCCATCTGGTGGCAGTATGCGTGTAAAACCAGCGAGGGCTCTAGTCTCGCGCAGTTTGTGTACGAGCCGGATTCTCGAAAAGAACTTTGTGACGGCGAGGTCGTAGTCCTGTGGTTCGGCGCATTCGACGTAAAGATCGGTATCCGGACCAACTTCTCCATCGCAGATGGCCTGATATTCTGAACGGCGGAATGACTCTTCGTCACCGGCTGCACCCGAGGGGCCTGATAATGGTCTGCCTTCAAGTTTGAGCTGGGCGGCCGCCTCCAGCTCTTTCGCGTCAATACCTGCCATAGCTGCCACGGTTTGGCAACGCACAGGGTCGATGCGCC
This sequence comes from Pseudomonadota bacterium, assembly GCA_021784755.1. GTDB lineage: Bacteria > Pseudomonadota > Gammaproteobacteria > Acidiferrobacterales > Acidiferrobacteraceae > Acidiferrobacter. The sequence continues at coordinate 87,100 of JAJYHM010000006.1, forward strand.
CGTTCACCGTACCCTGCGACAACAGGGCCCACACATGCGACTGCTCCAATATAGCCACAATGTCCGCGCCCACATGTTCCGCCCACAGTGGCAGGTAGATGGAACTGAACACCTGAGGGAAATAGACGTTGCTTGCCCCCCGCTGCAAAACACGCAGATGGTTCCCGCACGACATGGCGCCCGTGTCGGATTCCCCAAGCCAGGGGCGCAGCCCCTTGCATCGGCAACCGAGTTTCGACAGAGGCCCTCCCTCTTTCTCGTCGAACCGGAATACATCACCAAGTGTCCGTTTTTGTCCGCACGAACACTCCAACGTGATACCTGACAAACCTGCAGACGATCGTCCGGCCCGAAGCCTGAGCTTGCAGTCCGCGGTTTGTGGCGATTCTCTATGCACCCACTCCATGAAAGGGAAATCCTGTATATGTCCCGATTCACACGCTGCCACGAAGCGAACCGGGATCAGGAACGGCCGACGCTTTTCCGGTTTGTTGGCGCAGCTCTGCTGCGCATAGGGCCGGCCACGACAACGCTCGCGTGTGGCCGAAAAAATGGATAGCTCCTCCATGCCACCACAGTGGTGGCAGTAATGCCACCGCGGAAACCGAACGAACGGAACTGATTCATTTGGAAAGCGTGTTCCACTATCCCGCTCACGATGGTCGGGCGGGAATCTGAAATGTGAGACGTTAAGCCGTGTCTCCAGGCGTTCCTCGCGAATAAGCCAGCCCGATTCGGGCGGACACTCTTCCTTCGCTAGCGGCCATACATCCAGTCCGGCAGGCATCAACGATTCGTCCCTGGGGAAGTCCACCATTGCCCCCATGCCAAACGGCGAGATGAGTTGACTGCGGCGTATCGGTTTCTGTGCGGGCATCGGCGTCAGGGCTGGGTATAGTGCGGAATGACACCGGCATTGCAGCCGGAGTCTACATTGCGCATTGAGGAAGGTGTGGCCTTGGCGCGGTTTGTCCACAAAGAACGAGGCTCTGTTCCGCTCGGATACATAAGTGGTGTTTCCTGAGGGGGCGGGCCGAAGTGCCCATAGATTGGCGGAATCACAGCGCGCCACCGTGCAATAAGATCCAAAAGCATCTGGTCAGCAAAAGCGCTCTCGCCAGCATCCACGGCCGTTATACGTCTAAGCAAAACGTCTCGTACACGGTCAAGCAGTGCACCATCGGGTGGTGGACTGGGACGCTCACGAACAGCTGGATTGCCCCAGTAGCGTGCGAGTGTGATGAGCTGGGCATGAAGGGCCCGTTCACGCACGGGCACAGCAAACGGCGTTACGCTTGTCGGCTCAACCCATCGGTATATGCTCTGGTGATACGAGCGAAAATGTTCGAAATGAGAGCGGTCGCGCGGCTTAGCGGGGTTGTACACCGTGACAACAAGACCCGGCCCCCTGACATCGCGGCCAACTCGGCTTGTTGCCTGAATATACTCGGCAGTCGTCTTGGGTTGGCCGACGACCGTCATCAGACCAAGCCGTGGGACGTCGAGACCCACCTGAATCATGTTTGTGGCGAGGCAGACATCCACCGGTTTTCGTTCATTTGTACCGGGATATGGATTAAACAGCTGTTGAAGAACGTCCGTGACCTCGGTGCTCTGGATGCGGCTCGTAAGCTCCAAGTCACGATTTATGAACCTTCGCAGGTCTGGTGCACCGCTGCCAGCTGCCGGTTTGCGTATGTCAAGTCGATCCCAGACCGCATTCAAATGTTCGCGGATATCAGCCCGGATGAGAGTCGCCGCGTGTCCAAGTTCTCTCAGGCTGTTGAAGTAGGCCATCAGTGTCCAGTAGGGGTCGAGTGACTCAGGCGATGGCGTTGGCACGCAACGCACCGCCTGAAGCAGTGCGGACATCACGCGGACTTGCGCGGTAACGTGAGAAGACAGTGCGGAGCCAAAAACGCCGACGTACAGTCGCCCCGGTAGCTGTTTACCATCACGGTCGCGCGTCGTTTCCTCTGCGAAGAAAGAGTCGCCAGCACGCAAACCCTGCGGCGGGAATAAAAAAACGTTCTTCTCGCCACATGCGTAGAGAGAGTGAGCCTGCTGGGGCGCGCGGCATATGGTTGCAGTGGATGCTACGATTTTCGCTGAGTATTCATTTCCATCCAGCTTGTGCCGGCAGAGCGCATTGATGGTGCTCTCATACATTCCTACCATCGATCCCAGCGCGCCCGAGATTAGGTGCAGCTCATCCTGGATGATGAGGTCCGGTGGTGAAACAGGGTTGTTGTCGTCCAGGCCAAACAGACGGCGAGCCTCGGGATACCACGGGAGCATGGCAAATTTATCGACCGTGCCAACGATCAGCGTCGGTCGTTCGTCGTAAATCGCCTCGTCCACGACTAGCAAGGGGAGCGCACGGGCATCGTGGAAATCGCAAGCCGCGTCTTCGCAGCGAAACACAACGCGCTGGCCCTCCCTTCGGTAACCTTTCGGGTAATATGCGTTACCTTGTTGCACCGGCCCCATTTCCGCCCCGCACCACGGGCACGTGAGCACAACAAATGGGTTGGGTTTTCCATTTCGGTGAAGAGTGTTAAGGTCGGCAACAGCTTTCTTATTGTTGTTAGGGGTGACCCCCTGACCGACCCAAAGACCGATTGAAATTCGGTCAGTGCCGAGTCTGGATTCGTTCCGCCGACGGGTCATCTCACAGGCGCAAATGAGTGACGCGGCGCGCTGGAACTGTTGGGTTGTCAGAAGACGCAGCGTGTAGCGCATCAGGACGGTCGTGCCTGTGTCTTTCGGGTTGAGCAATCTCCGGCGGAAAATGGTGAATGCGGTCAGGCCAAGGTACGCCTCTGTCTTGCCACCTCCCGTGGGGAACCAGATCAAATCAGCAATCGCGCGTTCCGAGCTATCGCGCTGCGACATCGCGCGAAGGTTCATCAGGATGAACGCCAACTGAAACGGACGCCACCTCCCTTTACCTTTGGGCGGATGATCCGGATTCGGCGGTATGTATGCCGACTCCAATGACAGCACACCCGCATTTGAGACCCAGCCGCGACGATGGTTCGACGCAAGGTCATAATGAAGCTGCTGTTCCAGCATGACCTGATTCATCCAGGCAAATGCCAGTCGCGTATCTTCGTCGCCGGCAAGCAATTGGATGCCGTCCATGATTCTCCGGTGACAGGCGCGACACAGTCCCAGGTGGCGAACGGCTGCCGTCCGGTGCTCATGTGGAAAATCTGCTGCCGCAACAATGTCCTCCTGGTGTTTGATCCAACCGAGATACTCATCAGCGAGCAATCGGCACTTTCGTAGTGCATCGGGACTCTCTTTATCGGAGAGCAGACGCATCGACAGCTCCAGCCCGCTGATCTCGCGCGGAAGTATGGGTTTTATTTCGTAAGTCGGCAGAGTGTCGGTTCTTATCTCCCGAACAGCAGTAGAGTCCGTGCTTGGCCAAGCAGCAGCACAACCGTGCCCCACGGAAAACGTCTTGTGGTGGCGGTAAAGAAGACGGAGTGACTGCTCCTCTTCGTCGTTTTCCATTCCCTCCCTTTCCGGGTATTCCAGAAAACAGGTGTCACCATCAGCATCCTCAACCTTAAACTCGCACTGAAAGAAACATTCGTTATCCTTGGGTCTACTGCCTGACATGGTCGCCCGATTGATGAGCGTAAACGTCACGATGCGGTCGCGCGTGGGTTCAGTCGCGCGGGCGTAAGGACGGCTGTAGATATGAAATGCCAACTTCAGGTCAGGACTCCCCGTGGGGAGGTCGACTGTGAGCGTGAGGTGCTTTGCGGGGGTCAGTTGTGCACAATCAATTTCCACAGGCGGCGGGCTGACAGCCTTTCGGTAGTGATGGGGCAGCCAATTCCCCGCCTTATCCTGCCTGCCCACCCCGGGGACTGCCTTTTTCTCATAAAGCGCTGCATGCACTGTGACCTTGAGGCGCCGGGGTAGTTGCACCAAAGCCGTCAGCCCCATCGCGCTTGGCAAATACTCGTTGGCCCTGTTTACCTCATGCTCGGTTGTACTTTCGGCATCGCCAGTTCCGCCGCTCGGTGTCACATCCTCTGGCTCGTCACCCTCAGGCGGTCCGCTCTCGGCAGTCTTCACCTCATCGGCGGCAGCGTTCTCCTGATCAACCACACACGCTTTTCGTGGGAACAGAACACCTGCGCTATAGCGCAGCCGCGGTGGGTCCTGCGGGCGCAGTACTTCATCACCCTCATTGAGGTGCTGGTGCTCCGGTCTTGGATCGGGTCCGATCAGCTCCCGACGCAGAAATTCCACGATGGCAGAACGGACCGCCGCAGCGTCAGTCACGGGATCTTTCTCCAGTTTTCTTGTAATTTGCGACGGACGCATTCTGCAATGAGCGGCTGCGTCTTTGCATGGACGAGCATGATGAGCTGGGAGCGCGCGCGAGACATTGCTACGTAAAGCATTGCCTGCGGCTCCTGGTCCGATACCTGTTCCACGTCACACAGCACCACTGCCGGGCTTTCCATGCCTTTGAAGGCCTGTACTGTGGAAAAGCGTATCACTGGCACTCGCGAGCCAAATTGAACATGCTCACCCGCTTCCGCGAGTCGGAAACTGTTGCCACCATCAACACCGGCTACACCGGAATTCGCCAAGCGGAGACGCGAAATGACAATAATGTCAGCCGCGCTCACTTCATCGGCTAAAAGCTGTCGGATTGTATCGGCGAGCGCATCACGCTGTTTTCTGGCTGAATTGTAGTAATGGTAGTCCACCGGAAGTCCGACGACCTGTCCCATTCGATAGGGTGGTGACGAAAACCCGGAAAGCAGTGCCGTTTCCTCACCTATGTTACGGGTATTACGGCAGTTCATCGTAAGCCGACCCCTCGTGAAGTGCCCTGCAGTTGACTCAAGAAGCGCTTTCAACTCCTCTCCGGTGGTCGGATTGAAGATTGCCTGGCGCTGGAAGTCGCCGAAAATTGCCCAGCGCCCCCCGGCAAGTCCACCCTTCAGCCAAGAGTTCAAGACATCCAGGATGCTAGGTCGCAATAGATCTTGTGCCTCATCCATCACAAGCACATCGAAAGGCTGATTGCGCTCCTCGACGGCGAGAACGCCGCAAAGCGGATACACACTATCAAAGAGGTCCGTGGTCTGTCCGCGACTTTCCTCCTCTAGGAAGTCTCCGGCGACTGATGAGCTGATAATGACTTCGCGTAGCTGCTTAAAGAATCGTCCGGCGGCGAGGTTCTGCGGTTGATCAGATTCCGCAGCTTGGTGTTCAAGCCAATCGCCGAGGAGGCGGTTGAAGCAGATGAGCAAGGTCCGTTTTCCTGCAGCCGCAGTACGGCGGGCATATTCGAGAGCCAGCATGGTCTTTCCGGTCCCGGCCGCGCCCTCGAAAAGGCATCGGTCGTTGTCGCAAAGCAGGTCTAGCGCATGGAACTGTTCTTCGGTGAGCCTCAGCAGTTGCGCCTCAGTGTCCTCAATCTGTGCGCCGCGCGTAACAACAAGCTCGAAATCAGGGCGAAGAAGCTGCTGAAGAGTCCGCATTGTCGCTGAACTCGGTTCTCCGGCAGAGGTGTTTGGGTGAAGTTTTCGCTGCTCTGAGGCGAGTCGCAGCAATGACTGGGAGATGGGGCGTTTCAGGGCTTCGTGGTCAACAATCTGCCATGACTCCCATTCCGGTGAATGTTCGGTGAATGTCACGTCGGGCATCACGACTGCATATGCGTGAAGCAAGCCGGACGGAAAACCTTGTGGTGCACGGTTGAGTACAGAATCACGTAAGGCAAACATGCCTTCACGTGCCTGAAGGAAAGGACTGCGGTTCATAACGTGTGTTTTTCCAACCCCGCTTGTCGTCTCCCATCGTCCGCTCAAACAGGCAATGCGTCCTCCTTTGACCTCCAGGCACAACACTCCATGGCCGGGCACCAAGACAACAAAGTCAATTTCGCCATACGGCTTTCTGGCGCGGCGAGACAGACCGAGCGAATGCAGAACAACCCAGTCTCTGGTATCCGGGTCGTGCTGGAGAAGCTCAAAAAGTTTCCGCTCCGCCGCACTGGCGGTGGACGAGTCAAACTGTGCCGGAAGCATCCTCGCCATATCAAACTAAGCCTAGAAGCAGGTCACTGACATCCGGGATGAATTTTTCAAAAAGCAGCCGGTTGACCTCTCCCCGGCCACGCGGCTCCGCCTCCGTTTCTATCGATTCAACACGCACGATCCATGCCGAGCCCAACTCACCCAAGTCTACCTTGGTTCCATTCTCTTCAACCTGTCCGATAACTTGCGGTAACCGTTGCAGCAGCGCGTCTCTCAGCCTCATTCCCGCACTAAGGTGGGCACTTCTGAGCTGTTCAATCGCCGACCATACAGAGTCAAGCTCCCTTTCAAGACGCTCATCCTTGGTAGCAATTGCAATCAGGACCAAATCATCCTTTTCACGTGGTCCAATCTGGGAATCATATGCAAACCAGTTCCGGATCGTAATAGGGTGGCGCGGACGCTTTAACTCGTCGGCGTGTTTACGGAATTCCTCGGGAGTAAGTCCACTCGAATGCAAGGCGTCTTTCCAGAAATGAGCGACCCTGCGAAGCTGTTCAACTGCCTGACCTACTAATTTGTCGGCAAGTTCCTGAATCAATTCGCGCTCTCCTGACTCCGGAAACACAACAAAATCACCTGGCCCGATGTCGGGTAAAGCTCGCTCGGGGAGCGCTTGGGTGGGACGTGCCTCAGCGGAAACCAGTCTCGTTGCTACGGGAAGCTTGTGGCTCTCCGTTAGAAATGCGTAGCAATCTCCTGAAAAGCGGACGTAGCGCGCCGGCAGAGTCTCTGCTGCGTCAGTTGGTCGCGCCGCGAGACCGATTCTCCCGATGCGAAGTCGTCGCTCGAATTCCCAAATATCGGACCCAACGACTAGTACGGCACTGTCTGGTGCCTGCGTCTCCTCTTCTGGCCATTTGGCCCCAGCCTGATTCTCGCCACATACCAAAGCAGATTTTTCATCTCCCGTGAGCATTTGCACCGAAATGTTTTTCTTAAATCTTGGTTGGCACTGCCGCAACCAGTGGCGCTCACACCGGTACCCTATGACCGTGACGCGCGGAGCTGCGAGTTTCGAGACAACCTGCTTCATAATTTCACCGCCCGGCCATGACACGCAAACTACGCGATCAAAAGGTTCGCTGGAGGGAAGTGTTGTCGGTGAAAATACCTCTGCTTGGGTGGCCACTTTTTGGCCGGAAAGCCATCGGCGCAATTCACCAACCTTGGCCTCGTTTCGAACAAGTATTGCTAGTCTGCAATTCTCTTGAGTGGCGTGCCGTACAGCACTTATGAGCGTTGCGCCTTTAGTGCACCCCAAAGTGGAATCAGCCATGTAACAACCTGCAAGGCTTTCGGCGATTTCGGTCAACAACTGGATGCTCTCCGGTGCAAGCCACGCACGGTGTTGCCCCACCTCCTGCCGAAACGCATCTATAGCTCCCAGCACATTACTGCGTTCGTCTGCGGTCGGTATTTTCCAGGCACCAGTAGCATTAAGAAACAACCACCAAACGCGGGAAGCTAGTCTGGTGATATTGTTGTCATCATCGGCACGATCGGCGGTGGCGCGGAGCTTGTCCAATTTGAACCAGATCTCGTCGAGATGAGGATCTTCACAAAGCATGTCATCCACTAATAGGGCATCGTAGTTTTCCGCCCAGCGCTTCACTGATCCGAGCATCCCGCCGCTTGTGGCGGTATTTGTCCAGGATGCTAATTCGCGTCCACAAAGGGGCCAGAACCTGCAGCCCCGCTTACCCAGCGTTTCGATCAATGCTTCATCACCGTGGTCGGTGAACGCTACAAGTCGCTGTGTCTGTGAAATATCGTCGTAAGCCTGAATGCTGCGAATTTTTTCGAGCCCGTTTATCAGGACCAATTTTGACCATGGAGCTGCATCCATGCAGAGATTCGCAAGCAATTCGGCGGAGCGCGTTACAGCAATTGCTGGTTGACCAGCACCGTCACTCTGGTGCCATTTCCTGAACCACCCTGGATGTGCAGGGTCAGGTGGCGCGATGTGTCCAAGCGGCAATAGAGCCTTGAGGCTTGGTGCGTCGGTGACTTGCGAGCCGGCCAGGAATCCACACGTTCCCGCGAAATCCTCGAAGCCGGAGACAGAGTCAAGGATCAGCAGTTCGTTCTCGAAGAGGCTGTGGTTCCCGAAAAAAGATGTGCCAAGTAGCAAGTCAAGAGGAGTGGCAGGTGGTGAGAGGATCGGTGAGGTTAGCCGGCCCACCGGGCGAGTTCGGGTTGTTCTTTCAAGTCTGTTTACTACATCGGCTGCTCGAACCTGCCACCTTCCGTGATGGTTAACAGTTTCGAGCCAGATTCGATCCGGGCAATTGGCATCATAGCCGCCGTATCTGAAGACCTGACGACCAGGATGGACGCGAACAAGATCGCCGATGCCGAAGCTTCTCTCTGCGTAGGACTGTGTGAGCTCCTTCTGTTTCCGGACAAACTGGTGCATCGCGTACAACACCGCTGACAGTCGTGCCAGATCCCCACGACGCGGGAGGATAAAACAAACGGGTGGCGTGGGCGCGCTCGAAAAGACCGCCAGAAAAATTCCCAGATATGCAGGCAATGCTTGGGGAGCCGAACCTCTTCCGCGTTCCTCCAAAAAGAGGCGGGTGAGAAGAGGAAACTGATCTTGAAGTTGTCTGTAGATTACATCCATCGCCACAGCCTGTTCGTATGCACTCAGCTCGTCGCTCCGGGCAGCATTGGGGGCGCCAAGCTCCATTTGGTCAGGTTTTTAAATATGGGAATGAGATGGATGGTTGCGCCGTTTTGCCCCGCACATGAAAACCGCGAAGGGTGCCCCCTTCTATTTCCTCCGAATCCCCGTTACGCGTTAGGACCATATAGCCCCAGCCCGGATTATTCATGAATAGCACTAAAGGAGGGCCGCCGTTGTGTTAGAAAATCGTTGCAACACGATACATCCTGCGCACACGGAGCCATCACATATGAGACGATACTACACAACGGGCTGGCGTTTTCAAGGATCTGTTTGGCGAGATGATGGTGACCCGCTTCGACAGACAACCGGCGGGTCCCCAAACGGCGGAAGCGGCCGTTGGGAGGCGGACCCGTCAAGGAAGCGGAGCCTTCTGAAGGAGGGGCTGCGTAAATTTGGTAGCCGCACCCCGTGGGCTTACAACTTGGCCAGTCGGCTCAGGAACATCTTGAGTCGCTTCCTGATGGTGGACCAGCGCCCCCTATTAATCTCAAGTTGCCCCGAACGAAAGACGTTTTCCCGTGTTTTTTCAAGGTATTGCAAGAGAATCTCTGTTCCGCGCCCTGCCTACACGGCGAGGGTGTCGATAAGTTCCATGGCGCGCGCTTGCAGGGGATTCGATTGTGTCGTCACGGTAAAGGTCGGGGCATCGTGGGCGCTCGATGTGCAGCACGTGTTGCGCACGATGGTGGCGAGCTCTGTGAGGAGCGTCTGGAAGCTATGGACAGGCGTGCCGTCCTCGTGGCATCGACGCGCGATCTTCGCTTTGGCCGCGGCGGAGCGTTCAGCCGGCGCCACCGGATCACGGGTGGCGCGGGCCTCCTGGTCCTCGTCGGCGAAGAGCAGCTCGCGCCAGGCCTCCTTCAGGTGCCACTCGACGTAGTAGGCGAGCATGCAGAGGAAGATGTGGGCGCGCACACGATCGCTCAAACGATGATGGATGGGGCGGACCTTCAGGTCCACGGTCTTCATCGACCAGCCATTCGGCCGGCAATGGCGAAACGCCCGCTCGACCTGCGAGAGGGATTTGTAGTGACGCACGCAGCTCGCACTATCCAGACGGTCCGGTGTGACCGAGGTGCGGATGATGTAGATCCCATCAAGGGCCGCCTCGGCGGCAATGGCGTCCTCCTGGCGGGCGAAGGTAAGACTCGTGTCGATGATCGTAAGAGTGAAGTGCTTGGCCATCTTGTAGCGGTTCACGACACGACCCACCGTAAGCCCGATCTTATCCTGCCCCTTCAGGCGTCCGGCTTCGACGCGGGCGGCAATCTTTGCGAGATCCTCTTCGGTCGCTTGCAACAGTTCGGCACGCTTATGCGCCCGGAGTTTCGCCAACTGCGGGTTACGACAGGCCACGAGCCGCTCCCCCGGGTAGTCGGGGTGCTGGAACTCGGCTAGGTTGCGTTCATCGAAGAGGTCAGGCTGGATGGTCTTGTCCTCGACCAAGGCGCGGATCGAGGCGCTCTTCAAGGCCGTGATCCAGTCGATGCCGCCTTGGTCCCGGAGGGTCGCGATCGCCGTACTGCTGATCATGCCGCGGTCGCCGACCATCACGAACTGCGCAATGCCGAATTCGTCTTTGATGCGGGCGATCTCGGGCATCAAGGTGGCGGGGTCGGCCACATTGCCTTCATGCACGGACACGGCCACCGGACACCCCCGGTCGTCGGTCATGAGCCCGTAGTTCACCTGGAGGGTCCCGCGTTTGCCATCGCGTGAGTAGCCGCGGTGTGCGAGCGGACACGCATTGCCGGCCGCATGGCCGGTAGTCCCCTCGAAGTAGCTGGAGCTCAAATCATAGAGCACCAGGCCATCGGCCTTCAGATGGCGGGCCGCCAACTTCTTCTGGATGCGGTCCTGACGGGTGAGGAGCCAGTCCATGGCCGCATAGCAGTCCTGCTCATCGGCCTCCGTCACACCAAAGGTGTCGGCCAGCGTAGAGGCCGCCCAGGAGCGGGTCGTGGCCAATTTGGTTTGGGGGTCGAGGATGCGGGCGGCGATCAGGGCGAGTACCCGGTCCCGCTCGGGGCAGGACTTAGCACTGATCAGCGCAGGCAGCCCCAAGCGCTCCATCATGCGGTGCACCGCCTCCACA
>JAJYHM010000029.1 GCA_021784755.1 Pseudomonadota bacterium
CTAGGCCCGCGCATTTGCGTTATTTCTCTCGCCCCCAAACGAAGGAAAGCGTCATGGCTGCCCTACCTCTCTTCCGTGAAGCTGGATACACGATCCGCATCGTCGAAACTGACGAGGAACACGATCAGGCGTTCCGGCTGCGACACGCCGTCTATTGCGAACAACTGGGCTGGGTGCCCGTTTGTCCGGACGGGCGCGAACGTGACCGCTATGATCCGGGATCGACGACCTTGGGCGTCTTCGCGGATCATGGACAACTCCTTGGACTCGTGCGGCTCATCCCGCCGGAACGCCCGTTCATGCTCGAGAACGATTTCCGTGCCCTCCTGCGGCCGGGCTATCGCCTCCGCAAGGGCCCGGACACCGCCGAAATCACGCGCCTCACCACCCTCTCGCGCGCGAGGCGGCCTTCCGGTGCCTCACCGATCGCAAGCCTGCTCTATAAAGCTATCTATCGCTGGTCACGCGCCTGCGAGGTGCGCTACCTCTATGCCGTAGTCGAGACGCGGTTCCTCGAGCATCTGCGCCATCGCGGCCTCCCTTGCATTGCTCTCGGTCCACCGTATGGTTTCGGCGCAGGCCCGCCGGTGGTCGCAACGCTGCTTGATCGCGCACTCTTTGAACGCCTGGCCTGCGCGCGCCCGACGTCGTTTTGTGATTGGCTCAGGGAGGATGGTCCAACATCCCGCGCTGCGCGGCCTTGGCGATCGCGTGAGCACGATTGCGCGCGTTTAGCTTCTCCATCGCGTTGCCGAGGTGAAACATGACCGTGCGTTCGCTGATCCCGACGATGCGACCGATCTCCCAAGTAGTCTTGCCGAAACCGGCCCAATACAGCGTCTGGCGTTCGCGCCGGGTCAGACTCTTCCCGGTCTCACGGGACTCCTCGCTCGGCGCGACCGCCACGAGCCTATTCAGGAAGTCGTGAAATGCCGGCGCCAGAAACTCGATCACGGTGCGGTGCCGCGCGGCGCGCTCGAGATCGCCTCCCCAGAAAGACAGGAGGCTCCGAAAGCCTAGCACCCCGCCCACGCCCACCGTCATGCCCTCGCGCAGATCGAACGCCATGCAGGCGTCCACAAACGAGTGCTCATCCGCCGATCGCGCTTTTGCAAACGCCTGCGACCAGAGCTGAACACCGTTTCCAGATCGGTCGCCTCGAAGCACCGGGTCCACTCGATCGTAGCGGCGCTCGCGATAGAGGGCGAGCCACTCCGGCGGGTATCCGAAGTTCAAAAGCTGATGCACGCCGCGCATTTCGCCGTTGCCATCCCATCGCGCCAGCACCCATACGGCGCCGCGGAGAGGCAGGAGCGCTTCAAGCGACCGAAAGAGCGCAGTCGCCCCCTCGATGCTCTTCGCTTTCGCCGTCGCATGGGACAACTCTGCGAGGTTCAAAAGATCCGCTCTCGACAGACGCGTGAGTCTTTTACGCATATTCGGACGCCCTACCCTGGTTTTTCCACAGGCCGCTCGACGGCTCCATGTGGCGGTGGGCATTTACACTATCACCCGCCCAAACACCAGGCAAGTCCATAGATTCCATGTATCCAACGCGATTTATATTTAGTCCAATTCCATTGTTGGACAAGCCACGCACGAATCCCTGAGGCGACCCTCAAAAGTCCGCGTCCAGTACGATGCGGTAGCGCGCCTTCCCGGAGCGCAAATGCGCAAACGCCTCGTTGATGCGACTCATGGGGAAGTGCTCGACCAGAGGAGCAATGTCGTGTCGTTCGGAAAAGCTCAACATATGCTTAATGGTGCTGATGCGCCCAAGCGGCGATCCCGACACCGACTTTTGTCCCGAAATGAGGCCAAACGCGGGAATGGCGAGGGGCTCCAGAACCGCGCCCACGAAATGGAGACGGCCGCGTGGTGCAAGCGTCGAGAGGAAGCACGACCAATCCAGGGCTGCGTTCGTGGTCACCATGAGAAGGTCCAGGGATCCGGCGAGATCCGCCATCGCGCGCTCGTCGCGGCTGCCCACGACCCGATGGGCGCCCATCGCCTCCAGATCTCCGACCTTGCCAGCATGCGAGGTGAAAGCCGTCACATCGCAACCCCATGCGTGCAAGTATTTCAGGGCCAGATGTCCAAGCCCCCCGATCCCCACCACGCCTGCGCGCTCGATCGGCCGCACATCGAATTCGATCAACGGACTGAACACCGTGATCCCACCGCAGAAGAGTGGCCCGCTCGAGGCGGATGCCAAGGCTTGAGGCAAGGGGATGGCCCATGCCCAATGACAGCGCACTCGTTCGGCGAAGCCGCCGTGGCGTCCCACGATCGTGGCCTCGGTCTGCGGGCAGAGATGGAAATCCCCCCGCAGGCATTGGCTACAGTGCATACAGCTACGCGCAAACCAGCCAAGACCTACGCGCTGGCCGTCGACGAGACCTCGGACCTCGCGACCGCGTGCCACGACCTGGCCTATCACCTCGTGACCGGGCACCAAGGGATAGACCGAGCGCCCCCACTCGTTTTCCCACATGGAAAGATCCGAGTGGCAAAGACCGCAGTGCTCGACGCGGATCTCCACCTCATCGGCCTTGAGTGGTCCTGGATCAAAAGAGTAGCGTTCAAACGGCTGGGCTGGCCCGCAGGCCGCCCATGCCTTGATCGATTCCGACATACCATCCTCCTGGCCCTCTTTGTACGGCCTGCGACTTGCCCGAAGCGGCGCCCCGCGCGCCTGCCCATCGGCTTTCCGGGACATACGATAAGGTCCCCGCCCTGGGCCGACAAGCGGCCTTCGGACGTCACGCGGCGCGGCGGCCCACCCGCTCTCCTTGCCACCGCTGATTCCTGCTACACTGGGCAGGACTCATCATTCACATTAAGCCATCGCTATGCACAATCCCTACGGATCCCGCTCTCGGAAAGATCGGCCCCGCGGCACAGCTAACACCCTGCGCCCGCTCGCGCTTCTCTGTCTCGTCTTGGGGACATTGGCCGCGGCCAGCCCACCGGCCACCGCCAACATCAATCGCGATGCGCGTCACGTGGGCCACAGCCTAGGCACGGCTGCGCGCGAGGTCGGCCATAAGGCCAAGCATGTCGGGCTTGCGATCGGACATGCCGCCAAAAAGGCTGGCCTTGAAATCGGGCACGCCGCCAAGGCCGGAGGGCTCGCCTTCTGGCATGCAGTAAAAGGCCACCACCACTGAGAACCGGGAGACCGATCCCGCGGTCGCCAAAGGGGCGGTCGACGGACTGAGGCCTCATCCAACGGGCACAGACCACCTGCGTGTCCACACCGTCTCCTCCCGGGAGGCACCCGATCCCGTGATCGCTCCCCCATGGGATCCTTCAGAGCATTTTCATGCGTCGAAGAGAGTCGCCACGCGGAGCGCGCCCCCTTCGGGATAAGCCCACGATAAGGTTTCGGATCTGCCGTTGCAAAGCGCGCGCAGGAGCGGCAGGCAACGCGCCGCCGGGTTCCCAAGACGCAAGGCCTCGAGTACCGGTGAGACCATGCGGGATGCGCCTTCGCCTGTGGCCGGCCCCCACTCCCAGGAAAGCCTAGCGCATGATCCGGCGGGCGCTCCCATAGACAACGCGAACGCCACCGCAAACGGCGCCGACACCTTGCGCACTTGGGTTAGCGCCGCGGGCGGCGGAAGATCGTAGGCGATCAAAAGACACGGCCGACCAGGGGCCACAGTCGTCAGGGCCTCGAGCAGTCCCGCAGCAAAACTATCGTCATAGGCCGAGAGGCTCGTCGTGGCCGCCCGCGAGCCGGTCGCGATCCCCCAATATCCGCCGGCGGCGTTATGGACCGAATTATGGAATAGCGTCGGCGACAGGGCGATCGGAGCCGTGGCCAAGGCCCGGCAGTTCTTGTCCAGGATCTCCAGATCCCCGCTCCCTGAGCTCAACACCGTCGTCACGCCTGCGGCCTCCCAGCCCGCCGAGCGCAGGGCCTGGCGGCCGACGTCCAAGACATAACGGGCCGTCGTCGGACAGCGCCGCGCCTCATTGGCGGAGAGCCCCTCGACCAAAGGGGCACGCACCGCGCCCCCTTGGTAGCTTTCTTCAGCGGTGAGCGCCCTGCGACACGCCTCGGCGTCCGGCAAGCCCGGCCCCAGAACGCCAAAACCGGCGATAGAGACCGTCATGAGCGCCACTCGAGCGCGAGACTGCAATTGCTCCCTCCAAAACCGAAGGTATTGACCAGGGCGCGCCGAATGACCCCGGGCCTGCCAGCTAACAGCAGATCCGAATGGAACGTGGGATCGCGGGCCTCGGTATTGGCCGTGCCCGGCATGAAGCAAGCCTCCATGCCCAGACCCACGAAGGCGACCCCACACACGCCAGCGGCCCCCAGGGTATGCCCGATCGCACCCTTGGTGGACCCGGCGGGGACACCCGCAAGTCCCAGTCGCGCGAGCCCCTGGTCCTCGGCCGCATCATTGTGCGGCGTCCCCGTGCCATGCAGATGGACATAATCGACGTCCTCGGGGGCCCAGCCGGCGTCTTGCAAAGCGGCGCCTATGGCCTCGCGGGCCCCGAGCGCCTCGGGGTGGGGTGCGGTCATGTGATACGCATCAGAGCTCTCGCCGCCCCCCACCAAATGGAGACCGCCCCGCGCACCAAAAAGCGTGGGCGGCCCCACCAAGGCAAAGCCGGCCGCCTCGCCGACACCGATGCCATCACGATGGGCGCTGAAAGGGCGCGGATGACCGCGCGACAAGAGTCCCAACGAATGAAAACCGTAGAGTGTGGTGTCACAGAGGCTATCGACGCCCCCTACGACCACCGCCCGGCAGGCCCCCGAAGCCACGAGACGCGCCGCCGCGACAAAAGCCTTAGCGCTCGAGGAGCAGGCCGTTGACACCACGAGTGCGGGCCCCTGGGCACCGAGAGAGCGGCGCACGAAATCCGCGCATGAAAAGACATTGTGGGTCTCGCGATAAGGGAAGTCGGCGGCGAGTACCCCGTCGCGGGCAAAGGCCGCCGAACGATAAGCGGCCTCGGTCGTGGCGATACCCGACGTACTCGTACCGATCACGACCCCTACACGCCCCGCGCCCACGTCGCGGATTACAGCCGCCACCGCCTCCTTGAAACCATCCGTCTCAAGCGCAAGCTCCGCCAGGCGGTTATTGCGGCAATCGTAACGCGCCAACCGCTCCGCTATGGCTACGTCCTCGAGGCCCGACACGCGGCCAAGCGCGCATGGAAAGCCATCGGCGAGCGCATACGAGGACAGCGCCGAGCGGCCGCCCGTAAGCCCTGCGCGATTCGCCGCGAGGCCGCGGCCAAAGGCGCTCGTCAAGGTATAACGGTGTACAGCGATATCGATCCCCATCATGCCCCTTCAGCGGTGCGCCCGCGCCCCGAAGACCACGCCGCGGTAAAGATCAGCGCAAGTAATGCGCCTATGCTCACGGTCAGCCCAACCTGGCGCAACATGGCAACCGACGCAAACGCCATGACGCCAAAGCCCGTTATGGTCGTGGCCGCGCAAATCCAGGGCGCGAGTGGCCGCCGGTCAGTGATCAGGCCGTGGTCGCCAAGAAACAAGGCATAGCCCATACCCAGGCCCGCAATGAGCAACAAAGCCACAAGATTCAAGAGCGTGAGCCCCGGGCCCATCAACACCAATATCGCGGAGGTCGTGAGGATCGCCGCCGCCATGGGCAAGACGAGCCGCAAGGCCTCCCGCGCCGACCGCAATCCGATGGCGAGGACCAACGCCATGAGCAAGGCCGCCACGATCGAATGCTTCAAAAGCGCCGCGCGATAGCGCCCCATGAGGGCCCCTACGACCCGCTTAACCACCACGAAGTGTGCACCTTCGACATGGCTTGCCCGGATCATTGCATGCACCCTACGGGGATTATGCACACCAGAGAGACGCACGAAGGCTACCACGCGGCCATGCACGCGCATGAGCAGGCCTTTCAGCCGCGCGCGCACGGGCGCCGGCACGTCCTCGGGCCGCAAGAGGGGTTCGTGCCGTGCCAGCTGAACCGCCGCCAAGAACGGTCGGAACGCGCGGGCGCGAAACGGCATGTGGGCGGCGGCCGCGCGCAGTCGCCGCTGCAAAACCGCCGCGGCCGGCAAGGCTTGTTGGCGACGGCGTTGGGTGGCTAAAGTCGGCAGATAGCCTGCCGCCAGTTGGTAACTCGCGACCATCCCGCCCTTACGGAGTCTCTCCAGAACCGGTATGAGTGCGGCGCTGCGCGCCAGGGCCTGCTGGGTATTGTCCGCGCTCACGACCACGAGTGACGACAGACCCGGTACACCGAACTCCCCTGCCATACGGCCAGTACGCGCCATCAGGACATGCGGGGCCGGACTCAAGGCCGACAAATGATCGTCCCATACGCCCGAACCCCGATAGGCCAGCACCCCAAGCCCCCCAAGCGCCACCACCGCGCTTACCCAGCGCGCGCGCCGCAGCCCGCTTATCGCGCGCGATGCCCGCCGATCCCAGGCACTGAGGTCGGCCGTCGGCCGCCAGGCCGGCATCATGAAGGGCAGCAGGTAGCGCGCGGCAAGCGCGGAAGCGACAAGGCCCGCGCAGGCGAAGACGCCGAGCTGCACGAGACCTGCGAGCCGCGAGACAATCATGGTCGAGAAACCGATCACCATGGCGATCATGGCAAGCCCCAGGGCGCGAGCCACGCGCCGAGCGGCCGCCCTCGCCCCTTCACCCGGCCCCATGTGCAGCAGCACATAGGTGGGGTAATCCATGGCCACACCGATTAGCATCGTCCCAAAACCCAAAGTAGTGATCGCCAGGCGTGGGAACGCGAGCGCGGTAACGGCGGTCGCCACCATGGCGCCGCTCGTAAGCGGCACGAGGCTCGCCACCATGGGCGGCGCCGAACGATAGACGAAGAACAAGATCCCCGCGACCAGGAAGAGATCGATCACGGTCAGGACCTTGGCGCTCGCGGCGACCCGATCATTGGCCGCAACCGTCACGACTCCGGTCCCAGCCATCGTCAGGGTAAGCGGCGTGCCTCGAGAGACTTGCGTGAACGCCGCGTGAATCAAGTGCAAGGCGCGTCGTTGGGGCGTGACCGAGAATCCCGAGCGATGCGTCTCCATGAGCAGCAGGGCCGAACGACCATCGCGCGACTCCCATTCCCCATGACGCGACCGCGGACCACCGCCCCCCATCCAGGGCCGGGCGGCGGCCATGAGCGCGCCTGTGGGGTCTGCCATGATCTCGCCTGAAGTGAGGCCCGCCGGCGACTCGAGGATGGCCAGATCACGCTGCAAGTCCACACGCAAAGCACCCACGGTCCAGGCCGTGCGCGGCGCCAGGAGATAGCGGTAGCGAGACAGAAATCCCTCCACGTCGCGCGCCGCCCCCCGCCCACCATTGGCGACCAGGGCGAACACCGCCTTGTGCGGGCGCAGAAGCCCCACGAGGGCGCGGGAGGCCTTGAGACGCTGGACGGCGCTCCCGCCGCTGACCGCCGCCATCAAGACGCGCGAGGCCTCGCCCTTATGCAGACCCTGCACGAGCGCCCGCTGCACGGTATTTCCGGAAGTCGGCAGGAACGCGGTTAGACTCCCGCCGAAGCGGCCCGTCTTCACGATAACGACCGCCAGGCCCACCATGACGGCAAACCACGCAAGCGTGAGCCCCCAGGCCAAGGCTTTGGCGTTCACCGCAGGATACGCATGTCCGATGTATCGCCGTTCGGCGCCCGCGTCTCAATCTCCACAAGCGCCGCACCTCGGCCGCTGATTGCGACACTCGAGATCGCCTGCTTGAGCGAGGTAAGCCGCGGCGTCAGAAGCAGATGCCACGCCTTGCGATCCCCCGTGAGATGCGTCGTAAAGTCATGCGCCAAGAGCGCGTAATTGCCGCTCAGCAGACCCTCGAATCCCGACACGATCGCCACCACTCCGGGGTAGCGGGTGACCGGTACCCCGCGCTGCGCACCATTGACGAACAAGCGATTGCCGACGATGCGATAAACGGCTTTACGGGGCGCGCTTTGCGTCATGATGAGCGTTGCGGGCTTGATGTATTGCAGGGTGCCATGGGCGCGGACGGGGCGCCGGAGGCTCGCCAGATGATTGGTCTCGGTAAATCGAACCTTACCGTTCACCCCGCGCGCCAACATCTTGAGAAGCGTCGGAACGTTCCATGGGCGCTCGTGGGCCCACACGGTCGTCGCGACCATAACCAGGAGTAGGCCTCCGAGGCGAACCGTTATCTGGGACTTGCCAAAAGTCATAAAAGTTGAACCAGTTGTCAGGTGCTGCGCGACAGTACGCCTGAAGGGTCTCCACATATCGCTCCCCGAGTCGTCGCATCCACTCGCCCCGCAAAGCGACCTCCGGCGCGGGGCCACACAGCGGCTCGAATACCAACTCATAGCGGCAAGCGCCCGTGGCGGCGCCGCGGTAGAGTGCGGTGAAGAAGAATACCGGTACCTGGAGGGTCGCCGCAAGCCGCAAAGGACCGAGTGGAAAACGGGCCACGCGACCCAGGAATTCGGCCTCATAAGTCGGCTCGTCCCCCAAGGGCCTGTCGCCCATGAGACCCACGAGGCCTCCTTCCGCCAGTATCTCCTTGACCCGCAAAAGGGACGCCGCCCCCCCGAGCGACAGAATCGAGTCTTGCGCGCCGGGGTCCAAAGCCCCTAAGGTCTCATTCAGTTTGCGCGACACGCCGACGTTCATGATGACCTGGACTTTGAGCTCCGGCCGCAGCGACGCGGCCGCGCGCGCCGCCTCGAAGCTCCCCAAATGGGCGCCGATCAAGACCGCGCCAAGGCCTTGGTCCAGGTAGGGGCTTACGGCTTCGAAGCCGCGGATCTCATAGGGCGGCGCATCAGGGTGACGCGCCAGCAGATAGGCGCGATCCAGGACCGTCCGCGCGAAGGTGAGGTAGTGGGCAAACAAGGTGCGTAGCGACGGCTGGCGCCCCTCCAGAGCCACATAGTACCGACGCAAGCCGACACGCCCCTCCCGGAGGAAGCAAAAAAAATAGGCGGTGATAGGCCAGAGGAGCGCCCTTCCGGTTCGCCGACCAAGCGCAAGCACCAGGGTGCGGGCGACGCGCATACCCCAGCCACTACCCCGCTCACGCTTCTCAAACCACGCCTGGGCCATCACCGCCCCTCAAACCATCGCCTTCCCGGATAAGCCCGGGGCCGGAACCCGTTTATGCCCGGCGCGCCTTGATAGCGGCTGCCAGCGCCCTAAGTGATGCGAAAATCGCCGCATTCTCCGGATCGTCGGAACGCATTTGGATACCATAATGCTGCGAGATCGCAAGCGCGATCTCCAGCATGTCGATCGAATCAAGCCCCAGTCCCTCCCGAAAAAGCGGGGCCTCCGGATCAATGGAGACCGGATCGAGCGCCAAATTCAGACTGCTGACAAGCAGCTGCGCAATCTCGCGCTCAAAGTCGGTTTGCTCACTCTTCACGCAACGTGCCCTCTCAAAAACTCCAACAAAATCCGCAACCATACTCACAACGCCCACGCCGCCCCACGCGCGCTTCACGTGCGGCTGGGCGTGGAGCGGATGAACACCCACACGACCGCGACTCCCACCATCAAGGTATTGGAAGCCTTCATCAGAGGGCTCGACGCGAACGCCGCGCCGCGGTAATTCCGATAGCGTCCGAAAACCGAGAAATCGAAAGACCCTACGCGGCGGCTCACGGCGGCTGTCAAACGCATGCCCGAATATCCACCGGGTGCGGCATACGCCGGCCGGCCGACCACCGCCTCATCCGCCGGGACCCCAAAGAAATACCCGTTGACCCCGCGGCTGCGAAAAACGGGGCCAAAGCTTACCACAATAGGCCACGTGCGCCCTCGGGGGGTGCGCCATTCCAGGAAGGCCGATGCACTGCTCCCGACCGGCGCAAGCCGCAGACCCGGGTCGATCGCCCACCGGTAGCGGACCCGAGCCCCAAGCCAAGCCCGTCCCCCGCGCGGCCGCCATGCCAACCGGTATAGGACATCGGGCCCTAAGGCGAAGGTCGGTGCGAGCGCCGGCATGCCGGCACGCGCATCGGGCGTGCCGGCGGCGTCCGGGGGCGAACCGTTGGCGCCGATACCGATACTGAGCGGCGAATGGCGACCCCAATCGGCGCGTAGATGCTCATGGTGGAGATGCCATCTCGGCGACTCATATTCCCAGTACGGATAGGGATAGGCGAACACGCGTTCGCTATCCGACCCGGGATAGCTGGGGGCAAGAAACACCGCGACCCCGAGCCCTCCGCGGTAGTGGGACTGCCGGGCGGCCGCCGTGCTGATCGCGAACGCGCCCAAAATGGCATAGGCAAGACGCACGCCCCTCCTAGAGCCCCGTCCGCCCCCACAAACCTTCACCATCCCCCCTCCTCAGGCGTCGTTCTCGCCGATCGCCCCGGCTCTATCTTGGCGCCCCTCGGTCTCAGACGCCAGCAGTCACGACAGCCTCGATCTCAATCAATAGCTCGCTCCGACAGATGTCGCCCGTGAGAACCAGCACTGGGGCGCGGGCCCAAGGACCCGGCAGGGCTGGCAAGGGTCCCGCGCCGCGCATGTAGATCTTGGTCGCTACCACGCGCCGATCCTCGCCCAGATCGGCGCTCGCCACCACAAGATCGAGATTGGCGAAGGCTTCGCGCATCTGTGCCTCTATGTCCCCCGCGGCACGACTCTCGTGCCCCACGATGGCGGCCGTGCCCGAGATCCACAACCACTGCTGCCCATCGCTTGCCACCTTCATCGCACGCACGAAGTCGGGCGGGCGCGGGCCGTACGTCTCCGGATACCGGTAAGCGGCAACCTGTCGGGGGTTTTCGATGGCCACACCCGGCGCTCGTCGCGCCAGCATGTACACCGTAAGGTGTCCCGCGTGCGTTCCGATACAGGTCGCGGCCGGGCGTATCCCCCCTCGCGCTAGATGACCCCCGAGGGCTTGGTGGCGTCCGCGATTGAATTGCCGGTAGCGCTCGAGACCTTCCTCCACCCCATGGATGGCGGGAAAATACTGCCAGGCCCGAATCAGGCAACCGTAGCCTTCCTCGCCGGCCACCCGCAGGAGACGCTCGTAGGCCCCGATTGCGGCGGTCTCAATCATGCCTGAAGCATCCACCGCGATCGCTGCGAACAACCACTCGCCATCGTGCGCATAACGCACATCGTGGCGCGCACCAGGCTTGACCATACCCCCCGTGATGACTTCACACACGGGCGGCCCGTGAGGGCTGAGCGCCACCCCCAGATAGGGCGCCTGCCCGCACCAGGCACGCACGGGCTCTGTCGCGCCGTAAGCCACCACTCCAAGCACGTCGCACCGGTTCTCGATCTCGCTCAGCCGCTCGGCTGGATGATAAAATATCCGCATAACCCGTTTATTCGAATAGGGGGCGCAAGACGCCCCGGCAGCCGCAATCCACAACCTTCGCGGCTTCGACGCAATGACCGCCCTCCGTCCCCACCGCTTTACCTTGCCGGCCGATCGGAATGCGTGTAGTTTCTGGCCAATGCCGTACCCGCGCGACCGACGTGCCCTGAGCCGAAGACATGATGCGCCCGACGCACGCTAGCGTCGTGCTCCGGCAAGACCTGCTGTAGGTCGTCCCGCGATCATGCATAAGGCTTGTTCCTCCTTACATTTTAGACCCGAGCCACGGCAGGATCGCGCGCGCGCGCCCTCGCCTTGCGCGTGCACGCCCAACGCCCTGAGGCCTGGTGGGATCCGATAATGGCACGGATCGACGCACGCGACGTCTTTCAGATGGTCAATATCCTAGACGGCATCGTGACCGTCGTCGCCAGTACGCATGCCATGCCGATGGCGCCAACCTTAGGTGCGGTCGCCGCCAGCCAAGCCGCGCTGGCCGCCGCCTGCCTCTGCCCACGTTGCTCGTTCGTGGGTCCCACGATCACGAGCGCGCCCACCGCAGAGGCGCAGGTCGCCCTCACCTTCGACGACGGTCCGAACGAAGCGCTCACCCCGCGGATCCTCGACATCCTGGCCCGGTATGGCGCCAAAGCCAGCTTCTTTTGTATTGGCGCCCGGGCGCGACGGTGGCCAGGCCTCGTGCGCCGCGCGGCCATGGCCGGGCATAGTATAGAAAATCACAGCTGGCGCCATAGCTCGCGCTTTGCGCTCCTCGGATCCCACAAGCTCGCGCGCGAGATCGATGACACCCAAGAGCTGCTCGCCGATCTCTGCGGCCGGCCGCCGGCCTATTTCCGGGCGCCTGCCGGCTTTCGTAACCCGTGGCTTGCCCCGCTGCTCGCACAACGCGCACTCCGATACGCCGCTTGGTCGCACCGCGGATTCGACACCCTGGATCCCGTACCCGCCAGAATCTTGCAGCGCGTCACGCATCACATCCAGCCGGGTGCCATCCTGCTCCTGCATGACGGCCGCAACGCGCGCGACCGGCAGGGCCGGCCGGTCGTAGATACGGTCCTGCCCTCCCTACTCCAGAGGCTCACAGCCCGCGGGCTGCGGGCAGTCGACCTGCCCACGCTTCTTGGAAGCACCGCAGCCGTAGAGCGTCTGTCAATGCGCAACCGCGCGTGACGGTGTCGCCCCACGGGTTTTCAGATAATCCTCGTAGCCGCCACCAAAGCTCGTGATCCGCCCGTCGCGCAGCTCCAGAATTTCGGTCGCAAGCGACGACACGAACTCGCGGTCGTGGCTTGCGAAGATGAGGGTGCCGGGGTAATGCACCAAGGCCAGATTCAAGGCCTCGATAGACTCCATGTCCAGATGATTGGTGGGCTCGTCCAATATCAAGACATTCGGCGAACGCAGCATGAGCTTGCCGAAAATCATGCGGGCGCGCTCGCCCCCCGACAACACACGTACCGATTTCTCACTCTCCTCGCGGGAAAACAGTAAGCGCCCAAGCACCGCGCGTATGGCCTGTTCGTCGTGGCTCGTGGATCCCCACTGGCTCATCCAGGCAAGCAAGGTGAGATCCTCGGCAAAGTCGTCCCCGTGGTCCTGCGCGCAATAACCGACACGCGCGGCCTCCGCCCACTGAATCTCCCCTTGGCGCGGACTGAGCTCCCCGGCGAGCGTACGCAGAAGCGTAGTCTTCCCAGCCCCGTTCGCGCCGATCACGCCGATGCGCGCCCCGGCGGTCACATAGAGATCGAGATCCCGCCAGAGGATCTCATCATAGCCCTGCGCCATGCCGCGTATCTCGAGCGCCTGCCTATAGAGCTTTTTTTCCATATCGAATCGGATATAAGGGCTCACGCGGCTCGAGGGTTTAATTTCGTCGAGCTTGATCTTGTCGATCTGCCGGGCCCGCGAGGTGGCCTGCTTGGCCTTGGAGGCATTCGCCGAAAAGCGGCTCACAAAGGCCTGTAGATCGGCGATCTGGGCCTTCTTCTTGGCGTTATCGGCGAGCCGTCGTTCGCGCACCTCAGTGGCGGCGATCATATATTCGTCGTAATTGCCGGGAAATATCCGCACCTCGCCGTAATCCAGGTCGGCAATGTGCGTGCACACCTGGTTCAGAAAATGGCGGTCATGCGAAATGATCACCATGGTGCTGCGCCGATCGACCAAGAGATCCTCGAGCCATCGGATCGTATGAATATCCAGATGGTTGGTGGGCTCATCGAGGAGCAGTATATCCGGATCGGGAAACAAGGCCTGCGCCAGGAGCACGCGCAGCTTCCACCCAGGCGCGACTGCGCTCATAGGCCCGGCGTGCTGGGCCACCGGCACCCCAAGGCCGGTCAGGAGCTCGGCGGCCCGCGACTCGGCCGTATAGCCATCGCGCGCGGCGAAGTCGGCCTCGAGTTCTGCGACCCGCATCCCATCCTCCTCACTCAAAGAGGGGAGTGCATAGAGGCGGTCCCGCTCGGACTTCAGGCGCCAGAGCTCGGCGTCACCCATGATGACCGTATCCAAGACCGTATAGGACTCGAAGGCGAACTGGTCTTGGCGGAGCTTACCGACACGCTTGTCGGCCTCCCACAAGACGACCCCGGACGTGGGCTCGATGTCGCGGCCCAGAATCTTCATGAAGGTCGACTTGCCGGAACCGTTGGCCCCTATGAGGCCATAGCGGTGCCCGGAACCGAACTTGACGGTAACGTTCTCAAAAAGGGGCGCGGCCCCAAACTGCATGGTGAGCTGAGCGGTTGAAAGCACGAGAGTCCTGCCGGGAAAGGGTCTTTAAGAATGTGTGCACACAGAGCGGGGTATCGTACCGCAAAGACCCGCGCACGTCACCGCCTGGGTGGCCCTTCGATAGATGGCCTGGGGCCGCCGGCGCCCCTGCAACCCTTCAGCCATCAGGATTCGGAGGGGCGCCAAGCTCCGGAGAGGATAAGGGACGCGGCTCTTCCGGCAAGGCCTCGAGCGGGGGTATCTCGTCCTCGTCGCCCGCACGCAGGTCGCGGAAACGCCGCGCCTGGGGTAATACCCGGCCCTCGAGCGTGCCCACGGTTTTGTTGTAGGCCTGCACCGCGGAGGCGAGCTTCGCACCGGTCTCCGCCCACCCCCGGCCCAGGAGCGCGACACGCTTATAGAGTTCCTTGCCCAAGGCCGCAATCTCTTCGGCATTGCGGGCAATGGCATCCTGCTGCCAGCCATAGGACACGGCGCGCAGCAGCGCGATCAGGGTGGTGGGGCTCGCCGGGATCACCTTCTGATCGACACCGGTCTCAATCAACGTCGGGTCCTCCCGCAAAGCGGCGCTGAAGAAGACCTCGCCCGGCACGAACATCACCACGAACTCAGGGGCCCGCGGAAACTGCTCCCAATAAGACTTTTTCGCAAGCTGCCCCAAATGCGCACGGACCTGCGCGGCGTGACGCTTCAGGGACAAGGCGCGGCCCGGCTCATCTTCGGCCTCGACGGCACTCAAATAAGCGTCGACCGGCGTCTTCGCGTCTACAACCACATGGCGGCCGCCCGGTAATTTCACAACCAGATCCGGCCGCAGGATCCGTCCTTCATCACCGATACGCTGCGCCTGCTCGACGAAGTCGCAATGATCGAGCATCCCGGCCATCTCCACCACGCGCCGCAACTGCAGTTCGCCCCAGCGGCCGCGCGCCGCTGGTTCACGCAGGGCCTTCACAAGGTTGGCGGTCTCGCGATGAAGCTTCGGCAAGTGGCTCTCGATCAAGGCCTTGACCTGATCGGTCAAGGACTGGTAGGCGCTTTCGCGCTTCACCTCCAGTTGCGCGAGCAACCCATCGACACGATTCAAGCGCTCCACCACAGGCCCCACGAGGTGCGAGATCGCCTGTTCGCGCGCATGCAGATCCGCGCTCGCGCCTTGCGCCAGATTCGCGAAGCGCTCCTGGGCGAGATTCAAAAAGAGCTCGTTATTGCGTTGCAGGGCCTCCTGCGACAGACCCTTGAAGAGGTCCCCCACGGCCTTCTGGGCATCGCGCAGACTCGCGAGTCGTTCGCCCTGGGCCTTTTCCTCGTAACGCGCGCGCTCCTCGAGCTTCACATATTGAAGCTGCAAGGAGGCAAACTCGGCACGCGCCCGCGCCAAGTCGCCGTCGCGGACCGACAGGGTCTGCCGTGCGTCGTCCGCGCTTGCCAGGGCGTGTCTCGCCCGTCGCCGCTCGAGCCACCAGAACGCAAGGCCCGCCGCCAAACCTGCACAAAACCCGGCCATCACAGCGGCCGGCAGGCTCACCGCGCCCTCCATGGGTCGCCCCGAAGCGCCATCACAGATCGCCCCCGTGCGCCACCCCCGGCCCCATCCCCTCCTCCTCCCACTCGCGCACAATCGGCTGGAGCTGGGCCAAGACCTCGCCCAAGCGACGACCGCGTGCGGAGAGCGCATACGACACCTGGGGCGGCACAGTGGGGACCACCTCGCGCTCGACGAAGCCCGCGCCGGTCAGCCGTCGCAGCCGCTCCGTCAGCAAACGGCTCGACACACCGGGGATGGCGCGCTTGAGGGCGCCATAGCGCATGGCGCCGTGGGTCTGCAGGGCCCAGAGCACGTGCGTCGTCCAAGGCCCCGCGAGGAGCTTCAGGACGGCGTCGACCGGGCAGGGTGAAGGCGTATCCATGGTTACTTTAAAATACCTACTTCACAAAAATAACCAGAAGGGGTTATATAGCGCCATCATAACGCGTTTCCAGCCAGGAGGTTTGCATGAGCCGCATTTTGGTCTTGTACTACAGCACATGGGGACACACCGAAAAGATGGCCGAGGCGGTCGCCGAAGGCGCTCGCGGGGTGGCCGGGACGACGGTCGACGTCAAGCGCGTCCCCGAGCTCATGCCCGCGGAAACCCTTGCCGCCATGCACGCCAAGACCGCCCAAACGGCCCCTATCGCCGAGCCCTCGGAACTCGAGGACTACGACGCTATCATCTTCGGGACGCCCACGCGCTTTGGCAGCATGTGCGCGCAGATGCGCAACTTCCTCGACCGTACGGGCGCCCTCTGGAGTGCCGGCAAACTGATAGGCAAGGTCGGCAGCGTGTTCGTGAGCACCGCAAGCCAGCACGGTGGTCAGGAAACGACCATCACCGCCTTCCATACCACGCTGCTGCATCACGGCATGATCATCGTCGGTGTCCCCTACTCGTGCCCCGATCTCACACGGCTCGATGAGGTCATGGGTGGCAGCCCCTACGGGGCGGGCACCATGGCAAGCGGCGACGGGAGCCGTATGCCGAGCGCAGCCGAGCTCAGGGTCGCACGCTTCCAGGGCGACCATGTGGCCCACATCGCCGCGCGCCTCGCTGCCGCCTCATAGGTCGCAAGCACCCTGCCTGCGGACCACGCCCGTGGCCCGCAGGTGTTTCCCTCCAGCGCACGACATCGATGGGCCGTAATGGGCGCGGCTACAGTGCTGCCTGCTCGATCACATGTCCTGAGAAACCCCCGGCCTCCAAGCGACCCCAGCCCTTACATGCCGCGGGCGCGTTTGCTACCATGCGGCGCATGTCTTCGCTTCTCAAGCGCCGCCGGTGGCCCGCGATCCTTGTTTTTGCCGTCCTCGTCCTCACACTTGTTCCGCTCGCCTTACGACCCCTATTCAATCTGAACGAGGGGCTCTACGCCGAGGCGGCGCGCGAGATGCTCGCGCACAACCCTCTGATACCGCGCCTGGACGGCATGCCCTACCTCGAGAAGCCACCGATCTTCTACTGGCTTGTGATGCTCTCGTACAAGATCTTCGGGATCGGCAAATTCGCGGCGCGCCTCCCTTCGGCCTTGGCGGCGCTCGGGACCTTGTTAGTCGTCGCGCGCTTCGCGAAAGACCGGCTGCCAGAGCCCGCGTGGCCTGCTGTGATCCTCTGCTCATCGATCGGCTTTTACATGATGTCGCAGCTCGCCATGTTCGACATGACGTTCACGCTCTTCCACACCGTCACCCTGCTCGCCTTCTACGCCTATATCGAGCGACCGGAACGATCTTCGCGCCTGATGCTGGCGGCCGGGGCTGCGGCCCTCGCGTGCCTGACCAAGGGGCTCATAGGGATCGTGCTCCCCGGGTTCATTGTGATCGTCTTTCTCGCCCTGGAGCGCCGCACCATCCCCTGGCGTCCGTTTCTGGTCGCTTGGCTGCTCTTCCTCGTCATTGCGCTCCCCTGGCATATCTGGATGGCGCTCCACGTCCCTGGGTTCTTCGATCGCTACATTATCCAGGAACACTTCGACCGCTTCCTTGGAACCCTGAAACCCATGGACTACCGGCGGCCACCCGTCTATTACAATCTCGAACATCTCGTGTTCGGCGTCTTCCCCTGGACGCCGTTTCTCTTTGCGGCATTGATCCGACGGCGCCCCTTCGACCGTCTGGATCGCTTCCTGCTCATCTGGGCGGGGGCCTATCTCCTATTCTTCACGCTGTCCAAGACCTCGTCCGCCTATTA
Source organism: Pseudomonadota bacterium (assembly GCA_021784755.1). Taxonomy (GTDB): domain Bacteria; phylum Pseudomonadota; class Gammaproteobacteria; order Acidiferrobacterales; family Acidiferrobacteraceae; genus Acidiferrobacter. The sequence goes on from JAJYHM010000029.1 coordinate 17,818, forward strand.
CATGCTGCCTGCGTTTCCGGCGCTCGCGCTCTTTGTCGGACGCGCCTTGCCCGACCTCGAGGGGCGTTCCCTGACGCGCCTCCTGGGGGCTTTCGCCTTTCTCTGCCTCGTGGCCGCAATCGGCGCCCTTCGCGTCCCCCACCCGCCCATGCGCCCCTATCTCATCGGCGCCGCGCTCGCCTATCTTGGCTTCTTCATCGTGGCCCTAAAGGCCCCGCGACCGCGGTGGGGGCGCATTCTGCCCTTCGCGGCGCTCGCATCGCAGGCGGGATTCGCATCGCTCTTTCTTGCGTTTTCCATCGCGCACCCGAACCATTACGCCTCCAAGAATCTCGCCCGGGTAGTCCTCCCCCACCTCACACCTCGTTCCTACGTCTTCGTCGCGCACCATTACGAAGACCTTTCGTCCCTGGACTTCTATCTCCACCGTCCGATCTACGTCTTCGATCCTCGCCAGGGCGACTTGTACTACGGCATCCGCCATAACCCCCAGGCGCATCGCCTGATTACGGGCCGCGCGCTCACTGATCTCGTTAAACACCATCGGGTCTTCATCGTCGGTCCCGCATCAGACGAGCGTTCGTGGGCACGTTACGGACACTTCCATGTGATCGCGAGCAAAGGGCCTGATGTCGCGGTGGAAAATGACCTAGGCCACGTCCCCCCGAAGGGGTGAGCAAGAATCATCGCCCCCTGCATGGCACGGCGCCCCAAAGGAGACCGTGGCGGCATGACTGCGACTTAAGTCGGAGGGCGCGCGAGGTGCGAACGAGATAGAGTCAAACCTGTCGCAAGGATGTGTCGATCCCATCACGGACGATGGCGGGCCCCCTTCCCTAGGAAGGGGGCTTTTTTATGGGCGACCCCGCGGGCGGCAAGCTCCCCTCATTGACACGCCGCCGGGCGCAGTCAAAGTGGGTGCGGTACCCTCTCCTGTCGTACGGACGGCCAATTCTGCCAGGGAGGAAGGGGGCCATGCATCAGCTTAGGGATCGTAACGCCAATGGCGAAATGCCGACAGCAGGGGAAAATACAGGCCAAGCTCCACGGGCCGGCCATCGAAGGCGTGGAAAACACGCCCATAGCGCACAAGCTGCTCCCGATAGCGGTCTTGCTCCTGCGTAAGAAAGCCCTCGCGATCGGCCCCCTCATGACGGCTCGTCTTGTAGTCGATGATCCAGCGCACGCCACGATCGTCGATGAAAGTGCGATCGACACGCGCGATCTTCACCTCGTCATTCTCCAGGGCGCTCAAAGCGTACTCATTGCGCGCCTGGGCGTGTGCACCCAATATCCACCGCCCACAGACGTCCGCCAATGTCCGCTGCAAGGCCTCCACCACCGTCGCGCGCGCCGATCTCCATTCGTGGCTGGCAAGCCCATGCGCGTGCAGGAGACTCTCCGCGCGCGCGATGACGGACTCGGGAAGCACGGCCCCCTCCGGAAGGTTTTCGTCCGTGAGGCCAGCCAGCAGGTCGTGCACGACCGTGCCCACAATCCGGATGCAGCTCCCAGCCCAATCGAAGGCGATGGGCGCAGAGGGTGCGCCAGACTCCTCCCGGTCTACAACCGCCCCCCAGGAGAGCGGCGTCTCGAACGCACCTCGCCCAACACGGCAGGGACCCAGGGCGCGGGGTGGCGCCGTACCCATTAGGAGCTCCGGCGCGACCTGCCCCTGCGCGAAGGTTTCTTCTATGACAGGCCAGAGCACCGACAGCAGTCCCCCCGGCTGCACCGATCCGTCGTCGCGGGCCCGGGCGTGGCCCACCAGGTGCAAGGTCTCGCGGGCGCGCGTGCACGCGACATAAAGCAGGCGCCTGACCTCATGCTCACGCCTACGTGTGGCGAAGTCCCACATGGCGTCATACAGCGGATCCTTGTCTTCGTCATGCGCCTTCAGTGGGGCCAACAACAGATCGAGGCCATCCGGCCCCTCTGTCTCGAGCGCCAAGAGCAGCGGGCGTTGATCGGCACGCGTCTTGCGGCCGAGCCCCGGGCAGATCACGACATCGTACTCAAGCCCCTTGGCCTTGTGTATGGTCAGAACATGCAGACCTGATGCCTGTGGATCGGGTGGCGCATACAGGTCGTCGAGATGTTCCCGCAAACGCCAGATATCGACTTCACCCGCCTCTTCGATCTCACCCAAGGCCTGAAAAAACACCTCGGCTTCAGCGAACTCCGTGGGCGTGGCAAGCGCCGCCGACCCTTTAAGCGCAAGCCACGCCTCCTCCACCCGTTGCGCCAAGGAGCCGCGGCCGCGCTCCCCTTCCATGACCGCAAGCACATCGCGCACGCGCGCGGCCCGCAGCCGGCCGTCTTCACTCAAAGACGCAAGCCGCGCGGCATCGCCCAGGATATCGATGAGTGGCCGCCGGTCTCCCTCACAGAGCGCGACGAGATCCGCGACATCCAGGCCGCACCAAGGGGCGCGCAACACGCTCAAGGCGCTCAAACGGGCCGCCGGGAACATCAGGGTCTCGGTGAGGGCCAGCAGATCACGGATTAGAGGTCGCGTGCCGAGGCTGTAGAGATCATCACCCGCAAAACGCAGGCCGGCTGCGGTCATGGCCTCGGCGATAGCATGACCGTGTCCACGCGATCGCACCAGAATCGCGATCTTGGCATCTGCGCGCTCTGCGCGGATGTCGGCCACGAGCCGCGCCACATAGCGCGCCTCCGTGGCCATGTCGACATCGACGAGCCCATGGACACGCACCGCACCGCCGGCGCCCCGCGCCGGGATCGCCCGGGCATGGGGGACCGCGCCCTCGTCGGCTATGAAGCGCTGGGGCAAGAGGCGCGCAAAGGCATCATTGATCCACCCGACAAGCCCTGAGCGGGACCGGAAATTGGCGGACAGCGCCACCGATTCGAGCGGCCATGATCCCAACCCTTCGCGCATGAGCTTCAAGAACAGACCGACTTCCGCCTTACGGAAGCTATAGATCGACTGCATGGGATCGCCTACCACAAACAGGCTGCGCCCCTCCCCCGCTACCCAACCGGAAGTCAAGCGCTCGAGCAGGCGATACTGGAGCACCGAGGTGTCCTGAAACTCATCCACCAGCACGTGTCGCAGCCTGCGATCCAGGCGCAAGGTCCCGGCGGTCGGTTCATCCTCTGACCCCAGAGCCTGCAAGGCGCGCAAGGCGGCCTCCGTGAAATCCCAGCGACCGTGGCGTGCGAACACGAGTTGGAGCTCTGCGGAGGCGGCCGGCAGGATGCGCAGCAAGGCCGAGAGTCGCTCCCATTGCCCCTCGCCATAGGCGCAATCGCCCCAAGAGACGAGTTCCGCAAGCGCCGCGGCAAGGCCTTCCGGGTCGACGAACTGCGCCATGAAGGCCCGCACGGGCCCGAGTTCCTTCGGCCAATCCTTCAACTGCTTGCGTAGGGTCCCGGAAGCGGTCAAAAAGCGCGTAGCCAGTCGCTGCCAGAGCCGGAGCGCCTCCGGTCCTCCCAAAGTAAGCTGCGCCGCTTGCCATTCGAGATCGCCTTCGACGGTTGCAAGATAGGCGCAGGCGCCCGGCAAGGCCTCCTCCGGAAAAAGCGCTTGGGCCCGCGCCATGGCCTCCAGGGCAAGCCGGGCAAACACCCCTTCGAGACGCGCCCGCGCGGCCTCGGGGGCCGCCTGTCCGGTCGCAAGGACGATCGGCAGCCACTGCTCACGTCGACCCAAAAGTTCGCTCACCAGGTCCACGAAGCGATCCACATCGTTGGCAAGCGCTGGCAAAAGATCGGCGAGCGCTCGCCCCACCGCATCGTCCTGCCCAAGCGATGCGAAGGTGGCGCGTGCCGCCTCGGCGTAGAGGGCCTTCGACGCCGGCTCGACTTCGAGGGCCACACCCGCGCCAGCGGCCGCCGGCCACTGGTTCACGACCTGAGCACAAAACGCGTCGAAGGTCTGGATGCGCAGACGGCCTGGGCATTCGGCAAGGCACCAATCGCGCTCCTCACCTCGACGCGCGGCCGCGTGCGCGAGGACCGCCACCTCGCGCTCATAATCGGTCTCGCGGGGGCTCGAGGGCTCATCAGCAAGCGCCGCCAAGACTCGTGCCCGCATTTCCTCGGCGGCCTTGCGCGTGAAAGTGAGCGCCAGAATCTCCTCGGGGGCGTCAACGCGCGCAAGCAAAGCCAGATAGCGCTGGATCAAAAGCGCCGTCTTGCCGGACCCCGCCGGGGCCTGCACAACCAGCGAGCGGTTCGGGTCGGCCGCGATGCGGCGGACCTCGGCATCAGGCGTCATCATGCCCCCCACCTTCCGCCACTCGGCAAAAGCCTTCGCGCCCGCAATAATCGCAGGCCCCCTCCAAGGGATCGACGGCTGCGCCGCCATCGGCAAAGCCCGAGGCAAGACGGCCAAGGAGTGGCAGCCACGCCTGCGTCACGGCCTCCCAGTCACCCACCACGCGGGCCTCGGGCATGAGTCCCTCTTCCGCAGTCCAAGCCTTGTAGCCGCCTCCACGGGCAGCAAGTCCCGCGTAGGCTATGCCCGCGACGGCGGCACCCTCGGCGGCGGCATAGTAGAGAAGTTGGGGGTATTCGGGCCTTTCGTTGTCCCAATCCACGGTCGGTATCTTGCCGGTCTTATAGTCGATGAGTACAAGACGTCCAGAGACCATGTCCACACGGTCGATGCGCCCGCGCACGGCAAGCGGGCCACAAAGAAGCGTCACCTCCTTCTCGCGGGCGACGACCTGAAACGGCGGACGCATCTCTTCGCGCTTCAGGAACTCCGCAAGCACGCGCTCCATACGCCGCGCCTCGAGCGCCATGAACGCCGACGGGAAGGTCGCATATTCGTCGCGCGCCGCAGCCTGCGCTGCGGCCACCGTATCAGCGATGCGCCGGTTCCGCTCCTCCGTAGAGAGGACCTGCCACGCGCGAGGTTCGGGAAACTCCGCAAACCATATTTCCATGACTTTATGGGTCACAGCCCCGCGCGTCGCAGGGTCAAGACCAAACCTGGGCTCCTCAAGGGGATCGGCGCGCAGGCGATACTGGGCCATCGCCCTAAACGGACAGGCTGCCTGGGCCGCGAGCATGCCGGCTCCATAGGGCCCCGCACTGGACACCGCGAGGGGTGCTACACGCATCGGACTCGCCTCGAGCGGCGCGCGCGCATCGAACGCGTGCCGGGCGCGGCTCGTGAAGGCCACGGCTTGTATTTCCTGGGGATTACGGTCGAGCACCGCGCGGCTCGGCCGCAAAGTCTCAAGCCCATCGTGCCTAGCGCAGCTCAATACCGTCTCGGGCGCGGCGCGCGCGAGATTCGCCACGAGTTGGGCCGCGTAGCGGACATCATCTTCGACGAAGGCATGCGGAAGGCGATGAGTGCGCGCAAAGGCGAGCGGCAACAGGGGATGTGGGGGGCGCACGGTAGGCCAGACCCGGTCGTGCAGGTTCAATATCCACAAGCCGTCGAACGTAAGACCGAGCGCCTCAAGCGGGCCCATGATTTGCAAGGGCGCATCACTGCCTCCCTCCTGGAAGACGCGGTCCCGCAGCGCACCCTGGATCGTCGTCAACGCCTGCGCATAGGAAAGCTTCCCGGCCACCGCTTCCAGGGTCGCGACCGACTCCAGTACCTCGTTGATCGCCGCGACCGCTTGATAATCCCCCTCCCGCGCTGCCCCGGGCCAGCCGACCGCTTGCAGCGCCCCCATGAAAAGCCCAGCCCAAACACTGGCCGACGCCTGCCGTGGCCATTTGCGGGCGACCCCCGCCAGGCGCGCGAACCCCGCCTCGGCGGATGAAGCCCCGCTACGCCGCAGCACTCGCACCACGGACGCAATATCGATCTCGAGGCCGTCGCCCAAGAGTCCATAGGCGGCCAAGGCGCGGGGCGCGCGCTCGCTCTGCGCGCCTGCGAGAAATGGCGATTGGATCAGCGAAGCGGCCTCGGTTGTCCGCACGGCACCGCCGGCAAGACTCCAGACACGCAGGGCCGCCGCGGCCACCGGCGCCTCGGCGAGCGGCACGCCCAGGGAGATCTCATAAGATGCCCTCGCGTGCCCCCCCTCGCTCGCAAAGACTTCCCTCGCCAGCCGTAGCAGCTGCGCCCTGTGGGCCGCAAGGTCCGGTACCACGAGTGCGTAGTGCCCGGCCGGATTCGCCGCGATGCGCTCGCGCGCCCAGAGGAGCGCGGCCGTTAATTCCTCGGTAAACAGCGGAAAAATGCGGGTATCAACGGGACCACCGACATCTGGGAGCGGGAGCACCTCACAGGGTACGCCTACCGCTTCGCATGCCGCCTTCAGCACCTCTTGCGCAGGCGTCAAACGCTCAAACCCCGCCCAGAGGAGGGGTGCGCCCGGCCGCACGCGCCCTTCGCGTATGGCGACTGCCACACGCGCCGCCTCGCGCGCCCCATCCTCGCGTCCAAGCTGTCCGAGACGGTCCATGAAGCCTTGGGCGAGCGCCACGAAGATCTCGCTTTCGCGATCACCCGCGGCGCTCGGAAGCGGTAGCGCGTGATCCGCAAGCAACTGCCAAGCCTCGGCCGCAAGGGCCCCAAAGTCCCGGTCCTGACACAGAAACTCCGGCCCCTGCTCGGCCACGAGCTCCGACCAGACCCATTGTTCCTGCGCGGCGGTCAGCAGCGGGCGGGACCGCCCGCCGGCCCGCGCCAAGCCCCGCGCGCGCGTGACGAACGCGAGCCACGGGAGCACATCCGGCGCCTCCCAGGCCCCCTGTCCGGCCGCATGCCGACTCCTCGCATAGCCGAGACGGATACGGCGGGCTAGGCGATTGTTGGCGGTGATAAGGCAGGCCCCGCCTTCAAGCGCGCCGTATAGCTCCGAGCCCAGTCTGCCGGTGAATTCGTTCGCGCTTTTCAGTACCATAGCCCCCCACTATGACGATACGCACACGCTTTGCTCCGAGCCCGACGGGCTATCTCCACATCGGCGGAGCGCGCACTGCGCTCTATTCCTGGCTATTCGCCCGACGACACGAGGGGCGCTTCATCCTGCGCATCGAGGACACCGACCTCGAGCGCTCGACGCCCGAGTCAGTCGCTGCCATTCTCGAGGGCATGGCATTTCTGAACCTCGACTACGACGAGGGCCCATTCTACCAAACCCAACGCTTCGACCGTTACCGCGAAGTGCTCTCCGAGCTTGTCGCGCAAGGCCACGCCTACTACTGCACCTGCACGAAGGCCGAGCTCGAGGAACGCCGCGCCGCGCAGATCGCACGCAAGGAAAAACCGCGCTACGACCGCCGATGTCGCGAAGCGCACCATGGACCGTCCGCGGACGCGGTGGTGCGCTTCAAGAACCCGCTCGACGGACAGGTGCTCGTGGACGATGCCGTCAAGGGACGCGTAGTCTTCCGCAACGACGAATTAGACGATCTCATCATCGCCCGCAGCGACGGCACGCCAACCTACAATTTCACGGTCGTGGTGGACGACATGGACATGGAGATCACGCACGTAATCCGCGGTGATGACCACCTGAACAACACACCCCGGCAGATCAACATGCTGCGCGCCCTCGACGCCAAGCCGCCCGCCTACGCCCATATCCCGATGATACTCGGGGAAGACGGGGCACGCCTCTCCAAGCGCCATGGGGCTGTAAGCGTCATGCAGTATCGCGACGAAGGCTATCTTCCCGAGGCCCTCATCAACTACCTCGTGCGTCTCGGCTGGTCGAACGGCGATCAGGAGATCTTCACGCGCGAGGAGATGGTGGCGCTCTTTGACATCAAGGACGTGCATGCCGGGGCGGCCGCCATCAACCCGAAAAAGCTCCTGTGGCTGAATCAGCACTACATCAAGACCCTCCCGAGGACCGCTATCGCCGAGCGGCTACGGCCCTACCTGGTCGAGCGGGGTGCCGATCTTGCCGCGGGCCCCGGAATCGAAGACGTCGTCGATGCCTTGCGCGAGCGCGCCAAGACCTTAGTGGAAATGGCCGAGCAGGCCCTCTTCTTCTACCGTCATGAGGTGGCGGTCACGGACCCGAAGAACCAGGCGACCCTGGCCGCGGCCCCGCACGATGCACTCACGGCGCTCGTCGCTGCGTTCGTCGCCCTGCCTACCTGGACACCCGAGGCCGTGCATGCCGCCTTCGAGCAGATCGCAGCGAACAGCGGTCTCACCTTCGGCAAGCTCGCCCAGCCTGTACGCATCGCCGTCACGGGCACGTCGGTATCGCCCCCCATCGATGTCACATGCGTCCTACTCGGCCGGGATCGCTCTATCGCGCGCCTCAAATCAGCGATCGCACTTGCTTTTCAGGAGGGCAAGCCTTAGAGTAGCCGCGCGTTACGGGGCCATAGCTCAGCTGGGAGAGCGCCTGCATGGCATGCAGGAGGTCGGCGGTTCGATCCCGCCTGGCTCCACCAACAGAAACAAGGACTTACCTTCGACCTACCGCACAGAATGCCGCCTGACCTTATTTGATTTTTTGCTCCAAATTTTCTCCACTTGCTCCGCAGCCATAGCCGTAACTCGAGGGGCAAAATGGGCGTCGACGAGAAAGCGCGGCGGGCACAGCGACACGGGAATGTCTGCAAGCCCTCGCAATACGTGACAGGGGTACCCGTATAGCGGTCCGCAATCTCGGAGACGCCACGGCCGCGATCGTGCGATAAGCGCCGCCAGTTGCTCCTATGCCTCGGGCATGAAAATCACGGTGTACTGCGTCACGTTTTTGTGACCGCCTTCATATGTTCGGTCGCAAGCCTTGCCCGCACCTCGGCCACGGTGACGGCCCGTGTTGGGTCCGGCTTCAACGCGTCATAAGCCGGTCCTACTTCTTCCCGCAACCAATTGTCCACTGCCCGGTCGCGGGCCATAAGGGCGCGCAGCCCCTCGCGGATCACTTCGCTTTCAGTCGCGTACTCTCCGGTGGCCACCTTACTTTTCACGGCATTCGCCATCTCGTTGGGGAGGGTATAATACTGAATTGCTGAGTGGTGCGCATAATAACCTCGTCAGACCGAATTGAACAGGATTCACTCCTACTCCGTCCGTGGCTGTTCGACCATAGTGACAACGCGGTGGCAGCAATGGCCGGAACGCGCAATCGAGGCCCTGAAGGTCTTGATCGTCGACCGCGACGAGGCGATCCGTGAGCGCGACGCCACAATCGAGCGTTTGACCCGTCATGCCGAACTCCTGCAGGGACAACTGAACCTCGCGATCGCGAGACGCGATAGCGCGCAGCGAGAGGGGCCCAAGCCCGCAGATCGGGCTCTTTAATGAGGCCGAGGTCGAGCGGGAGGCCCTTGCCACTGAAGAGCCGCCGGCAGTCAAGAGCGTGATGGCAGGCCGCATCCGTAAAGCCCGGGGCTATCGGAAGCCCTTACCGCGACGAGCTAG
>JAJYHM010000040.1 GCA_021784755.1 Pseudomonadota bacterium
CCCCCTGGGGCGGGATCTACACGAAGAACGGCACGCTCCTGGTGCCCGGTCGTGAGTCGCCTGCGGTCTTCGACCGCCACGTGGCCGACGTGGTCGCCTTCCTGCGCTACGCGAGCGACCCCTCGATTTTCGAGCGCCGCGCTATCGGCCGCTACGTGATCGGCGCCTTCCTCATCCTCGCGATCCTGGCCTACTTCCTGAAGAAGGATTATTGGCGGGGTATCCATGAGAAGCGCGCCGACGACGCGGGCGGGAAGGCCAAATCGGGCAAGCCGGTAACGAAGAGCTGAGTGTTCCCAGGCGCGGTGGCGATGATCACTGCCGCGCCTGGGAGGCCGTCTTGCTCATTGCCTTACCATCGCGGGGCATCATTCTGTTCTATCGGCACACAACATTACTCCCAACCTTCACCGGGCCTTTTGTGGAGAATGGGGACTCCACCGATGGACCTCCCGAACGGCAGATAACCGATGTATTGCCAACACATCGGCCGATGAGCGCCCATGTCGACAATGGCTGACACTCTGCCAGCTATGAACTCGGGGGGGTCGGTCTTACCGTGCTATCGCCTTCCACCGCCAGAGCCGAGGCGACGTGCCCTTGGCCGCACAGAACGATCCCCAGATGACGAGAGGCCGGCAGGAAAGTGGAGTGCGGGAACACCGCGTGCTCCGTTTGGCGAGGCGGGGACTGGAAACGTAGCACGGCCGAGATAGCGTGGTACCCGCAGACGAAGTCGCAAGTCCCAGGAATACAAACCGACCCCCTAACGTCCCTGCCCCTGACCCTACAGCGGAAGGCCCACAATAAGAACGATAACAGCGGCTCGCAGAAAGAGCGCAATGTTCAAGCCGACACGGAAGGATTGATGTCTTGGATGCGACGCCGCAGCTCGTCGCGCCTCGCCTCCCCGAACTGCTAACGACTCCAAAGATCCTTCCGACGGGCTATGCGCCGGCCGCGCGCGAGAGACGCACGTGGCTGCGATCTTCCGTGCCCTGACGGGGCTCGGCCCGCATCCCAGAGCCAGCCTTGCAGAGTAGGAGCGCGGAGGTCGTAGCCCAGCGCGACGTTCATACCGAACCCTGAGGTTGCGGCCCGGGCGTGGGATAATCGGGTTGTGGCTGACGCCCATAGGTTACACGGGAAGGATGAAGGCCTCCTTTTTGCGAGGGAAGGCGTCCAGGGGCCTTGGGAACCTTGCACTGAACTGGAGGATCAAGGATATTCATAAGATGGCCGCGGGCGGGTCGGTGCGGGCGTTTGCGAAACGGCTGGGCGCCGCTTGGGCGGTTCGTGAATCACAAGATCTCGTGACCGTCTTCTGGCGGCCGGGGCGGGAAACGCGTCAGCATGGGGAGTGGACGATCCGGGATGAAGGATGTCGAGAGGATAGCGGCGCTTGGGCAGCGCATATGGTACGACAATATCAGCCGCGATCTGTTGGCGAGCGGGGGGTTGCGCGCGCTCGTCGCGCAGGGCGTGCGTGGGGTCACGACCAACCCCACGATTTTTGAGAAGGCCGTCGGAGAGGGCGAGCATTACGATGCCGATATCCGTGCTCTCGATGCGCAGGGCGCAGCGCCCAGGGCTATGGTCCGCGAGCTCATGATCAGCGATGTCCGCCGCGCGGCCGACATCTTGCGCCCCGTGTTCGACGCGAGCCTCGGGGTTGACGGTTATGTGAGTATCGAGGTGGCCCCGGACGAGGCGCAGGATACCCGTGCGACGGTGGCCGAGGCAAAAATGCTGTGGGATGCCATTGCCCGGCCCAATGTGATGGTTAAGATCCCGGCGACCGAGGCCGGCTATGAGGCCATACGCGAAGTGCTCGCGCTGGGGATCAACGTCAACGTCACCTTGATCTTCTCGCCACAGTCCTATGAGCGGGTCGCGGACGCCTACGGCCGGGCCTTGGAGGATAGGCTCGCGCAAGGGCTTTCCATCGACCGGATCGCATCGGTCGCGAGCGTGTTCGTGAGCCGTGTGGACACCGTCGTGGATGCCCTGTTGAAAGAAAAATTGAAAGTGGCCCCGGCGGCTGAGGCCAAGCGTCTGAAGGCACTCCTGGGGCGCGCCGGTATTGCCAACGCGCAGCGCATCTATCAGCGCTACAAGGATCTCTTTCGAGGCAAGGATTTCGCCCGGCTGAGGGCGCGGGGCGCCCGCCCGCAGTGGCCGCTTTGGGCCAGCACGAGCAACAAGAACCCGGACTATGCTGCGACCTGGTATATCGATCGCCTGATCGGGCCCGATACCATCAATACCGTTCCGCCCCAAACCTTTCAGGCGCTCCTGACGCACAAGCCGCGGGCGCTTCTGGAGGTCGAGATGGCGCAATCGCAAACCGTGCTCGATGGCCTGCGCCGCGAGGGGGTGGACCTCCCGCAGATACTGGATAACCTATTGGATGAAGGTCTCAGCTCGTTTCTGCGGTCCTATGAGACCCTGGTCGCGCGTCTGGCCCACAAAAAGGAGACTCTCGCGACATCTTAAGCCCAGTGCTGCGCGGAACCGGGTATACTGGCCAGGGGAGTCGGCTAGGCAGTCGCTGCTGAGAGGCAGAGGAAAGTCCGGGCTCCGCAGGGCAAGGTGCCAGGTAACGCCTGGGAGGCGCGAGCCTACGGAAAGTGCCACAGAAAATATACCGCCCGTCCTGACGGGTAAGGGTGAAATGGTGCGGTAAGAGCGCACCGCGCCGGTGGTAACATCGGTGGCAGGGCAAACCCCACCTGGAGCAAGACCGAATAGGGGGACTATGGCGCGGCCCGCGTCGTCCCCGGGTAGGTTGCTTGAGGCGCTTGGCGACAGGCGTCCCAGAGGAATGACTGTCCACGACAGAACCCGGCTTATCGGCCGGCTCCCCCCTTACCTTCCTTAATCTTATCTAAAGTGACGCCTCGGGTGGTCCCCGGGCTCAGACCTCGAGGTCGGCCCGTCATCGTCTCTCGAGCCCTTTTCATCGCGCGCGCTTGACTTCGCTTTTCCTGCGTCTCTATAGTGTCGTGAAGTGGGCGAATGTGGTTTTTTGTGGGATCGAGGCGCAAAGGGCGTGATGTTTCGCGGCGTAAACAGCGTAAGTCTCGACAGCAAGGGGCGAATTGCCATCCCCACCCGCTATCGGGAGGATCTGCGCACGCAGTGTGAAGGCCGGCTTATCATGACGGTCGACCGCGACCATTGCCTCCTGCTTTACCCGCTTCCTGCATGGGAAATCATAGAAGCCAAGCTCGTGGCGTTGCCGAGCTTTACCCCCCAGACACGACGTCTGCAGCGGCTTCTGATCGGGCACGCGACGGAGTGCGATATGGACGGGGCGGGGCGCATCTTGGTGCCCGCGCTGCTGCGCACCTTTGCCGCTCTGGATAAAGACATCATGTTGATTGGGCAGGGGAATAAATTCGAGTTGTGGGACGCGGGGACATGGGATGCGCGACGGACCGAATGGCTCGCGCAGACCGACAGCGAAGATTTGGCCGCTGAGCTGCAGTCCTTGTCGCTGTGACCGAGGGACACAGGCCGGTTCTTTTGGCCGAGGCCCTCGATGCGCTGGCGGTGCGACCCGAAGGGCGCTATCTCGACGCCACCTTCGGTCGCGGCGGGCATAGCGCGGAGATACTGGCGCGGCTTGCGCCGACGGGTCGGTTGCTCGCGATGGATCGCGACGACCAGGCGATCGAGGTGGCCACGCGGCGTTTCGGGGAGGACCCGCGTATGACGATACTGAAAGGGCGCTTCTCGATGATGGAAGTCGATCGCGGGATGGCGCCGTGGCAAGGAGGCTTTGATGGAATGCTGTTCGATCTGGGGGTGTCGTCCCCCCAGCTGGATGATGCACGCCGCGGATTCAGCTTCCGGCAGGACGGACCGCTCGACATGCGCATGGATCGGCAATCGCGACCGTCGGCCGCTGAATGGCTGAACAGTGCCCCCGAGGCCGAGATTGTGCGTGTGCTCCGCGATTTTGGAGAGGAGCGCTTCGCGCGCCGCATCGCGCGCGCGGTCGTGGCCACGCGGGTCGATGCCCCGATTATCACGACGTCACAGTTCGCGGCGCTCGTCGCGCGCGAAATCCCGCGCCGTGAGCCTGGACAGGATCCGGCGACCCGTGCCTTTCAGGCCTTGCGCATCCTCGTGAACGACGAATTGGGAGAATTGACCCGCGCGCTACCGGCCGCGCGGGATTTGTTGAGGCCGGGCGGACGGCTTGTCGTGATTAGCTTCCATTCGCTGGAAGACCGTATCGTGAAGCAGTTTTTCGTGCATGAGGCGCGCGGGGATGCCTATCCGACGCGTCTGCCGATTCCGCAGGCCATGCTGGCTCCTCGCCTCAAGGTGATCGGCAAGCCTGTGCGGCCCGGCGTTGCCGAATGCGCCGCCAATCCGCGCGCCAGGAGTGCGGTCATGCGTGTCGCCGAACGCCTAAGGGAGGGCTCGTGAGTCGCCGGGCGGTCGGGTTCTGGCTTGTCGCGCTTGTGGTGTCGGCCTTGGCGCTTGTCGATATCCGCAACCGCTACCTGCTGCTCTTCGACCGCGAACAGCATCTCACGAGCCAAAGGGACGCCTTGCACGTGGAATGGGGGCGCCTCCTGCTGGAGCAGGGAACGCTCGCCGCGCACCGGCGCATCGACAGGATCGCGCGGCATCACCTCAACATGGTGATGCCGGATCCGCGGCGCATCGTGCTCATTTATACTCAACCGTCGAATCTTCCATGACCGCGCCGGGCCGCTATCTTGTCATCACCGGCCAAGCCGGTTTCGGGCGATCGTCTTTTCTGCTGGCCTTGATGCTGGCGGCGTTGGCGCTCATGGCCGTGCGGGCTTTTTTCCTGCAGGTCGTCGATGCACCCTTTCTCCGCCATGAGGCGAGGCGTCAGGCGATCGAGACCGTGCAACAAGAGGGGCATCGAGGCATGATCGTGGACCGCCACGGGCAGCCGCTCGCGATCAGCACGCCTGTGGATTCCCTCTGGGCGAACCCCCAGATCCTATCGAAAGAACCGGCCGTGTGGCCGCGTCTGGCGCACGCCATCGGTTGGCGCACGGCGACTTTGAGAAGTGCGCTTGCCGCACAACGGCGCGAGCAGTTCATGTATCTGCGTCGGCAGGTGGATCCGCGGTATGCCGAGCGCATTCTCGATCTGCGTATACCGGGGGTGGCCTCGCAGCGCGAGTATCGGCGCTATTATCCGGCGGGCGCAGTCGCCGCGACTTTGATCGGATTTACGAACATTAATGACCAAGGTCAAGACGGGGTCGAGCTTGCTTATAACGCCCTGCTTAGTCCGCGTCGCGGGCGCGCGGTCGTGATTCGCGATGGCTTGGGTGAGCCTATCGCCGTACGCCGGGGCCCCCGTCCGCCACGACCCGGGCATACCCTGGTCTTGAGTATCGACGAGCGCATCCAATATCTCGCCTACCGTGAGCTTCTCAAGGCAGTTCGTTACCATGACGCGAGCAGTGGCTCCGTCATCGTCCTCGACGCCCGGTCGGGTCAGGTTCTGGCGCTTGCCAATGTGCCGAGCTTCAACCCCAACACGCGCAGCGACTTGAACAGCAGTTACTATCGTGACCGTGCCGTCACTGACGTGATCGAACCCGGCTCGTCTTTGAAGCCGTTCACGATTGCGCTGGCTTTGCAGTCGGGTCGCATCGTGCCCCACACGCTCGTCAGCACTTCGCCGGGGAGCTATTGGGTGGGGCCCGATCGGATCAGCGACGTCGCGGATTTCGGTCTCATCGATGTGTCGCATGTTATCGCGGAATCAAGCAACGTCGGGGCGTCCAAGATCGCCCTTACGACTTTGACGCGCCAAGCCATGTACCGGAATTTTCTCCGCCTGGGCTTTACCCATTCGACCAAGAGCGGCTTGCCGGGGGAGTCGAGCGGCTTTTTGAGTCCGCCAAACACCTGGGAGCCTATCCAGAAGGCGACTTTGGCGTTTGGTTACGGGATCTCCGTGACCCCCATGCAAATGGCGCGGGCCTATACGGTGTTCGCCGATGGCGGGCTCTTGAGGACGATCAGCATTCTGAAGGACGCGGTACCCTCGCCGGGGCGGCGCGTTTTTTCTCCACGCGTCGTTCGTGACATGCGCCACATGCTGGAGCTCGCGGCAAGTCCGGTCGGGACGGGGGCGACGGCCGATGTCGTGAATTATCGCGTAGCCGGCAAGACCGGAACGGCCCACATTGCGGACCTGAAGGGTTATCATAAGCATCGCTATGTGGCGTCTTTTGGCGGCTATGCGCCGGCGTCGGATCCGCGGCTCGTGATCTTCGTCGATATCCGGGATCCCCGTAAGCATGGTTACTATGGGGCGGAGTCTGCGGCGCCTGTGTTCCGCAAAGTCATGACCGGTGCCCTACGGATACTGAACATCCCTCCCGATGACCCCGTGACCACGATGGCGCGCGCGCAGACGAGGTGGCCATGACCACGATGTTGAGCGCTCTGCTAACAGGCATTCGACAGATTGATCGGGACGCCGATCGCGCCGTCGCCAGCTTGACCCTGGATAGCCGAACGGTGGCGCCCGGGGCCCTTTTCATGGCTTTGACCGGAACCAGTCAGGATGGGCGTCGTTTCATAAGTGACGCCGTGGCGCGCGGGGCAGCGGCGGTCGTGAGCGAAAGCGCGACCGACGGAAAGCTCGGGTCTGTGCCCATAATCGCCTGCCCGGGTCTGCGCCCCCTGGTTGGAATCATCGCCGATCGTTTCTACGGAAGCCCTTCGAACGCCTTGTCGGTGATCGGGATAACGGGCACCAATGGCAAGACCACGACCAGTCATCTCATAGCGCAGGCGCTAAGCACGCGCACGCCCTGTGCTGTGATCGGCACCCTCGGTAATGGTTTCCCGGGGGCTTTGCTACCCGCAGACAGGACCACGCCGGATGCGGTTTCGCTCCACCGTTGGTTGGATCGTTTTCGCCGCGAGGGCGCGCAAGCCGCATCGATCGAGGTCTCTTCCCATGCGCTCGACCAGGGACGGGTGGGCGGTGTGCGATTCGCGGGCGCGGTCTTTACCAATCTCACGCGCGATCACCTCGATTACCACGGAGACATGGAGCGCTACGGGGAGGCCAAGGCGTTGTTGTTCGCCCTGCCCGAACTCGCGTTCGCGGTTTTGAACGGGGATGACCCTTTCAGTGCGATACTCCAAGCCCGACTCCACCGGCAGGTGCGTCCCTGGATTTATGGGAACACGGGCGATGTCCGGATAAGAGATGCCCGCGCGACGGGCAAGGGGCTCCAGATCGAGTTCATCGTCCCTGACGGATCCGTAACGCTCAGAAGCCCACTCATGGGGCGGTTCAATGTTTACAACCTTGCCGCTGCTCTGACGGCATTGCTCGCTTCGGGCTGGAAGGCGGAGGATGCCGCGGAGGCGCTCGCGACTGTAGCCCCGATCCCGGGGCGCATGGAACCCTTTCCCGGCCGCATCGACCAGCCGTTCGTCGTGGTCGACTATGCCCATACCCCGGACGCCCTGGAAAAGGCCTTGGCGGGGGCGCGCGCCCATACCACGGGGCGCGTCGTATGCGTGTTTGGCTGCGGCGGCGACCGTGATCGCGGCAAGCGCGCGCTCATGGGCGAGTGTGTTAGCCGTTGCGCCGACATTGCCATCGTCACTCACGACAATCCACGGCACGAGGATCCCGCACGGATCGTGGCTGATATCCTGTCGGGCGTGCCTGACGATGCCCGCGAGCGATTCATCGTCATGGGTGACAGACACGCGGCCATCGCACGGGCATTGCGCGAGGCATCCGCGGGCGACATCGTCGTCATCGCGGGGAAAGGGCACGAGGAATATCAGCAATTCGGGGATCGCCGCGTCCCCTACAGCGACCGGCTCACGGTGCGTCAGCTGCTGGAGGTTTCATGATGACCCTCGACGAGGCGGCTATGGCGGTCGGCGCCGTTGTCGGCGATGCCTCCGGGCGCATCCATGGCGTGGCGACAGACACGCGCACAATGACCCCCGGTTGCCTGTTCGTTGCCCTGCGCGGTGCGCGTTTCGATGGTCATGCCTTCTTGCGGGACGCGGCCTCTCAGGGCGCTGTGGCTGCCCTGACCGACCGACCGCGCGAGCCGGGTTGGCCACAGTGCCTCGTCGTGCCGGATACCCGGAACGCCCTCGGTCGTCTGGCAGCTTATTGGCGCCGCAAAATGCCGGCCAAGGTGCTCGCCGTGACCGGGAGTAATGGCAAGACCAGTGTGAAGGAACTGACCGCGCGCATATTGGCTGTGGGGCAGCGGGGGATCGCTACCCAAGGCAATCTCAATAACGATATCGGTCTGCCGCTCACACTGCTCAGGCTGCGGCCCGAGCATGATTATGCGGTCGTGGAGCTTGGCATGAATCGGCCTGGCGAGATCGCGACCCTCGGGGCGCTCGCCGCGCCCGATGCGGCGGTGGTCACGAATGCGGGATCCGCGCATTTGGAAGGTCTCGGCACGGTCGAGGCGGTGGCCCACGAAAAGGGGTCTTTATACTCGAGCCTGGGGGAGCGGGGGACCGCGGTGATCAATGTCGATGACAACTATGCCGCGTATTGGAAGGGTCTCGCCCCGGGGGCGATATTGACCTATGGGCTAGGCCCGGCGGCGGACGTGTCGGCCCGGTTCACGCTCCGTGACGATGGCACCGAACTTAGCATTCGCGCCCCGGGATGGAGTACCCCTCTGGCGGCACGCCTCGCGCTCTTGGGGCGCCATAACGTGGCGAATGCCTTGGCGGCGACCGCACTCGCTCTGACATTTGGTGTCTCGCGCGAGGCGATAGCACAAGGTCTGGCGCAGTCCGCGCCTGTTGCGGGTCGTCTCCAGAGCGTCCCTGGTTTTGCCGGTTCACGGCTGATCGACGACAGCTACAACGCCAATCCGGATTCGGCGCGTGCCGCCCTCGAGGTCTTGGCCGGTTTGCCCGGCGAGCGCTGGTTCGTCTTGGGCGATATGGCGGAGCTTGGGGACGCGGCCACCCTGATGCACCGAACCTTCGGCGCGGCAGCTGCCGCCTCCAAGGTCGAACATCTCTGGGCTCTGGGGCCGCTTGCCCGCGAGGCGGTCGCGGCATTCGGCGCGGGCGGGCGTCACTATGAGGATCACGAAACTTTGTCGCGAGATCTGAAAGCGGCGCTTCACAAGGACGCCGTGGTGTTGGTCAAGGGGTCGCGGAGCATGCGCATGGAGCGCATCGTGTCCGCTCTACGTGCTGGTGGAGGGCCGGATGCTGCTGCTCATCCTTAGGGCCTTCGGGGCCGGCTCGACCACCCACCTCCTCGCCTGGCGCGCCCTGTTCGCGCTACTGACGGCATTCGCCCTCGGTCTTGCCGCCGGTCCCGCGATGATTCGTAAGCTCAGGGCGCGACTCATCGGGCAGACGGTGCGCAAGGATGGTCCGCAGAGCCACTATCAGAAGGCCGGTACGCCGACCATGGGTGGCCTGCTCATGCTGTTTGCAATCACGGTATCGACGCTTCTTTGGATGCGGCTGGGCGACGCCGATACCTGGATCGCGCTTGCGACCTTATTGTTGTTTGGTGCCATCGGGTGGGCCGACGATTATGTCAAGCTCCTTTCGAAGAATCCGCGCGGAATCGGCGCGCGGGCCAAATTCGTGTCGCAGGCCGTCGCGTCGGTGGCGGCAGCCGCCGCTATCTTCGCTTGCGCGCACAAAGGACCGGATACCGCCTTCTATCTGCCGTGGGTGGCCCATCCCTTGGCCCAACTGGGCGTCGTCTCGTTCATTTTTTTCGCATTCCTGGTCATCACCGGCGCGAGTAACGCGGTCAATCTCACTGACGGCCTCGACGGCCTCGCCGCCTTTCCGACGGCCATGGTCGCGGGCGCTCTCGCAGTCCTCGCCTATGTCGCAGGTTCAGCACATTTCGCCGGACAGGTCGACCACCCTTTTGTCCCGGGCGCGCAGGAACTCGTGGTTTTCTGCAGCGCGATCATAGGCTCTGCGCTGGCTTTTCTGTGGTTCAACGCCTATCCGGCCCAGGTGTTCATGGGTGATGTGGGGGCGCTTGCGCTCGGCGCGGCTCTAGGTGTTGTCGCTGTTGTCATCCGACAGGAGATTCTGCTGTTCGTCATGGGCGGTGTATTCGTGGCCGAGACTGTCTCGGTCATGTTACAGGTTGGCTCTTTTAAGCTCACCGGGCGGCGCATTTTCAGGATGGCGCCCCTTCACCACCATTTTGAGCTGAAGGGGTGGCCGGAGCCGCGCGTGATCGTGCGGTTCTGGATCGTCACTCTCATTTTGGTGTTGGTGGGGCTATCCACCCTCGGGGGGCTACCATGAGCCGACACGCGATCGTTCTGGGTTTGGGCGAGACGGGCCTATCGTGTGTCACGTATCTGTTGTCGCAGGGTTATGACGTCACGGTGTGCGACACACGTCCCATGCCCCCGCTCCTGGAAGGCTTGCGCAAGCGTCATCCGCAGGTACCCGTACTCACGGGCGCCCTGCGTGAAGAGGTTCTCGGAGGTGCCGACCTGCTGGCGTTGAGCCCGGGTCTGTCCCTGAAGGAGTCGGCCATCGCCATCGCCCGCCGCCAGGGCGTGGCGATCGTAGGTGACATCGAGCTCTTTGCCCGCGCGTGTCTTGCGCCTGTCATCGCCATCACAGGCTCCAACGGCAAGAGTACGGTTACGACCTTGGTCGGTGATCTGCTCAAGGGCGCGGGTTTCAAGGTCGCGGTGGCGGGTAACATCGGTGTGCCGGTACTGTCGTTATTAGCCGAGCCCCCGCCCGATGTTTACGTTCTTGAGCTCTCGAGCTTTCAGCTGGAGACGACCGCGAGCCTGAATGCCCAGGCGGCCACCGTTTTGAATGTAAGCCCCGATCACATGGATCGCTACGAGGATCTGGCTGAATACGCCCATGCCAAGGCGCGCATTTTTACGGGAACGGGGCGCATGGTCATCAATCGCGATGATCCATGGGTCATCACCATGGCTCACGAAGATCGCGAGGTGGTCTCATTTGGTTTGAACCGGCCGATCGGTCACGATTTCGGTCTAATCGACCATGTCGGCGAGCCATGGATCGCCCGTGGGCGCCAGCCTTTGATGCCGGTGGCCGCCGTACCGCTCCCAGGGCGCCACAACATCGCCAATGTCATGGCTGCCTTTGCGCTTGCGACTACCGTGAGCCGCGATCTCCCGGCGATGGTGGAGGCGGCAGCAAGCTTCCAGGGCCTTGCCCATCGGACCGAGGTAGTGGGTCGGCACGAAGGTGTCGAATGGATAGACGACTCGAAGGGGACAAACGTTGGCGCGACGACCGCCGCCATGGCCGGGCTGGTCGGGCGCGTGGTTCTGATCGCCGGCGGTGACGGCAAGGGTGCGGATTTCTCGCCACTTGCGCCGGTTATACGCGATAAGGCCCGTGCCGTGGTGCTGATAGGGCGCGATGCTAAGCGTATCGAAGAGGCGGTCCGCGGCTCGTGCCCGATTGTCCACGCGGGCGATATGGATGAGGCCGTGCGCTTGGCGCGTGACTATGCTGAGCCCGGTGATCATGTGCTCTTGTCGCCTGCGTGTGCGAGCTTCGATATGTATCGCAATTATGCGCATCGTGGCGAGGTTTTCGCCGATGCCGTTCGGCGCCTCGTGATCGGGCGCCAAGGGGGTGGTCATGGCTGACGCGAACGACGCGGCCGTCGCCCGCCGCTCACCACCGCTGGATCCGGTTCTTCTGTATACCTTGTATACGCTGCTTGGTTTCGGGCTTGTCATGGTGTACTCGGCGTCGGCGTTCGTTTCTATCCATAGGGCCGGTTACAGTATCTATTATCTCTGGCATGACGGCGTGAACATCGCGCTCAGCCTCGTGACACTCATGGTGGTGGTCACCATCCCCATGGCCGTGTGGCGCCAAATCTCCCCCTATCTGCTGATCGCAGGGCTTGTGGCGCTGGTCATGGTCTTGATTCCGCATGTCGGCGTGCGGGTCAATGGTTCCGCGCGCTGGCTGTCGCTTGGTGTCATCAATATCCAGCCCTCGGAGTTCCTGAAGCTCTTTCTGGTCCTCTATCTGGCGGGTTATCTTGTGCGCCGCCAGGGGCGCTTAAGTGAGTTCACTCACGGTATCCTTACTGTGGCCACCCTGCTTATGGTGACTGGCGTGCTGCTTCTGCTCGAGCCGGATATGGGCAGTGAGGTGATTTTATGGGCGGTTGCCTTCGGCATGCTGTTCGTGGGCGGCGTCCGACTGAGTCACTTCTTGGCGGTGGTTCTTTCGGGGGTGGGGGCGGGTGCTGTGCTGATCCTCGCATCCCACTATCGCGAGCAAAGGGTCATAGGCTTTCTGCATCCCTTCGCGCAGGCCAAGGGCGACGGCTATCAGCTTGTGCAATCGCTCATGGCGTTTGGGCGCGGAGGTTGGCTGGGGCGCGGACTCGGTCTCAGTATTCAGAAGCTTTATTATTTGCCGGCCGCTCACACGGACTTCCTG
Source organism: Pseudomonadota bacterium (assembly GCA_021784755.1). Classification (GTDB taxonomy): domain Bacteria; phylum Pseudomonadota; class Gammaproteobacteria; order Acidiferrobacterales; family Acidiferrobacteraceae; genus Acidiferrobacter. Next base: position 12,472 of record JAJYHM010000040.1, read on the forward strand.
TTTGCGATTGTTGGCGAGGAGCTCGGGTTTCTTGGTGTGCTGTTCGTGATCGCGCTCTTTGGCGTGCTCATGATCCGCGCGTTCCGGATCGCTGAGGCCGCGCGCGCGGCCGAGGATCTTTACGCCTGCTATGTCGCTCAAGGGGTCGGTATCCTGATCGGCTTGGAGGCCATCATCAACATGGGTGTCGACATGGGCGTTCTGCCAACCAAGGGGCTCGCCTTACCGCTTTTAAGCTACGGAGGCTCCAGTACCCTAATGAGTTGTGTTGCGCTTGGCCTCTTGCTGCGCATCGATCGCGAACTGAAGGCCCGGGGGGCATCGCGATGAAGAGCGTTCTGATTGCCGCTGGCGGGACCGGGGGCCACGTGTTCCCGGCGCTCGCCGTGGCCCAGGCCTTGCGGGCCGAGGGGGTCACTGTCGTCTGGGTGGGCACCCAGCGCGGCCTCGAGGCGCGCGTCGTGCCGGCGGCCGGTTTCCCTATCGAGTGGATCACGATTCAGGGGTTGCGCAGAGGCTCGTTGCGCGATCTCGCGTTTTTGCCAGGGCGCCTTCTCGTCGCTCTTTGGCAGACGTTTCAGATCTTCAGGCGGTGGCGTCCGGATGCGGTCCTTGCGCTCGGCGGCTTCGTCGCCGGTCCCGGCGGGATCATGGCGTGGCTTATGCGGACGCCGCTTGTTGTACACGAACAAAATGCGCTCGCGGGCCTCACCAATCGCGTGCTCGCCTTGTTCGCAGATCGCGTTCTCTGCGGGTTTCCGGAGGCGTTCCGTTCTCTGCCTGGGGCCGTTCATACGGGGAATCCCGTGCGGCCCGAGATACTGCGCGTCGCGCGCCCTGAGACCCGGCTCCGCGACCGCGTACCGCCACTGCGCGTGTTGGTCGTGGGGGGGAGCCAGGGGGCGACAGTGTTGAATACCGTCCTGCCGCAGGCCGTCGCCCTTATCGATCCCGCGTGGCGGCCTGTCATTCACCATCAAACCGGGCAGAGAGAGTTGGTGTCCACCGAGGAGGCGTATCGTAGCCGCGGCCTCGATGCCCGCGCGACCGCATTCATAGACGATATGGCCGCGGAGTATGAGTGGGCTGATGTGGTGGTGTGTCGGGCAGGCGCTATGACGATTGCCGAGTTGTGCGCGGTCGGTACCGCCGCTGTCCTAGTGCCCTTCCCCCATGCGACGGACGACCATCAGACGGCCAACGCCCGTTTCCTGGCCGATCGGGAGGCGGCACTCCTCGTGCCGCAGGGCGAGTTTTCGCCATCGCATCTGGCGGAGCTGCTCGAAGGCTTGGCGCGTGCCCCCGAGGTGGGCATGCGTATGGCTGAGCGTAGTCGATCGTGCGCCATGCCCGATGCCACGGAAAGGATTGTCGCGGCGTGTCTGGAGGCGGCGTATGCATAATGTTCATCGTATCCATTTCGTGGGCATAGGCGGCGCCGGGATGTGCGGTATCGCCGAAGTTCTTCATAACCTCAAATTCGAGGTGTCCGGATCGGATGCGGCTGAGAGCGCGAATACCCGCCGCCTCGAGGGCTTGGGGATACGCGTCCATATCGGCCATGACCCAAGCCTCGTGCGTGTGCAGGATGTCGTCGTCGTTTCTTCGGCGATAGCGTCAGAAAATCCCGAGGTGGTGGCGGCACGGGCCGCCAAGATCCCCGTCATTCCGCGCGCCGAGATGTTGGGTGAACTGATGCGTCTCCAGCAAGGGGTGGCGGTCGCGGGGACTCATGGCAAGACCACCACCACGAGTCTCGTAGCCAGCGTCCTGGGTCAGGCGGGACTCGACCCGACCTTCGTCATAGGCGGTCGTTTGAATAGCATCGGCAGTCATGCGCGACTCGGACGTGGCCGCTATCTTGTCGCGGAGGCCGACGAAAGCGACGCTTCGTTCCTTCATCTCCAGCCCTTGATCGCGATCGTCACGAATATCGACTCGGATCATATGGGCACCTATGGCGGAGATTTCCAGCGCCTCAAGCAGGCTTTCCTGGCCTTCCTGCATAACCTGCCTTTCTATGGACTGGCAATCGTCTGCATAGACGATCCAATCATTCGCGAACTCTTGCCGGATATCCACAAACCTGTTCTGACCTATGGCGTGAGCGACGACGCGCAGATACGTGCCCACCATATCACGCAGGAGGGCCAGAACATGCGCTTCGCGGTCGCCTACCGTGGCGAGGAGTCGTGGCTCGAGGGCTCAATGCGTCACCCTGGTCGCCATAACGTGCTGAACGCGCTTGCGGCGATCGCCGTCGGTCATGAATTGGGGGCTAAGCGAGAAGATATCGCGCAGGGTCTTGTGGCATTCGCGGGGATAGGGCGCCGCTTTCAGATCAACGCCCTAAGCCCCGTCGAGGGGGGTGACGTCCTTTTTGTGGATGATTACGCGCACCATCCCCGCGAAATTGCCGCGACTCTGGAGGCGGCGCGCGAGGGCTGGCCCGATCGTCGCTTGGTGGTGGTCTTTCAGCCGCACCGTTATACAAGGACTCACGATTTGCTCGAGGATTTCGCCGCGGCCCTGTCGGAGATCGAGCACCTCTTCGTGACCGAAGTCTACAGCGCAGGGGAGACCCCAGTGAGCGGTGCCGACGGGCGCGCGTTGTGTCGGTCTATCCGAGCGCGCGGACGCCATCCGGTATTCGTGGAAAGCCTGGCGGATCTTCCGCGCATCCTGGCCCCGGTCGTGGGTGCCAATGATCTGGTCTTGACCCTGGGTGCCGGCAATATCGGGCAGGCAGCCCTGACCTTGCCAGGGGCGCTAAAGGGGGTGCGATGACCTGCCCAAGCCCAGCTCGGAGCGACATCGTGCGCTATGACGAGCCGCTTGCGCCGCATACGACGTGGCGCGTAGGAGGGCCGGCCGACGTGCTCTGTGTGCCGCCTACGGTACCCGCGCTCTCGGCCTTCCTATCCGCGCATCCCGCGTTACCGCTTCTGTGGCTTGGGCTTGGCAGCAATACACTCGTCCGCGATGCGGGCATCCGCGGCTTGGTCGTGATCACGGCGGGCGGTCTCGCAGGGCTTGGGTTCGAGGGTCAGGCCATACGCGCCGAGGCGGGCGTACCGCTCGCCAAACTTGCGCGCTTCTCCGTGCAATCCGGATACACCGGGCTCGAGTTTCTGGCGGGTATACCGGGCACGGTCGGTGGGGCACTCGCTATGAATGCGGGCGCTGCGGGCCGCGAGATCTGGGAGCAAGTGGCGTCGGTCGAGACGATCGATCGGGGCGGGGAGCGGCACGTGCGTACGCGCGTCGATTTTGAAATCGGTTATCGGAGTGTAAGGCGTTTCCGCGAGGAGTGGTTTGTGAGCGCCTTATTCGAGCTGCCTTCCGGCGATCCGTCCCTTGGAATGGCGCGTATCCGCGAGCATCTCGGGGTACGCAACCGAACGCAGCCCGTGCAGACAGCGAATGCCGGATCCGTTTTCCGCAATCCGCCCGGCGATCACGCCGGCCGATTGATAGAGAAAGCGGGCCTTAAAGGATTACGCGAGGGCGGCGCGGTGGTGTCCGAGCGTCATGCCAATTTCATCATCAACGATGCAGCGGCCACGGCTTCCGATATCGAGCGCCTGATCCTTCGAGTTCAGGCGGAGGTCCATGAACGTATGGATGTGTGGCTGGAGACCGAGGTGAAGATCGTGGGAGACGCCGCATGAGTCCTTATGGGAAGGTCGCGGTCTTGTACGGAGGGACCTCGTCCGAGCGCGAAGTCTCCCTGAAAAGTGGCGCTGCGGTGCTTGCCGCGCTGCGCGCGCGGGGCGTGGACGCTCATGGGGTGGATGCCGGGCGCGATCTGCCGATGCGGCTTGCCGAAGGTTACGATCGCGCCTTTATTGCGCTTCACGGGCGGTTGGGTGAGGACGGATGCGTGCAGGGTCTGCTCGAGGTCATGGGCATACCTTACACGGGCAGCGGCGTTGCCGCCTCGGCGCTTGCCATGGACAAGGTGGCGACCAAGGCGTTGTTCCGGGCGTCCTCTCTCTCGACGCCGGATTATCGCGTGATCGATACCGAGGCCGATCTCGCGGCCGCGGCAACGCTTGGATTCCCCCTTATCCTGAAACCCGTTTCCGAGGGATCGAGCGTCGGCGTAAGCCGGGTGGCACAAGCCACGGCCCTTGCCGAGGCGTTTGATAAGGCGCGCGCCTTTGGTTTGGTGCTGGCTGAGACCTGCATTGTGGGCCCCGAGTACACCTGTGCCATCCTCGGGGATCGGGCCCTACCAATTATAAGACTAGAGACGCCGCATGACTTCTATGACTACGAGGCGAAGTACCTAGTCGGCACGACGCGCTATCACTGTCCGGCGGGCTTGACGGCAGAACGCGAACTTGCGATGCAGGACCTTGCCATGCGGGCGTTCAAGGCTTTGGGCGCGCGTGGCTGGGGCCGCGTGGACATCATGGAAGACAGCGCCGGTCGATTTTACGTGCTGGAGCTCAATACCATCCCGGGCATGACGGATCATAGCCTCGTGCCGATGGCCGCCTGCGCCGCAGGATTGTCCTTTGAGGATCTGGTGCTCGAGATCTTGTCGCAAACTTTGGAGGATGGCCCGTGAGTGTCGGCGCAGACATCAGGGTACGGCCGACCCGCAATCGGCGGACATCGCGCTGGTATGGGCGCTTTCTCGGGCTCAGCCGACGTCACTTACGCATCGCGGCCTTCACGCTTTCGGCCCCGTTCGCGGCATGGGGGCTCCATTCCCTGCTTGCGCCTGGAAGGTTCCCAGTCCGGTCCGTGCGCGTTGTAGGCCGCCTCGGTCACATCCCGCAGCCTCTGCTCGTGGCCGCCCTCCGGCCTTTCCTGTCTCAGGATTTTTATACTCTGCCGCTCGATCAGGTGGGAGCCGCCGTGAAGACGGTCCCGTGGGTCGGCTCGGTGCGCGTCGAGCGCCGCTTTCCAAGAACCCTTGTCATCCATGTGAAGCGTCTGCACCTCAAGGCGCAATGGGCGGGTGGCGGATGGCTTGATGCGCAGGGCCTGCGCGCGCACTTGGATCATTACGAGCAGCCCAAAGGCTTGCCCTTGTTTCAGGGGCCCGCGGGCACTGAAAGCGCCATGTGGACTCATTATGGACGATTCGAGGCGCTCTTGAAGCCCGTTGGTTTGACGATAGCGACGCTCAAATTATCCGACCGAGGTGCCTGGCGTGCGACATTGAAGGGTGGGCCTAAGCTTGTTTTGGGCCATGACTCTTACGCGCGCCTCGCACGCTTCGTCGCGGTCTTTCCGCAGCTTGAGAGCGAACGGGCGAAGATGCGTCAGGTAGATTTGCGATACACGAATGGTTTTGCCATAGGGTGGAAGACGGGCTCGGGAGATAAAAATGACTAAAAGGGGGGAAACCCGGCTTGTGGTGGGGCTCGATATTGGAACCTCTAAAGTACTTGCGATCGTAGGCGAGGTTGGGCCAGGTGGGGCAATAGAGATCATCGGGGTCGGCCACCAGCCATCGCGGGGCCTGAAAAAGGGTGTGGTCGTCAATATCGAGTCGACCGTCCAGTCGATACAACGCGCGGTCGAGGAGGCCGAGCTCATGGCCGGCTGCCAGATTCACTCGGTTTACGCTGGCATAGCCGGAAGTCATATAAATTCCGTCAACTCACATGGAATCGTGGCTATAAAGACCAAGGAGGTCGGGCAAGGGGACGTCGATCGCGTCCTAGAGGCTGCGCGCGCGCTACCGATCCCGGCGGATCAGAAGATTCTCCACATCCTTCCGCAGGAGTACATCATCGATCGCCAGGAGGGGGTCCGCGAGCCGATTGGCATGTCGGGGGTGCGCTTAGAAGCCAAGGTTCACATCGTGACGGGTGCCGTGAGCGCCGCTCAGAATATCATAAAATGCGTGCGGCGTTGCGGGCTCGAGGTCGAGGACATCATCCTCGAACAATTGGCGTCGAGCATCTCGGTTCTAACCGAGGATGAAAAGGAGCTCGGTGTGTGCCTGGTCGATATCGGTGGCGGCACGACCGACATATCGGTCTTCACTCAGGGTGCAATCCGCCACACCTCGGTGATCCCCATCGCCGGCGACCAAGTCACAAATGACATCGCCGTAGCGCTGCGCACGCCCACGCAATACGCCGAAGACATCAAGAAACAGTGGGCCTGCGCCTCCGGGCGCGGCGTCGAGGATGGTGTGGTGGAGGTCCCGGGCGTGGGGGACCGCGCCCCGCGCAAGCTATCCCGGCAGACGCTCGCGGAAGTGGTCGAGCCGCGCATAACGGAATTGTATGAGCTGATTGCCGATGATTTGCGCAAGAGCGGCTTCATGGACCTGCTGGGCTCGGGGATCGTGTTGACCGGTGGGAGCGCGAAGATGGAGGGCATGGTTGAGTTGGCCGAAGAGGTGTTTCACGTGCCGGTGCGACTGGGGGTTCCGCAGTACGTGGGAGGATTAAGCGGCGTAGTGCATAACCCCATATTCGCGACTGGCGTGGGTCTTGTTTTGTATGGGCACAAGCAAACAGCGAGCGCTGTTTTTGCGCCGACGGGTCGCCAGAGCCCGGGGCGTTTTTCAGAAATATTGAATCGCATGAAAAGTTGGTTTCAAGGGAATTTTTGACATCGGGAAGGAAGTCGGTGCGACATCCATTAAAGGATAGGAGAGTGGGCCATGTTTGAAATCGTAGAGACAAGCGGCCAACAGGCCATAATCAAAGTCATAGGGGTTGGCGGCGGTGGCGGTAACGCCATCGAGTATATGATGAACTCCAATATCGACGGCGTGGAGTTCATCGTTGCCAATACGGATGCGCAGGCGATCAAGAAGTCGTCCGCCAACGTGATCTTGCAGCTTGGTTCCAACCTCACCAAGGGGTTGGGTGCCGGCGCCGATCCTTCGGTCGGGCGCCAGGCGGCCATGGAAGACCGGGAGCGTATAGCCGAGGCGATTGCCGGGGCCGACATGGTATTCATCACAGCGGGTATGGGCGGAGGTACCGGCACGGGTGCAGCGCCCATCGTCGCCCAGGTGGCGAAGGATCAGGGCATCCTGACGGTGGCCGTGATCACGAAGCCGTTCCCTTTCGAGGGCAGAAAGCGCATGAGTGTTGCCGAGCAGGGGATACGGGACCTCGCGGAGTACGTCGATTCGATCATCACGATCCCGAACGAGAAGCTGCTGGCCGTGGTCGGCCGCGACATGACCTTGCTCGACGCCTTCGCCAAGGCCAACCAGGTCTTGCAGGGAGCTGTTCAGGGGATTGCTGAGCTTATAACCAAGCCTGGCCATATCAACGTCGATTTTGCCGATGTGCGCACGGTGATGTCGGAGATGGGGATGGCGATGATGGGGTCGGCGGTCGCACGAGGTTCTGATCGTGCCCGCGAGGCGGCTCGCGCCGCGATCTCGAGCCCGCTTCTGGAGGATGTGGATATCGCCGGCGCCCGCGGTATGCTAGTAAATATCACCGCAAGCGCCGATATGTCTCTGGGCGAGTTTGCCGAAGTCGGCGATACGATCAAGGAGTTTGCGTCCGACGACGCAACCGTGGTCATGGGCCATGCGATCGATCCCACAATGGAGGACGCGATGCGCGTCACGGTGGTCGCGACCGGGCTTGGCGGCGGTCAGAAGCGGGCGGCCGTCGCATTGAAGGTGGCCAAGGGCGGCGCTGTGGGGGGTGGGGCCACTCCGCTCCCGGACTATGATGATCTGGACACCCCCACCGTCATCCGCAACCGGCGGGTGGGCCAGAAGCTCGACACTCAGGCCGCGGATTACCTTGACATTCCGGCCTTCCTCCGTCGTCAGGCCGATTAGGTCCGTTTGTCGGGGCAGAGGGGCCGGATATGACCGTATTGGACGACCGACCTGGACAGAGCCGGATTTTGTCTTTATTGTTTAAGACACTAGCCGAGGCTTGTCTCCGGTGGCCGAACAGGGAGGTCCGGCATGGTCAGCAAGGTGCTATTCTGCATCACAGCGCGGAAGTCTCATGATAAAGCAACGTACGTTAAAGAACGTGATTCGGGCCACAGGGGTCGGGTTGCATACCGGAGAGAAGGTTTACCTGACCCTGCGACCGGCGCCGGTCGATAGCGGCATCATCTTCCGTCGGGTCGACTCACCGCAGCTCATGGAAATACGGGCGTGCCCCGAGAACGTCAGTGACACACGCCTCTCGACGACGCTCGAGCATAACGGGGCGCGTGTTTCGACGGTCGAACACCTGATGTCGGCCTTTGCGGGTCTTGGGATCGACAACGCCTACGTGGATTTGACTGCGCCAGAAGTCCCTATCATGGACGGCAGCGCGGGGCCCTTCGTCTTTTTGATCCAGTCGGCGGGGGTCGAGGAGCAGGCAGCTCATAAGCGCTTCATTCGCATCCGTAAAACGATTGAAATTCAGGATGGCGACAAATGGGTGCGCTTTGAACCGTGGGACGGTTTCAAGGTGTCCTTTGCGATAGACTTTGATCACCCCATTTTCCGCAATTCGACCCAGACCGCTTGCATTGATTTCTCCACGACCTCGTTCGTGAAGGAGATTAGCCGGGCGCGGACGTTCGGTTTCATGCGCCAGCTCGAGGCCCTGCGGCAGAACGGCTTGGCGCGCGGGGGCGGTCTTGACAACGCGGTCGTCATGGATGATTTCCGCATTTTGAACGAGGACGGGCTCCGTTACGAAGACGAATTTGTGAAGCATAAGATCCTGGACGCGATAGGGGACCTCTACCTTTTGGGGCATCCTCTGATAGGGGCCTTTAGCGCCTGCAAGTCGGGCCATGCCTTGAATAATCGTTTGCTGCGCGCGCTGGTTGCGGATGCCGAGGCCTGGGAGATCGTCTCGTTCGAGGAGACGGATCGTCCGGCCATCTCCTTCGCGAGGGCCATCCCCGCAGTTTGATGGGGTCGGGGCGACCGAGGAGAGTGATGTGAAAGCGGACAAGCCTGCGAATGTGACGTTGAGGATCGTGGGTCACCGGAGCCGCTTGAATCGCCATTGGCGGCTTAGCGCACGGCAATGGCGGGTCGCGATCGGCGTCTGTGTGGGCGTCGTCCCTCTGCTGCTTGCGTTCGGGGTTTATGGGCTGCTCGCGGCCCTGGTCCCCGCTGTGCAGGGTCCTGGCCGGAGCGCAGGCACGGCCGTCGTGGCTCGCGCGGAACTCGCATCCGTCACCCGCAATACCGCCGCCGGCCTCGATGTTATGGGCTCTGAGCTCGGTGCGCTGCATAGCGATGCCGTCCGGCTCGCGCTTCTTGAGCGGCGGCTGGTGCAGTCGGCGGGCCTCCCGCTCGGCGCCGCGTTCCACCCGCGCGCGCGCCTACGGACCATGCCGGTCTCGTCCGCGAAGCGCCCGCGCCGGATCTCCAAATTGCGCGCCCTTGCGCAAGAGCTTTCGCTTCCCGCACCCAAGCGGCGAATCCTATGAACATCATCTTTTTACGCGAGGGCGACGCGCGTTCGCGGCCCGTCAGTTTGAGCGTTGGGCGGATCGCTGCCGGTGCCGCGGCCTTGTTCGGCGTGATGCCGCTCATTTTGGGGGCGCTTGCTTTCTGGTTATTCGCCCATCGGGGGGCCAATGCGACAGCGAGCGCCGCCGCGCCCAACGTCTTGGCACAGGTTCAGAGGCTTGCCACCGCGAGCCGCACCGACCTCACGGGTCTTGCGACGGCGGTCGGTAGACTGCGAGCCCGCGCCAGCCGGCTTGATGCCTTGTCAGCGCGCCTCGGAGCCCTCGCGGGCCTGCCGGTGGGAGCGTTGTCGCTGCCGGCGGCTTTCTCTACCGAGGCCGCGGTGCCCAAGGACGGTCGGGAATGGACGATCGCAGGTCTCCAGGCCTTGTCGGGGCGACTGAAGACCGAGTTCGCGCGCCGTTCGGCTCAACTGGCGGTGCTCGCGTCGATTCTGGCGGCCCATCGTGTCGCGGCGCGCTTGACCCCGCGCGGCTGGCCTGTGCGCGGTGGCTGGATATCCTCGCCCTTCGGTCCGCGCCCGGACCCCTTCACCGGTCGGCCGGGCTTTCATCCCGGGATCGACATCGCCGTGCCGCTCGGCACGCCGGTGCGCGCCATGGCCGCTGGCATCGTTATCTTCGCTGGTCGGGATGGCGGTTTTGGCCGCCTCGTCAAGATCTCGGATGGCCACAGCGAGGTGACCATGTACGCCCATCTGAGCGCGCGCTTTGTGCATGTGGGGGAGGTGATCCACAAGCACCAACTCCTCGGGCGCGTGGGGGATACCGGGTATTCGACGGGCCCGCACCTGCATTTCGAGGTCATGCTCCACGGTGTGCCCATCAATCCGGCAGGCTTTCTGCGGCTAGCCGACCGGCATTGAGTGAAAAGTGTTCAAGTAGCCCCCCTTTTCGGCCATAATGCGACTTTTTCCGAGTCGCCCAGAGGGTTATGGCCGCGAACGTCCTAAGTAGATTCTTCGGTAGCCGCAACGAGCGCGTGGTTCGGCGCTTGCGCCAGAAGGTGGGGTCGATCAACGCCCTCGAGCCGCGCTATGCGGCACTTTCGGATGACGAGCTGCGCAATCAAACGGCGGTGTTCCGCGAGCGGCTCGCCCGTGGCGAGCCGTTGGATGCCCTGCTCCCAGAGGCCTTCGCGGTGGTGCGCGAAGGTTCGCGCCGAGCGCTTGGCATGCGGCACTTCGATGTCCAGTTGATCGGCGGTATGGTCCTCCACGAGGGCAAGATCGCGGAGATGCGCACGGGCGAGGGTAAAACCCTTGTGGCGACCTTGGCCGCCTATCTGAATGCCTTGCCTGGGTCTGGGGTCCACGTCGTCACGGTGAACGACTATCTCGCTTCGCGTGACGCAGAATGGATGGGGCGCCTCTACCGTTTTCTAGGCTTATCGGTCGGGACTATCGTCTCGTCGCTGGACGGCCCGGCGCGTCGGGAGGCGTATAACGCCGATATCACGTACGGAACGAACAACGAGTTCGGGTTCGATTATCTGCGCGACAATATGGCGTTCAGCGCCGACGAGCGTGTCCAGCGTGCGCTGCATTACGCCATCGTAGACGAGGTGGATTCGATCCTCATCGATGAGGCCCGCACACCGCTCATCATATCCGGGCCTACCGAAGAGAATACGGATCTTTACGTCAAGATCGATGTCATCGTGCCCCGCCTGAAGAAGCAGGAGACGACCGGGGGCCCCGGAGATTATTCGGTAGACGAAAAAGCCAAGCAGGTCTACCTTACGGAAGAGGGCCATGAGACGGCCGAGCGCCTGCTGGCGCAAGCCGGTTTGCTCGCGGAAGGGGAAAGTCTCTACGACCTTGCCAACATGGGTCTGCTGCATCACCTGAACGCCGCGTTGAGGGCTCATGCCCTGTACCATCGCGAGGTGGACTACATCGTGGCCAACGGCGAGATCGTCATCGTCGACGAATTCACGGGACGCATGATGACGGGACGGCGCTGGTCCGACGGCCTGCATCAGGCCGTCGAGGCCAAGGAGCGGGTCGAGATCCAGAACGAAAACCAGACTCTTGCCTCGATCACGTTCCAGAATTACTTCCGTCTCTACGAGAAGCTCGCCGGAATGACCGGCACGGCTGATACGGAAGCCTTTGAGTTTCAGGAGATTTATAACCTCGAGGTCACGGTGATCCCGACGCATCGCCCTGCGATCCGTAAGGATCAAGGGGATCAGGTCTACAGGACCACCGCTGAGAAGCATGCCGCCATCGTCACCGAGGTCGAGGAGGCCCACAAGAGGGGGCAACCGGTGTTGGTCGGGACGGCCTCTATCGAGAGCTCCGAGAGTCTCTCGGTCCTGCTGGAACAGGCGCGCATCCCTCATGAGGTATTGAACGCTAAACATCACGAGCGCGAGGCGCACATTATTGCCCAGGCGGGTCGCGCAGGGGCCGTGACCATCGCCACCAATATGGCGGGCCGCGGCACGGATATCGTGCTCGGGGGAAACCCGGAGGCGGAACTATCGCCCGATGCCGACGAGATGGCGCGTAAGCGGGCCCGGGATGAATGGCAGGCAAGGCACGATCGTGTCATCGAGGCCGGCGGGCTCAAGGTGATCGGGACCGAGCGGCACGAGTCGCGCCGTATCGACAATCAGCTGCGTGGGCGGTCGGGTCGCCAGGGCGACCCGGGCGAGACCCGCTTCTATCTCTGCCTCGAGGATAATCTGATGCGTATCTTTGGGTCGGATCGGATTGCCGGCCTCATGGAGAAGCTCGGCATGGAGCAGGGCGACGCCATCGAGCATCCGTGGGTGACGAAGGCGATCGAGAATGCCCAGCGTAAGGTCGAGGCCCACAACTTCGATATCCGAAAGCAGTTGCTCGAGTATGACGATGTCGCGAACGATCAGCGCAAGGTGATCTACGAGCAACGCAACAAGCTGCTCGTCGCCGACGATGTGGGCGCGAGTGTGGCGGCGATTCACCGCGATGTGGTTGATGCCCTGATCAGCAACCATGTGCCACCGGCCAGCTTTGAGGAGCAATGGGACATCGGGGGGCTCAAGACGACACTCGACCATGAATTGCGTCTCGATCTGCCGATCGACCAATGGTTGAAGGATGACACTAACCTGGATGAGGAGGGGCTGCGCGCCCGGATTCTGGAGGAGGCCGAGAAGCGTTATCGCGAAAAGGCCGAAGAGATCGGCGCGGAGACCATGCGTCATCTCGAGAAGGCCATCATGCTCCAGGTCCTCGATCTGCAGTGGAAGGACCACCTTGCGGCGATGGATCATCTCCGCCAGGGGATACAGCTGCGAGGGTACGCGCAAAAGAGTCCGCAGCAGGAGTACAAGCGCGAGGCCTTTGAGCTTTTCTCGCACATGCTCGATCGCATAAAGCATGAAGTGATTACGACCATCGCCCAAGTGGACATCCAGGATGATAGCGATATCGACGCCATCGACGAGCAGCGCCGCCAGCAAGGGGCCGCGTTCTACGAACACCCGAGTCTCGAACTCGCGGGAGAGGGTGCGGACCTCGCGGTGCAGACGATCACGCGCAGCGGGCGCAAGGTCGGGCGCAACGATCCCTGTCCGTGCGGTTCGGGTAAGAAGTACAAGCAGTGCCATGGGCGTCTCGTCTAAGGAGTCATTATGGCCGTAGGAGTGAAGGCAATGCCGCCGCTTGGCGTGATTGCGGGCGTGCGGCTGGGAACCGTCGCTGCGGGGATCCGTAAGGCCGCTCGGCGCGATCTCGTCGTTATTCAGTGTGCCCCAGGGACGACGGCCGCCGCGGTCTTCACGCAGAGCCATTTCGCGGCTGCACCCGTGATCGTGGCTAAGGAGCACTTGCGCGCCTCTGAGCCGCGTGCGCTTGTTATTAATACCGGTTACGCGAATGCCGCGACCGGCGCCGTGGGTCTTGAGGATGCGCGTGCCTGTTGTGCGGCCGTAGCCGAGGCTCTGGGGTGTAGGGTCCAGGAGGTCCTTCCGTTCTCGACGGGCGTCATAGGCCAGCGTTTGCCGGTGGCGGCGGTGGTGGCTGGGATCCCGGCGGCAGTGGCTGCGGCCACCGAGGACGGGTGGGCGGATGCCGCGTTTGGCATCATGACCACCGACACGGTGCCCAAGGCGAGCTTTCAGGAGGCGGGTATCGGTGGTGTACCGGTGCGCTTGGTCGGTATCGCCAAGGGTTCAGGTATGATTCACCCGAATATGGCGACGATGTTGTCCTTCGTCGCGACTGATGTCGAGGCCCCGCGGCCCGTCTTGCAGGCGGCCCTGGAGCGTGCCGTGAAGACCACGTTTAACGCCATTTCCGTCGATGGGGATACTTCGACGAACGATGCCTTGGTCGTGCTCGCCACAGGTCGCTCGGGCGCGCGCCTTACGGCTGCTGAAGGTCCGGAGTTCGCAGTTTTTTGCGATGCTCTAGAGCGCCTCTGTGCGGAACTTGCGCAGGCCATCGTCCGTGATGGCGAGGGCGCGACCAAGTTCGTGCGCGTCGAAATCTCCGGAGCCTGCTCCGATGAGGAGGCGCGGGTGGTGGCTGACACCATTGCGAGTTCTCCGCTCGTCAAGACGGCCCTTTTTGCGAGCGACCCCAATTGGGGCCGCATCCTCATGGCCGTGGGGCGCGCACCTATCAGGCTCGATGATGCGAACCGCGTGGTCGTACATCTGAACGGGGTGCGGGTGTTCCGCCAGGGCATGGTCGATCCCGATTACCGCGAAGAGATGGGTCAGCGGGCCTTGGCCGGGGATGAGATCGTGGTGGCCGTGGATCTCGGGCAGGGCGCGGGGCGTGCGGCCGTCCACACCTGCGATTTTTCCTATGATTATGTCCGCATCAATGGATCCTACCGGACCTGAGCGCGTCGTCGCCGGTCTCCTTTGGGGCGGCGGCGGGCGCGTGTTGATCGCACGCCGTCCGCCAGGCAAGGCCGGCGCGGGGCTCTGGGAATTCCCGGGCGGCAAGGTCCGGGCCGGTGAGGCAGGCGCTGATGCCTTGAGACGCGAGCTCTATGAGGAGCTTGGGATTACGGTGGGCGCCTGCACGTTTTTGCCCCACTACCGCGCGAACCCGCCCGCGGGTCTTGAGCTCACATTCTGGCGCGTCGAGACCTATGATGGTGTCCCGGAAGGTCGCGAGGGCCAGGAGATTCGCTGGTGTCCCATCGATGCGCTCGGGGACCTCCCCTTCCTGCCAGCCGACCGCCCCATTTTGGCGCGGTTGCGTCTGCCGTCCCTCTATCTGGTGAGTGACGTCGACGGTTTGGGTGAGGCCTTGTTCGAGGAGCGCCTCTTCCAGGTCGCCCGTCGCGAGCCGGTCTTGCTGCAGTTGCGCGAGCCGTGGGCCGCCCCGCGTCTGCGCGAGTACGCGGCGTATCTAAAGCGCGTATTGGCCCCCCATGGCGGCCGCTGTGTCGTGAACGGCGATCCCCAGGAAGCGCTCGGGTGCGCCGACGGGGTCCATCTGTCGGCGGCGCGGCTCGCGCGCCTTAGCGCGCGCCCGGCGTCGGCTGACGGGCTCGTAGGAACATCCTGCCACAATGCGCAGGAATTGCGGCAGGCCGAGGCCCTGGGCTGCGATTTCGCCGTGCTCTCGCCTGTGAAGGCCACGCCCACCCATCCCGGCGCCACCCCGCTAGGCTGGGAGCGTTTCCGGCACATGGTTTCGGAGGTAACGTTGCCGGTTTACGCCTTGGGGGGCATGACGTGCGCCGACCTCGGGGTGGCGGAGACCCATCTCGCGCAGGGCGTGGCCGTGCGCAGCGCCATTTTCGGGAAAGAGGGCGCATGACGCGCCAACCCGTCGAAGCGGGCGCGCTTGTCGCCGAAACTCCCGGGTTGTGTAAAAGGGCGCGGCGATTTGGCCGGCGATTCAAGTTCCTTGCTGCGACGACCGATGGGACGGCAGGGCGCCTTCGCTTACGCCGTGATCCTTGAAGGGGTAGGGGGCTGCGCGTATCGTGGCGCCATGATCGCCATCACATCGAGCCTATCGATCAGCGAGGACGAGATCGAGGAGCGATTCGTCCGGTCCCCAGGTCCCGGTGGGCAGAACGTCAATAAGGTCGCTACGGCCGTGCAGCTGCGCTTCCATGTGACGGGTTGCGCATCCCTACCCGCGGGCGCACGCGAGCGCCTGCTGCATTTGGCGCGCGGACGTATCACGCGCGAGGGCTACCTTGTGATCCACGCGCATACGCATAGGACCCGCGAGTGCAACCGGCGTGAGGCCCGTAAACGGTTGGTCCATTGGATACAACGGGCGCTTGAGGTCCCAGAACGGCGTATCGCGACTCGTCCGACGCTCGCTTCGCGCCGCCGACGGCTTGATGACAAGCGCGCCCGCGGGCTTGCCAAGGATCGTCGCCGCCCGGTCGTCGCCGGCGACTAGCCCATCCGTAAGTGTCCAGCCACTCATTTCTGATCACCTCAACTACCCCGGCCTGAAGGCCGGGGTAGTTGACCGAACCGAGTCTGTCGAAGAGTATCCAGGAAACAGGGGAAATGGCGAGCCGATTACGCCCATTCATCGCGTGCCCGGGCGGCCCTTCTTTTTGACGTCCCCCGGTTCTTTCAGGTCTTTGTCGAAATGGAAGCCTATGACGCGGTAGCCGCGATGCATGTAGAAGGCGCGCGCCCGATCGTTTGTGACGTAGGCGTCGAGCACGGCTTTCTCGCAGCCCTGCCGGCGGGCGTAGTCTTCCACCCAGTCTAGGAGCGCCTGTCCGATCCCGTGGCTGCGCCACGCGGGATCGACCACGACGTTGTCGATGTCGACGTAGCGGCCACACCAAAAGCGCGTCCCGAACCACATGCCGGCGACGCCCACGCACCGGCGGTCCACGAACGCCCCCGCGCAGCGATAGCCGTTGTCACGCATCTCCTCAAGCCGCAGGGCAAGCACCGCCCGCGACGTGTCCGGATTCAGGATCTCAATGAGCGGTAGTATCGCCGCCAGCTCGCTTTCGGCCAAAAGCCGAATGGAGGACCGGGTCTCGGGGTGCGGCTGTTGCGCCTCGTCCATTTCATGTCGCGTTGCCAAATCACAGTCCTCGCGAGGGTATTGAAGGGCATGCGCCCCGATCCGCCTAAGACTCGGTGAGTTTAGCCGGCCAGGGTCGCGGTGGCCACGGCCGGGGGTTGGCGCCCCTCGCGGCTTGCTCGTCGGACGAGTCGGTGGCTGCAGTGACACGGGTGTTCCCTATGAGAATTTGTGTTTCCCACACCCACCCCTCGGCGGCGCGTGTCGGCCGCCGGTTTTCAGCCGAAAGATGAGCAACACCGCTTCCCTATGGCGCCCTTTAACCTATTGATTGTTCGGGGAATCCTAATCGGCACGGTCCTTGCCCCCTAGGAGGGGCCGAGCGCCACTTTGCAGCCTCGGTTGTGCGCTCAATCATTCATATCAGAGGAGATAGCAGCCATGGCGACATTGAAAGACCAATTGACGGCGCAGGTAGGTGCTTACGACAAGTGGGCCAAGCGGCGGCGCTACGGGGCCGATGGCCCCAATAATCGTCGACTGTGGGTTCTCGCCTGCATGGACGAGCGCCTGCCCGTGGATGAAGCGCTCGGCATTCATGTGGATACACCCGCCGGCGGCGGCGATGCGCACTGCTTCCGTAATGCGGGCGGGATCGTCACCGACGACGCCGTCCGTTCGGCCATGTTGACCTGTCAGTTCTTCGGCACGCGCGAAATCGTGATCGTCCAGCATACGCAGTGCGGGATGCTTTCGGCTAACGCTCAGGATCTCGAAAAGGTCCTGCGGGAGCGAGGCGTTGACCCCGACAAGCTGACCCTGGATCCGACTCTGCCGGAACTTACCTTGGCCAAGGGTGCGTTCGCCAAATGGATAGGCATGATGGACGACGTCGATGTGACATGCTTGAAGACGGTCGAGGCCTTCCGTGCCCACCCCCTTATCCCTAAGGATGTGACTATTAGCGGCTGGATCTGGGAGGTGGAGACCCGACGTCTCCGGGCCCCGCGCAGCGACAAAAAGGGGCGCGAGGCGACTGACGTCACGGCCGCCGATTTTGGTGTCAAAGGTCATCAGCCGGCGCGCTGGGTCTGACTATGATCGGGCGGGGCGTCCGCGTGGCGCCTTGCCCCTGCTCTGGAGGTGGCCATGCCCACTTATGATTATCGATGTCTCCGCTGCGAACGAAGGCTCACCGCGCGTCATGCCGTGCACGCGCTTAGGCCCCACTGTCCGCATTGCGCAGGCCCTTTGCGTCCCGTTGTAACGACCGCGCCCGCGGTCCATGGCGCTATGGCCCGGGGCCGCGAGGCGGCGATACGTTCGCTCGAGCACCCGCCTACGCCTTGCCCGGCATGCCGAGGACCTTGCGGTCATCACTAGGCCTATTGGGGTTCGCGGGCGGACCCCCTTATACTGGGGTCTACGCCTCCTCTAGGGCGCGACCCCGCAGGATGCGCGGGCCGCGCCCCCAGCCCCGAGGGCCTGCCTGATGACCACCAAAGACTCGCTTGCGGACCTAAGCCCGTTGTCGTTTCTTCAGATGTTCGTAACGCAAAGCGTCAAGCTCTCGGGGCAGGGTGGCGGCCGATCCATCGATGCCATCGAGTATCTGGGGCTTACGGCAAGCAGTTGCCTCGAGCTCCATGCGCGCCGGCAGATGGATCTTATGGATCTTCCGGAAAAACTCGACCACGAACAATACGGGCGCCTCATCGTGCACATCAAGAACGCAGTCGGTGGTGAGTTCCGCGCCGTTCCCGCGCCCCCGGGGGTCGTTTGTGTCAAGAATCTTCGCTGCCCTTTCGGTGCGCGCGTGCAGGATGCCCCGGAGCTGTGCCGCACCACCGCATCGGTTTTCGGGGGTATCGCCGCTCGCAGTTTCGGTTATGCGAAGGTTGAGATGAAAAAGCGCATCGCTCTGCGCGACGATTGTTGCGAGGTCCACATCTACACGGATCGGAATGCGGCCGAGGGGCAAGCGGGCGATGAGTATGTGAGCGAAGGCAAGGAGATCGTGTCGCACCAAGCGCTGAGGGACATAAGCGTACGTGTCGCCGAAAGGATGGCGCGCGCCCTTTGTCCCACCGGCCCCGCAGGCCGCCCCCGCAAGCCGCCCGCGATCGTGGCCGAATCGCGCTCTATGCGCGAGATACTAAAGGCCGTGGAACTCGTGGCGCCCACGCGCTCGAGTGTCCTGATCAGCGGCGAGACCGGGGTTGGCAAGGAGATTATAGCGCGTGCCCTGCACGCCTTGAGTCCCCGCGCCGCGCGCCCCTTTCTGGCCGTCAACTGCGGCGCGGTCCCCCAGGAGTTGATCGAGACTACGCTCTTCGGTCACGAGAAGGGCGCCTTCACGGGCGCGCAGAATCTGCACCATGGGCTCTTCGAGCGTGCCCATCAGGGGACCTTGTTTCTGGATGAGATCGACAGTCTGCCGCTCCTTGCGCAGGCCAAGCTCTTGCGGGTCTTGCAGGAGGGCGAGTTCGAGCGGGTCGGCGGCCGCGAGGCGCGCCAAGTCGACGTCCGTGTCGTGGCGGCCGCCAACAGGCCGATCGGATCCCTGGTCGAAGCGGGGCTTTTTCGCAGTGATCTCTATTACCGACTGAACGTTGTGCCCATAAGCGTGCCTCCATTGCGGGAGCGCCCGGAGGACGTAACCGGCCTTGTCCATCATCTGCTCGCGGCCCTGGCGGTGCGCCACGGCAGCCCCAGCAAGTCCTTGAGTGGGCGGGCCTGGGCGCAGGTCATGGCCTATGCGTGGCCGGGCAACGTCCGCGAGCTCGAAAACGTTCTGGAGCGGGCCTTCCTGTTTACGCCGGGATCCCTGATCGATGACGTCGGCTTGCGCGACGAGCCGCAGGGCGCCGCTGTTCGGGATGCGCCGGGGGGTCGCGCGCCCCTGCATGTCGCCAAGCGCCAGGCCATGCGGAGCATTGAGACGCGTGTGCTGCAGGACGCCCTCGAGCGCCACCACGGAAACGTGACGGCCGTGGCGCGGGAGATGGGGATCACACGCCGCGCCGTTCATCAGAAGCTGAAGCGCTATTCGCTTCCCGCAGCGCCCTATCGGGATGCCGCGCGTCTGGCGCCGCGGCATTCGTGAGCGCGATCTTCAGCGGGTTTTCGCGAGAGCGAGATAGCGGCCATGGAGCGCCCGCACGTTGGTTGCGAGGGCGTGAAGTGAACCGTCATTGACGATGATATCGTCGGCGCAGGCGCATCGGGCGGCGGTAGTCGCCTGGATGGCGAGTAGTCGCTCGATGGTGTCTGTGTCCAATCCGCGTTCTTGGAGGCGGTGTCGCTGCTTTGAGGGGTCGGTCTCAATGGTGAGCACACGGTTTATGTGGGGCGGGCATCCGGTCTCGGCGAGCAGGGGGATGACGAGAACCGCATAGGGCCGCGCGCCCTCGGATCGGCTCTCCATAAGCTTACGGATCGGCGGATGGAGGATACCCTCGAGGGTCTTGCGGGCGGCGGTATCGGCAAACACCAGTCCGCGCAATTTCGCGCGCAGGATGCGTCCCTCGCTATCGGCGATGTCATGACCGAAGGCGTTGATGATGGCGGCGCAGGCGGGTTGTCCCGGCTCCAAGAGTTCATGGGCGATCTGATCGGCGTCCACGACGAGTGCGCCGCATTCGGCGAATACTTGCGCGGCGGCCGACTTGCCGGCGCCCGCGCCCCCAGTCAGCGCCACGCGAAAGCTAGCCATGCGTGCCACGTAGATAGAGGGCCATGAGCGGCCAGCCATAAAACAGGGCAAGCCAGATCGCGGCACAGAGGAACGGCCCGAAGGGCATGGGTGTCGAACGCGTCAGCCGCCGCGTCAGGATCAGTGTGCCGCCGTAAAGCGCGCCCGCCAGCGATGCGAACAGCAGCACGAACGGCAGCAATTGCCAGCCGAGCCATGCCCCACCGAGTGCGAACAGCTTAAAGTCCCCCTGACCCATGCCCTCCTTGCCGGTGGCTAATCGGAAGGCGTGGAACACGAGCCATAGAAAGACGTAGGCCCCGGCGGCGCCTAGGACCGCCGAATCCAGGGACGCGTACAGGCCGCCTCGATTGACGAGCAGGCCCAGCCAGAGAAACGGCAGGGTGATCGTGTCCGGAAGGATCTGCTCGCGCATATCGATGAAGGTGAGCGTGATGAGGGCCGCCCCCAGCAGGAAGGCCCCCGCGCCACGGGGCGTGAGCCCGAAATGCGCGACCGATACGAGGGCCGCGAAGGTCGTTAGGACCTCGATCAGGAAATATTGTCGCGGAATCGACGCACTGCAATGGCGGCACCGGCCGCGCAGCAGCAGAAAGCCAAAGAGCGGGATGTTGTCGCGCAACTTGAGGGGCGCGCGACATTGGGGGCAGTGGGACGCGGGCCAAGCGATATTGAAAGTCTCGGCCTTTTCGGGCGGGGGAAGGGCAAGCGCCTCCCGGCAATCACGCTCCCACTCGCGTTTTAGAATGATCGGCAGGCGGTAGACGAGCATACTGAGGAAGCTGCCGACCACAGCCCCTATGATCCCCACGACCAAGTAGGCTGCGACGGGATCGGACGCGAAAGAGGTGGGGTTCATGGTGATCATTTTCCGAACATCTCGGTCGTTGCCGACCGTCTATGGGGAATGGCGACAGATCCTGTAGGTTGCTGTCGCCGACGAGACGCGCTTACGGGCTCTGGGCGCGCGAACTGCCCCGGCGGGCAGTTTCGTGCGATCGCTATTCGTTGGTCACGCGTTCCACTTCCTCGAGGCTCGTGATGCCTTCCCGCACTTTTCTAAGGCCCGATTGTCGGAGGTCGGAAATCCCCTCTTTTTGGGCCTGTGCGGCGATATCGGTGGGGTTGCCGCCGTTCAAAATGATCTGCCCGATGGCCGGGCTCACCGGCATGACCTGATAGATGCCCACCCGGCCCTTATAACCCCCGTTGCATTGATCGCATCCGACGGGGCCGTAGATATTGAGGCCTGGGATGTCGGCCTCGTGAAAGCCCACCTGACGCAGGGTGGTCTCGGGGAGCTTCACGGGTTTTCGGCAGTGCACGCATAATCGACGGGCCAGGCGCTGGGCGATGATGAGATTGACCGCCGAAGCGATATTGAAAGGTGGCACACCCATGTTGACGAGTCGCCCCAGGGTCTGCGGTGCGTCGTTTGTATGCAAAGTGGAGATGACCATGTGACCGGTCTGTGCCGCCTTGATGGCGATCTCGGCAGTCTCTAGGTCGCGGATCTCACCGACCATGATGATGTCCGGGTCCTGACGCAGAAAGGCGCGCAGCGCGGTCGCGAAGGTCAGTTTCGCGCGCTCGTTGATATTGACTTGGTTGATGCCGGCGAGGTTGATTTCGACCGGGTCCTCCGCAGTCGAGATGTTGCGGTCCGTGGTATTCAGGATATTGAGCGCGGTATATAGGGTGACGGTCTTACCGCTTCCTGTCGGCCCGGTGACGAGCACCATGCCGTAGGGGCGTTCAATCGCTTCAAGATAGATGGCCTTCTGCTCCGCCTCGAAGCCAAGCTTGTCGACGCCCAGTGATGCCGACGCCGGATCGAGGAGGCGCAGCACGACTTTTTCGCCAAAGAGCGTGGGCAGGGTGCTGACACGGAAATCGATCGCGCGGGTCTTCGAGACGCGGATCTTCATCCGTCCGTCCTGCGGGACGCGGCGTTCCGAGATATCGAGCCGCGCCAGGATCTTCACGCGTGCCGCGATTCGTGCGGCGAGCGCGATGGGTGGCTGCGCGACTTCCTGAAGGACGCCGTCTGTGCGGAAGCGCACGCGGTAAATTCGTTCGTAGGGCTCGATATGGATGTCCGAGGCCCCGCGGTTGATGGCGTCGAGCAGGATCTTGTTGACGAAGCGGACGATCGGTTTGTCGTTGATGTCGCTTTCGGCAGCTTCGGTGGTCGGCTCTGTGTCGCCGCTCACATCGATGTTTTCGAGGCCCTCGCTGGCCGCCATATCAGCCAGCGACCCATCTTGCTGGGTGAGGTTGCGATCTATGATGTTCCCAAGCTTGCCCTCCTCGACCAGCAGGGGCTCCGGAAGTAAGCCGGTATTGAATTTGATTTCGTCGAGGGCTGCCAGGTTGGTCGGGTCTGCCACCGCCACGAACAGGCGGTTGCCACGCTTGAAGATCGGCAGGACACGGTGGCGCCTGATGAGTTTGGCGTCGACAAGCTTGATCGGGAATGTTTCGTTGTCGAAGGCGTTGATGTCGAGCAACGGGATGCCGAATTCCTCGGAGGCGGTTTTGGCGACCGTTAGGGCGTCGAGCTTTTTGCTCTCCACCAAGCGCGTCACAAAGGAGACCTTATTGGTCAACGACTCCGCGTTCAGGCGCTCCGCCTCGGCCGGCGTCAACAGCTGGTCGCGGACGAGACGCGCCGCGAGACCAGTTAGGAGTACGCCGCCGTTTGCCATCGGATTGACAGTTGCCATAGATGCTGACTCAACCTTGCCTGAGATTGTGGTGAGCTTGATATCATAGTAGTTGACTTGGCGCCGTTAGCCAGTATGGTGTTTTTCAGACCACCCGGGGCTTGACCGGGATCCCCCTATAATTTAGACTGATTCTAAAGTTACAACCACATGGAGCACGACAATGAACCTGAAAGGTACCAAAACACACGATAATCTCAAGGCCGCATTTGCCGGTGAGTCGCAAGCCAACCGCCGCTACCTGTATTTCGCTGCCAAGGCCGACGTCGAGGGCTATAATGATGTCTCCGCGGTTTTCCGCTCGACCGCTGAGGGCGAAACGGGCCATGCCCACGGTCATCTGGAGTATATGGAAGCCGTCGGTGACCCCGCCACCGACCTGCCGATCGGCAGCACCTGGAACAACCTGAAGGCCGCGATCGCAGGCGAGACCCATGAGTATACCGATATGTATCCCGGTATGGCCAAGACTGCGCGCAGCGAAGGCTTCGACGAGATCGCCGATTGGTTTGAGACCCTCGCCAAGGCTGAGCGGTCGCACGCCAACCGGTTCCAAAAGGCGCTCGACAGCCTCGGCAAGTAAGTCTTTACAATACGGCACAGTTAAAGGGGGGCGGGTCGGCGATGCCGGCCCGTCTTCATTTTTCAGGGGGAGGTTATGGAGAAAGATGCGGAAAAGTCCGCCGTCAACCGGGAAGGAAATCTCGAGGCGCCGACGCGTCACCCGATCGCTTGGCGGGATCCACTCTTTACCGATACCGCCGCCCTCGAGGCCGAACTGACCCGGGTTTTCGAGATCTGTCACGGGTGCCGGCGTTGCTTTAATCTGTGCCAGGCCTTTCCCACGCTCTTCGATCTCATAGATAACTCGGCCGATATGGAGCTGGAAAGCGTCGATCGTGCCGATTACGCGAAGGTGGTGGACCAGTGCTACCTCTGCGATATGTGCTATATGACGAAATGCCCCTATGTGCCGCCTCATCCCTGGAACGTGGACTTTCCGCATCTGATGCTGCGTGCTAAGGCGGCGAAGTTCCGCGCGGGCAAGACCCGCTTGCGTGATCGCGTCCTAACGAACACGGATGTTGTTGGCAGGCTTGCTGGGATCCCGGTCGTCACCCAGATCGTGAATGCCGCGAACCGTAATTCTGTGGCGCGAGGGCTCTTGCAGTCCACGCTCGGTGTCGACGCCCGCGCCCGTCTCCCGGCCTACCACAGCCGCACCTTTCGCAAGACTTGGCGTCCGACTCCTCTGAAGCCGGAACCTACACCCGAGACCCGGGGGCAGGTCGTCTTGTTTGCAACCTGTTTTGGCAACTACAACGAGCCGGAGCTTGCCGCTGATCTCGGGCGCGTGTTCGAGCACAACGGTATCGCCGTACGGATCTTCGAATCGGAGCGCTGTTGTGGCATGCCGAAGCTCGAGGTCGGCGATCTGGAGGGCGTGGCTGCGCTCAAAGAGGCGAACATACCCGCGCTCGCCGCCTTGGTCGACCAGGGCTTCGATATCGTGGCCCCGGTACCTTCGTGCGTCTTGATGTTCAAGCAGGAGTTGCCACTCTTGTTTCCGGAGGACGAGGCGGTGACCAAGGTCAAGAACGCGATGTTCGATCCGTTCGACTATCTGCTCTTGCGTCACAAGGCCGGCCGCATGAATACCGATTTCCAGGAGCGTCTCGGCAAGGTAGCCTACCATGTCCCTTGCCATCAGCGCGTGCAGAACATCGGCTTGAAGACGCGGGATCTTCTGATGATGGTCCCGGGGACCTCGGTGGAAGTGATAGAGCGTTGTTCGGGGCATGACGGGACCTACGGTGTCAAAAAGGAATTCTACGAGGACGCCGTCAAGATCGGGCGGCCGGTGGTGACGCGCATCCTCGCGGCCGAGCCCGATTACTTCATGAGTGATTGCCCCATCGCAGGCCACCATCTCGCGCAAGGGCTCGGGAGCGAGGCGCAGCCCGTATCGCGGTTCGCGCTGTTGCGCCGCGCCTACGGCATCGATTGACGGACCAACCGATAAGGAGGAATGCATATGGCGCACGAGGACTTGCATGAGGCGGCGTCTGATCTGACGCAGACGACCAGGGATATGCACAGGGCGATCATATCGCTCATGGAGGAGCTTGAGGCAGTGGATTGGTATCAGCAGCGGGTCGACGCCTGCCAGGATCCGGAGTTACGGGCTATTCTGGCCCACAACCGGGACGAGGAGAAGGAACACGCGGCCATGGTGCTTGAATGGATAAGACGGCATGACCCCGCGTTCGATCATGAGCTTAAAGCAAACCTTTTCCAGGATGGCAGCATCGTCGCCCGCGAGCGTAAGGACAAAGACTGAAGGCAAGGAGGTTCCATGCAGGCACTGACACGCAAAGACCTGATGTCTCTTGAGCGATACGCCGAGGAGCGGCCCGCATTCCGGGCCCGCGTCATGGCGCACAAGCGTGACCGGCAGATCGCGATAGGGCCGTATGCGCGGCTCTATTTCGAAGATAGGCTCACGATTCAGTATCAGGTCCAGGAGATGCTGCGTATCGAGAAGATCTTCGAGGTGAGCGAGATCGAGGAGGAATTGAAGGCTTATAACCCTCTCATACCAGACGGCGCCAATTGGAAGGCGACCTTCATGCTCGAGTACGAGGATGTGGCGGAACGCCGCGCCGCGCTCGCCAAGCTCGGCGGGGTCGGGTCTTGGGTCTATGTGCGCGTGGGGGAGCGGCCGCGGATCTACGCGGTGGCCGATGAGGACATGGGCCGCGAGAACGACGAGAAGACCTCGTCTGTGCATTTTCTGCGCTTCGATCTCGGGGGTGATATCGTGGCAGCCGCCCGGGCTGGGGAACTCATCGCTTGCGGTATAGACCATGCCGCCTATCGCGACGAGACCGTCCTCACTGAACGTCAACGCGCGGCGCTGCTTGCGGATTTCACCTGATGGCGCGATACGACGCCTCCGACATCGAGGTTTTGACGGGGCTCGAGCCGGTTCGGCGACGCCCCGGGATGTATACGCAGACCGACCGGCCGCATCACCTGGCGCAGGAGGTTATCGACAACGCCGTCGACGAGGCGATAAGTGGTCATGCGCATCGGATCGTCGTGACTTTGTATAAGGATGACTCGTTGTCAGTTGAGGATGATGGGCGCGGCATGCCGGTCGACCTCCATCCGGAGGAGGGCGTAAGCGGTGTCGAGGTGATCCTGACGCGCCTGCACGCGGGCGGTAAATTCTCGGGGAAGAACTATACGTTTTCGGGGGGCCTGCACGGCGTCGGCGTCTCTGTGGTCAATGCCTTGTCAGAACGTCTCGAGGTTACGGTCAAGCGGGGCGGGCAATCCTATCGCATGGCGTTTTCGCGCGGCGACAAGGTGGAGGATCTGACGGTAACTGGGTCGGTTCCGCGCAAGGAGACCGGCACCACGCTCAGGTTCTGGCCGGAGGCCCGTTATTTCGACAGCGCTAAATTTCTTCCCGCCCGTCTAAAGCATTTGCTGAAGGCCAAGGCGGTGCTCTGCCCGGGCCTGCGGGTCGTATTCCGCTCGGAGCAGGACCCGACCGATGACGCTGAATGGCATTACGAGGACGGCCTCGGGCAATATTTGACCGAGTCGCTCGACGATCGCGAATTTCTTCCTTCCACGCCGTTCATAGGAGCCATGGCGGGCGGCGGCGAACAGGCCGAGTGGGCGGTGGCGTGGGCTGCCGAGGAAGGCCCGGCACCAGTCCGGGAGAGTTATGTGAATCTCATTCCGACCACTCAGGAAGGCACGCACGTGAATGGTTTTCGCGTCGGGCTCACCGATGCGCTGCGGGAGTTCTGTGAGTTCCGTAACCTCCTGCCGCGTGGCTTGAAGCTCGCGGGAGAGGACGTATGGGAGCGGATCGCCTTTGTGCTGTCCGCCAAACTGAGGGAGCCGCAGTTCTCGGGCCAGACCAAGGAGCGGCTCACGTCGCGTGAGGCGGCCTCGTTCGTGTCTGGGGTGGTGAAGGATGGCTTTGCCCTGTGGCTGAACGCGCATGTCGCCGAAGGGACGGAGATCGCGAAGATCGTCATCGAGTGCGCACAAGCCCGCGAGCGGCGCTCCAAGCGCGTCGAACGCAAGAAGGCGGTCAACGGCCCGGCTTTGCCTGGTAAGCTCGCCGATTGCACGATGCAGGATCTGGCCCGCACGGAGCTCTTCCTCGTGGAGGGCGATTCCGCTGGCGGTTCCGCCAAACAGGCGCGTGACCGCACCTTCCAGGCCATCATGCCCTTGCGCGGGAAGATACTGAACACGTGGGAGGTGGACTCAAACGAGATCCTCGCCTCCCAGGAGGTGCATGACATCGCCGTTGCCCTGGGTGTTGATCCGGGCTCCGATTCCGTGGAGGGCCTGCGCTACGGAAAGGTCTGCATCCTGGCGGACGCTGATTCCGACGGGGCGCATATCGCGACCTTGTTGTGTGCACTCTTCGTGCGCCACTTCCGTCCGCTCGTGGCGGCCGGTCGCGTGCATGTGGCCATGCCGCCCTTGTATCGGATCGACGCCGGCAAGGACGTCTATTACGCGCTGGATGACAACGAAAGGCAGGGGGTGCTCGACAAGATCGCCGCAGGCCGCGGGCGCGTGAAGCCCAATGTCCAGCGATTCAAGGGCTTGGGCGAGATGAATCCGGTGCAGCTGCGCGAGACGACCATGAATCCGGACACGCGCAGGCTCGTGCGTCTCGTGCTTGTCGACGATGACGGCACGGACGCCTCCTTCGATATGCTGCTTGGCAAGAAGCGCGCCGCGGATCGCAGGCGTTGGCTTGAGGCGAGTGGTGACAAGGCGGAGGTGGCGTAATGGAGCAGACCGAACTTTTTGGCGAGCAGATGCCGGTCGTGGGCTTCACAGAAAAGGCCTACCTCGATTATTCGATGTACGTCATCCTGGACCGTGCCCTGCCGCATATCGGCGACGGCCTAAAGCCCGTGCAGCGCAGGATCGTTTACGCCATGTCCGAGCTTGCGCTCGCCGCGGGCGCGAAGTTCAAGAAGTCGGCGCGCACAGTCGGCGATTGTCTGGGTAAATTTCATCCTCATGGCGATACAGCCTGCTACGAGGCCATGGTTCTCATGGCCCAACCCTTCAGCTATCGCTATCCGCTCGTGGATGGTCAGGGCAACTGGGGTTCGCCGGACGACCCCAAGTCTTTCGCGGCTATGCGCTACACCGAGGCGCGCTTGTCGCGCTTCGCCGACGTGTTGCTGGCGGAGCTCGGGCAGGGTACCGTCGACTGGGTGCCGAATTTCGACGGCACGCTCGAAGAGCCTAAGCTCTTGCCTGCGCGCCTACCCCATGTGCTGTTGAATGGGGCCACCGGCATCGCCGTGGGCATGGCGACCGACATACCGCCGCACAACGCGCGCGAGATCGCTGCCGCCTGTGTGCGGCTCTTGGACGAGCCTAAGGCGAGCGTCGAGGAGCTTTGTGAGCATGTACTTGCGCCGGACTATCCGACCGGGGCCGAGATTGTGACGCCCCGTGAAGACATCCTGGCCTTCTATCGCAGCGGCACGGGGTCGGTGCGGGCGCGCGCCGTCTGGGAGCAGGAGGATGGCGCGATCGTGGTTACGGCCCTGCCCCATCAGGCGTCGGGATCGCGGATCCTGGAGCAGATTGCCGAGCAGATGCGCAACAAGAAGCTGCCGATGGTGGAGGATTTGCGCGACGAGTCGGATCACGAAAACCCGACCCGGCTTGTGATCGTGCCGCGCTCCAACCGTGTGGACGTCGAGGCGCTCATGAGTCACTTGTTCGCGACGACCGATCTGGAAAAGAGTTACCGGGTCAATCTGAACCTCATAGGGTCAGACGGTCGGCCGCGCGTCTACGGTCTGCGCGAGATCCTTTCGGAGTGGCTCGTGTTTCGCGTGGAGACGGTACGTAAGCGGCTTGCCTTTCGACTTGACAAGATCAATGAGCGCCTGCACATCCTCGAGGGGTTGCTCACGATCTTCGCGCATCTGGACGAGGTCATACGCATCATCCGGACCGAGGATGAGCCCCGTGACGCCCTGATGGCGCGGTTTGCTCTGAGTGAGCGCCAGGCCGATGCCGTGCTCGAGATCCGTTTGCGGCAACTGGCAAAGCTCGAGGAGATCAAGCTCAAGGAGGAGCACGCCCGGCTTACCGACGAACGCGCCGGGCTCGAGCGTCTCCTGGGTTCGCAGGCGCGGTTGCGGCGTTTTGTGAAAGACGAGATCACGCGTGACGCGGCCGACTATGGTGATGATCGCCGGTCGCCTTTGCGTGAGCGGCCGGCGGCGCGGTCCATAGAGCCGGGCGATCTGGCGGCTGAACCCGTCACGGTCGTGCTGTCGGCGAATGGTTGGGTGCGTCAGGCCCGTGGCCATGAGGTGGACGGCGCTGCGCTCTCCTACCGCACGGGGGACGCCTTCCGTCAGTCGGCGCGCGGGCGCAGCACGCAGTTTGCGATCTTTCTGGACGGTGCCGGCCGCAGTTACGCGGTCCCGGCCCACAAGCTCCCCTCGGCGCGCGGTTTCGGGGAACCCTTGTCGAAGACCTTGGAGCCGGAGGCGGGGGTCGAATTCAAGGGTGTCCTGATGGGCGATGATGGCGACGAGGCCTTGCTCGTGGCCGATAGCGGTTATGGCTTCAAGGCCCTGCTCGGTGATCTCCAGACACGCGCGAAGGCCGGCAAGGCCATCGTGAAGCTCGAAGCGGGGGCGTCGCTCCTGAAACCCGTGCTGGTGGCGAAAGGGGGCTTTGTCGCCTGCGCGACGGCCACGCGGCTGCTCGTCCTTTCTGAGGCCGATCTGTCGGTCATGCCCAAGGGGCGTGGCGTGAAGCTCCTGGACGCACAAGGCGAAAAGCTGGTCGCGGTGGCCGCGGGCGAGGCCGGACAGGCCCTGGTGCTCGTTGGCGCGCGCAAAACGATGTCTCTGTCGGCGGCCGATCGCAAACGCTTCCAAGGGGGACGTGCCACGCGCGGTAAGGTGGTGCCCGAGGCTGTGCGCGGCCTGATCGATCTTGTTGTCGACTCGTGACCCGCTGGGCGCTCGGCGTCGAATACAACGGCGCCCGGTTTTGCGGTTGGCAAAGCCAGGTCGGGGTGCCAACTGTGCAAGACGCCCTCGAGGGGGCGCTCGCGGCGGTCGCGTGCGCGCCGATACGTGTCGTCGCTGCCGGACGGACGGATACGGGCGTGCACGCCCTAGGCCAAGTGGTCCATTTCGATAGCGAGGCTATGCGCCGAGCGGAGGCCTTCGTGCGCGGTACCAACGCCCGTCTCGGCGAGGATGTGGCGGTCCAGTGGGCGCAGCCCGTGGCGGGGGATTTTCATGCGCGATTCTCGGCGCGTGCCCGCCGCTACCGCTATATTTGGCTCAACCGGCGAGTGCGCCCCGCGCTCTTTCGTGATCAAGTGAGCTTCGAGTATCGACCGCTCGATGCCGCGCGTATGCAGGAGGCGGCCACGGCGCTCCTCGGCTGTCACGATTTCAGCGCCTTCCGGGCCGCCCAGTGCCAGGCCAAGTCGCCCGTGCGTACGGTCCATGCGCTGTCCGTCGAGCGCATCGGTCCTCTCGTGGTCATGCGGATCCGCGCTGATGCCTTTCTTCATCACATGGTGCGCAATATCGCGGGTGTGCTGGCTGCGATCGGGGCAGGGGAGCATCCGGTGTGTTGGGCGGGTGAGGTGCTCGCGGCCCGCGAGCGCGCGGCAGCCGGCAATACGGCGCCACCCCACGGCCTCTATTTCGAGGCGGTCGAGTATCCGGAGCATTACGGCATCCCCGCAGCGCACGAAGTTACGGGCGTCGGACTCCCTTTCTTTGCCGAAGCGGGGCTCCCAAGCCGCTAGCGGGCGTTTCTTTCCTGCCCGGGATCGCGCCGCTATATGTTCTTGCTTATATATATCGAATCGGATATATATAAGCCCATGCCTACCGAGGACGACCTCTTTTCCGTACTGAGCCACGATACGCGCCGCCGCCTGCTCCTGTTGCTTGAGGGCTTCGGCGAGCTCTGTGTCTGCGATCTGGTGGCGGGCGTGGATCTGCCGCAGGCGGTCGTCTCGCGCCACCTGGCGGTCTTGCGCGCAGCCGAGCTTGTGGTCGCGCGCAAGCGCGGCACCTGGGTGTACTACAAGCGGCGCCCGAGTCTCGCGCCTTGGGTGGCGGATATCATCGCGGTGCTGCGCGCGGGGCCCGGGGCCGAGGCGTTCGCGCGCGATGCGAGGCGCGTTAAGGCTCTGCAAGCCCAGGGCGCCGTGTGTTGCGAACCCCACGATAGGAGCGACCTGCTATGAAGAGAATGCATATCCATTTGACGGTAACCGATCTCGCCGCCAGTGTGGCGTTCTACTCGGGGCTTTTTGCCCATCCCCCGACTGTGCTGAAGCCGGATTACGCCAAGTGGATGTTGGAAGACCCGCGGGTCAATTTCGCGATCTCCACGCATGGCGCAACGCCCGGGCTGAATCACCTCGGCATTCAAGTCGACAGCGAGCAGGAGTCGGCGGCGCTCGCGGAGCGTCTGGCGCAATTGGCGGCCCCGATCGTGGAAGAGGGTGTGGGCGCGTGTTGTTATGCCCAATCTGAAAAATCCTGGGTGTTCGACCCCCAAGGCGTGCCGTGGGAGGCGTTTCGCACCATGGGCGAAGCGCGGGTATTCGCCGACGAGGCTCGCGCGGAGCGCCCCTGTTGCGTGCCGACCGTGGTGCCGATGCCGGGTCGTTCGAAGGGGTGTTGACGGTCGTTTGAGCGGGCCTGGGACCGCGCAGGGGAGGATGGGCATGGTGTTGGCAGTGGCGGTCTTCGTGTTCACGCTTGTTCTGGTGATCGCGCAGCCCAGAGGGCTCGGTATCGGGTGGGGCGCCACCATAGGCGCGGTCCTGGCTTTGGCGCTCGGGGTCGTGCATCTCGACAATATTCCGACCGTGTGGGCTATCGTCTGGAACGCGACCTTGACCTTCGTAGGCCTGATCGTGATCTCACTCTTCCTGGATGAGGCCGGCTTTTTCCATTGGGCGGCTCTGCATATGGCGCGGGCTGGACGCGGGCGTGGCGGCCGCCTCTTTCCCCTTATTATTCTGCTGGGAGGTTTGGTAGCCGCCTTCTTCGCCAACGATGGCGCTGCGCTTATCTTGACACCCATCGTGCTGGCCATGCTGGTGGCCTTGGGGTTTCGTCCGAGTGCTGCCCTCGCCTTCGTGATGGGTACCGGCTTCATCGCCGACACGACGTCGCTACCGTTTGTGATATCGAATCTTGTGAATATCGTATCGGCCGACTTTTTCGGAATCCCGTTTCGGCGCTACGCTATTGTGATGACCCCGGTCGACATCGTCGCCGGTCTCGCCACCTTCGCCATGCTCTGGCTCTATTACCGGCGTGACATCCCGCAGAGCTACGATGTCACGCGTCTCGATGAGCCGCGAAGCGCGGTCAAGGATGCGCTCCTGTTTCGCCTGTCGTGGCCCATTCTCGGCCTGCTGCTTGCGAGCTACTTTCTGGCCGGGCGGCTCCACGTGCCTGTGTCTTTGCTCACGGGCATCGCCGC
Source organism: Pseudomonadota bacterium (assembly GCA_021784755.1). GTDB lineage: Bacteria > Pseudomonadota > Gammaproteobacteria > Acidiferrobacterales > Acidiferrobacteraceae > Acidiferrobacter. The sequence continues at coordinate 44,871 of JAJYHM010000040.1, forward strand.
CCTTATCCTTTTGCTCGTGGCCGGTCGCGTCTGGGCGGGCGGCAGGGGGGCTGTGGTCCCGGTGGGGCGCGTGTTGCGCGAGGCCCCGTGGCAGATCGTCGTTTTCAGTCTCGGCATGTATCTCGTGGTCTACGGCCTGCGTGACGCGGGACTCACGGTCTGGCTTGCGCGCCTCTTGCGGGTCTTGGCCGCCCACGGACTCCTGGTGGCCACGGTCGGGACAGGCTTCCTCACGGCCTTGCTGTCGGCAATCATGAATAATATGCCCACAGTCCTTATCGGCTCGCTCGCCATCCACGACATGGGGACGGTCCCCGCCGCTACGCGCGAGGCGATGATCTATGCCAATGTGATCGGTTGCGACATCGGTCCAAAGTTCACGCCTCTGGGGAGTCTCGCCACGCTCCTATGGTTGCATGTGCTGGCCCGTAAGGGTGAGGTCATATCGTGGAAGACCTATATGCGCGCCGGGCTCGTCATGACGCCCTTTATCCTGTTGGTGACGCTCGTGGCGCTTGCGCTCTGGTTACGTTATCTCACCTAGGGGCTGAGAGGCGCCGATCGCCGGGTGCGTTTACCGTGCCGCACTGCCCCCGGTTCGTGCCCTATAGGGTCGCGGTCGCGTAGTCGGCGAGACGCGAGCGCTCGCCACGCGCCAGGGTGACGTGGCCGCCATGAGCCCAGCCCTTGAAGCGGTCCACGACGTAGGTGAGGCCCGAGGTCGTCTCGGTGAGGTAGGGGCTGTCGATCTGGGCGATATTGCCGAGACACACGACCTTGCTGCCGGGTCCCGCGCGGGTGATGAGCGTCTTCATCTGGTGCGCGCTCAGGTTTTGCGCCTCGTCGATGATGATGAATTTCCGCAGGAAAGTGCGGCCGCGCATGAAATTCAGGCTCTTGACCCGGATACGGGCGCGCATCAGATCGGAGGCTGCGGCCCGCACCCATTGCGAGTGCCCGCGGCCCTGGGATTCTCCCTGGTTCAGGATATCGAGGTTGTCCTCAAGGGCCCCCATCCACGGGCTCATCTTCTCTTCTTCGGTGCCTGGCAGGAAGCCGATGTCTTCCCCTACCGGTATGGTTACGCGCGTCATGATGATCTCCGCGTAGCGCTGGTGCTCAATGGTCTGATGGAGGCCCGCGGCCAGCGTCAGCAGGGTCTTACCGGTGCCGGCTTGGCCCAGCAGGGTGACGAAGTCGATGTCCGGGTCCATGAGAAGATTAAGCGCGAAGTTCTGCTCGCGGTTGCGCGCGCGGACCCCCCACACCGCCCGTTCGTCCTCCGTGTAGTCGAGCACGGCCTCGAGGTGCGCGCGCCCGGGCCCGACTTCCCGCACGATGGTATCGGGCAGAGAGGCCTCGTCGCCAAGCAGGAATTCGCCAACATGCCAGGTCGCAGTCGCGGCCCCCCGGACCTCGAAGGCTGCGCGAGCCGGGGCCGTGGTGGGGAGCGCCTCGACTGTGTCCGAGGGCGTAAGCCGCAATTCCCCGATGCCCCGGTACAAGAGATCGGCGTCGTCCAGGACCCGCTCGCTCGTGTAGTCCTCCGCCTTGAGGCCCAGGGCGCGCGCCTTGATGCGGAGATTGATGTCCTTGGTGACGAGGATCGCCTCGCGCCCCCGATGTTCGTCCGCGAGATCGCGTGTAATGGAGAGGAGTTGGTTGCCGATGCTGTGGGTGGGGAGGGCGGTTGGCAGCGCGCTGCGCGGGCCGCCAAGCGGGATGAAGAGGTGTCCCGCCGCCGCGCCGTCCACGTGGGGGAGCGGGGCGCCGTTTGCGAGATCGGCGGCCGTACTCAGGGCGTCGTCGAGAAAGCGGCTGGCCTGGCGGGCGTTGCGGGCAGTCTCCGAGCTGCCCTCTTTGTGGGCGTCGAGATCCTCCAAAACCGCGATCGGCACGTAAACGTCATGCTCCTCGAACCGATAGAGGGCCGCCGGATCGTGAGTCAGGACCGTGGCGTCGAGGACAAAGAGTTTGCGTGGGCCGTTCATCGGCGCGTTACGATCTCGCGCAGGTCTTGCAATACGGCCAGGACATGGCCATCGACCTTGACCTTGCGATACTCGCGCCGCAGCACCCCTTGGCCATCTATGATGAACGTGCTCCGTTCAATCCCCATGGACTTCTTTCCGTAGAGGCTCTTTTCCTTGATCACATCGAACGCCCGGCATAGCTCTTCGTCGGTATCGGCGATGAGGTCGAAGGGGAAGCACTGCTTGCCCTTGAAGGACTCGTGGGATTTGATGTCGTCGCGCGAGACGCCGAGGATGGTCGCGTTCAGTTTCTCGAATTCCTCGTAGTGGTCGCGGAAGTCCTGCCCTTCGGTCGTGCAGCCGGGGGTGTTGTCTTTGGGGTAGAAATACAACACGACATGACGGCCTTGGAGTTCCGATAAGCGAAATGCCTGATCATCGGTTGCCTGGACCGACAGGTCGGGGATAGGTTGGCCGACTTGAACTGTACTCATTAGGTATCCACTCACTCCGATGACTGTTTAATAGGAACGGGCCGCGCCCCTCTTGGTGTCCTTTTAAGGGCGGTCCCTTTTCGTGCAAGGCGCCCCCGATGCGTGGGTATGGCTTGCCGCCTCGAACGCCGCCGCGAGGCGTCGAGCCCCAACCCACGACCGCGTCGAGGCAGCAGGCGCGAGTTTGCGCGACTTCGGGCCCTGCCGGCATCGCCTGATGCTGAGCCCCAGGCGGCGTGTCCCCCCGTTGGGTCGCGATCCCAGGCATCGCGTACGATCGGCATCGCCCCTTTCTTCCCGTATGGCCCCAAGGCGTCCTGCGTCCAGCGGGCCCCGGTCGGGCCGGCGCTTGCCGAATAGTATTCAGTATCTTGCTATCGCCCACAAGACGATCGGATGCGCCGTGTCGGCCGGGCGGGGCGGCTCAGGCGGGTGCCGGCAGCGGCGTTTGGGCGCGCCCCGCCCCTCTGCCCAAGCCGTCTTGCGACGCGCCTTGCGCGCAGGGTTGCGTTCAGTACAATACCCGCAGGGCGGAGGCGGCGCCGGACCATCCAGAAAACCCCTCCAAAATATAGGCCGGGCCGCAGTCGAAGAACGAGCCGCCGGTGTGATCGGGCACCGGTGCTTTGCTGCGCGCCGCCGCGTTCGCCCTTAGAACCCCGCTCCGTGGCACTCGTTCTTGGTGAATCAGACGCTGATTGTTCAGGAGGAGTTACCGTGACAACAGGGTTGAGGAGTAAGAAGGGGCGGACGTCGACGGTTCCTTCCCGCACGCCGGTTCGGGCGCGTCGTGTGGATCCCGGGGACAAGGACGACGACATGCAGCGCCTGCTTGTTGGGCTCCAACGCCTGCATGACGGGGATTTCAGTGCCCGGCTGCGTTTGCGTCAGGGCGGAAAGGCTCAGCAAATTGCCCAGGTCTTCAATTCCCTTGCTCGCCACAATCAGCGATTAGCCCATGAGTTCGGTCGCGTCGCGAACTTGGTTGGCCGCCACGGCCGTATCGCCGAGCGGGCATCATTGAATGGCATGCAGGGCATGTGGGCCTCCATGATCGAGGCACAAAACAGCGCCGTCGACGACCTTGTGCACACCATCCTCGAGATCTCCCGTGTCATCCGTGCCGTCGCGAGCGGTGACTTGTCTCAGACGGTTCCCTGCGACGTCGATGGGCGCCCCGTCAAGGGCGACCTTGTGCGGATCGGCCGCGCGGTGAACACCATGGTGGATCAGTTGCGGTCCTTCGCGGCGGAGGTGACGCGCGTTGCCAAGGAAGTGGGTATCGAGGGCAAGCTCGGCGGTCAGGCCCGGGTGAAGGGGGTCTCTGGTACCTGGAAGGATTTGACCGAGAACGTCAACCAGCTGGCCGGCAATTTGACCTCGCAGGTGCGTAACATCGCCCTTGTGACCACCGCGGTGGCTAACGGCGATTTGTCGCAGAAGATCACAGTCGGGGCGCGTGGCGAAATCCTGGAATTGAAGGACACCATCAACACCATGGTCGACCAGCTGCGCTCGTTCGCGGCCGAGGTGACGCGCGTTGCCAAGGAAGTGGGCATCGACGGCAAATTGGGCGGCCAGGCCAAGGTGCCGGGAGTTGCGGGCACCTGGAAGGACCTCACGGATAACGTCAACCAGCTGACCGGGAACCTGACCAATCAGGTGCGTAATGTCGCCCTTGTGACCACTGCGGTGGCCAAGGGCGATTTGTCGCAGAAGATCACAGTCGACGCGCGCGGCGAAATCCTGGAATTGAAGGACACCATCAACACCATGGTGGATCAACTACGCTCGTTCGCGGCGGAGGTGACGCGCGTTGCCAAGGAAGTGGGCATCGACGGCAAGTTGGGCGGCCAGGCGCGCGTGCCAGGGGTCTGGGGTACCTGGAAGGATTTGACCGACAATGTGAACGGCTTGGCCGGCAATCTGACCTCGCAGGTGCGTAATATTGCCCTTGTGACCACTGCGGTGGCCAATGGCGATTTGTCGCAGAAGATCACAGTCGACGCACGCGGCGAAATCCTGGAGCTAAAAAGCACCATCAACACCATGGTGGATCAGTTGCGCTCGTTCGCGGCGGAGGTGACGCGCGTTGCCAAGGAAGTGGGCATCGACGGCAAGTTGGGCGGCCAGGCGCGCGTGCCAGGGGTCTCGGGTACCTGGAAGGATTTGACCGACAATGTGAACGGCTTGGCCGGCAATCTGACCTCGCAGGTGCGTAACATCGCCGAGGTCTCAACCGCCGTCGCAAACGGCGATTTGTCGCAGAAGATCACAGTCGACGCACGCGGCGAAATCCTGGAGCTAAAAAGCACCATCAACACCATGGTGGATCAGTTGCGCTCGTTCGCGGCGGAGGTGACGCGCGTTGCCAAGGAAGTGGGTATCGAGGGCAAGTTGGGCGGTCAGGCCCGGGTGAAGGGGGTCTCCGGCACCTGGAAGGATTTGACCGAGAACGTCAACCAGCTGGCCGGCAATTTGACCTCGCAGGTGCGTAACATCGCCGAGGTCTCAACCGCCGTCGCCAAGGGCGATTTGTCGCAGAAGATCACAGTCGACGCGCGCGGCGAAATCCTGGAATTGAAGGACACCATCAACACCATGGTGGATCAGTTGCGCTCGTTCGCGGCGGAGGTGACGCGCGTTGCCAAGGAAGTGGGTATCGAAGGCAAGTTGGGCGGCCAGGCCCGGGTGCCGGGGGTTGCGGGCACCTGGAAGGATTTGACCGAGAACGTGAACCAGCTGGCCGGCAACTTGACGGCACAGGTACGCGCGATCGCCGAGGTATCCACGGCAGTGACCAAGGGGGATCTCACGCGCTCGATTACGGTTGAGGCCGAGGGCGAGGTTCTTGCGCTCAAAGACAATATCAACCAGATGATCAAAAACTTGAAGGAGACTACTGAGAAGAACATGGAGCAGGATTGGCTCAAGACCAATCTGGCGCGCTTTTCGGCCATGATGCAGGGCCAGAAGAACCTCTCGGCAGTCTCCCGGCTCATCATGAGCGAACTCACCCCGCTCGTGTCCGCTCAGCACGGGGCCTTCTACAGTGTCAATGTCGAAGAGAATCGCCTGGACCTGATCGCGTCCTACGCCTACAACAAGAACGCTTCGGTTCCCACGAGCTTTGAGTTTGGTGAGGGAATCGTCGGCCAGTGCGCTTTTGAGAAGAAGCCCATCGTTCTTGGCACCGTACCCGACGACTACATTCGCGTCGCTTCCGGTCTCGGCTATGCCGGCCCCGCCAACATCCTGGTGTTACCCGTACTGTTCGAGGGCGACGTACTGGCCGTGATCGAGCTTGCCTCGTTCCAGTCGTTCAACTCGATCCATCGGGTGTTTCTCGATCAGCTCATGGTGAGTATTGGCGTGGTGCTGAACATCATCGGCGCCTCGATGCGCACAGAGGAGCTACTCCAGGAGCTTCAGAGCTCGAATGGCGAACTCGAGGCCCAGGCCAAGGAGCTTGAGGAAAAGGCCACGCTGCTCGAGATCAAGAATCAGGAGGTGGAGATGGCGAGCCTGTCGCTCGAGGAAAAGGCCGAGCAGCTCGCCATGATCTCCAAATACAAATCCGAGTTCTTGGCCAATATGTCGCACGAGTTGCGGACTCCGCTCAACAGCCTGTTGATCATGGCCAAGCTCCTGGCCGAGAACCGCGACGCCAACCTAAACAGCAAGCAGGTGCAGTTCGCCAATACGATCTACGCCTCCGGGCGCGACCTCCTGAACCTCATCAATGAGATCCTTGATCTCTCCAAGGTCGAGGCGGGCAAGATGGGTATCGTCGCCAGCGACACGAAGGTGGCCGATCTTATCGATTACGTGGTCCGGGACTTCCGCGCGGTCTCGCAGCAGAAGGACATCGCCTTTACTATTAAGGTCGCAGCCGATGTTCCGGAGGCGATGTTCACAGACGGCCTGCGGCTCCAGCAGGTGTTGAAGAACCTGCTATCCAACGCCTTCAAGTTCACCGATAGCGGAACCATCGCGCTTGAGGCCTACCGCTACCGGGGCAACCGCTCCATGTTTCAGGCCGATACTTTGCGCGAGTCCCAGGTCGTTGTGGCCTTCACGGTCCGGGACACCGGTATCGGGATCGCCGATAACAAGCAGCGGCTCATTTTTGAGGCGTTTCAGCAGGTGGATGCGACCACGAGCCGCAAGTATGGCGGCACCGGACTTGGTCTTACTATCAGCCGCGAAATCTCACGACTTCTCGGGGGTGAGATCCATTTACGCAGTGTCGAGAGTGAGGGTAGCGAGTTTACGCTCTACCTACCCGAGGCCTATACGGGGCAGGAAGTCGAAGACGAAGGCGGGCGCGAGCCGGCCATGGACTTTGGGGAGGCGATCGCGTTCGAGGCCGACAGCGTCTCGAGCGACGACGATGCCCTGGCCTTTTCGGGGCAGAAGGTGCTCGTGGTCGACGACGACGTGCGCAACATTTTCGCCATATCGAGCATTCTTGAGAACCACAAACTGAACGTGGTATTCGCCGAGAGCGGTGCGACGGCCATTGAGATCCTTCAAGAAAGCGAGGACGTCGATGTCGTGCTCATGGATATCATGATGCCGAATATGGATGGTTACGAGACCAGCCAGGCGATACGACGGATTGATCGCTATAAGGAGCTGCCGATCATCGCGCTCACCGCGAAGGCCATGAAAGGGGACCGCGAAAAGTCGCTGGCAGCGGGCTTATCAGATTACATAACGAAGCCTGTGGATACCGCGGCGCTTTTGCGTATGGTCAAGCGCTGGCTCAAGACCGGCACTCCCGAGGCGGTTTCATAGGAGCGTATCGTGGATAGCGACGAGAAAATCAAGATTCTGGTCGTCGACGATCGCCTGGAAAATGTAACGGCGCTTGCCGAAGCCCTGGATAATCCGGAATACGATGTAGTTAAGGCCTTGTCCGGCGACGAGGCGCTGAAGGAGGTGTTGCGCAGCGAGTTCGCTGTCATTCTGCTGGACGTCCAGATGCCCGGATTGGACGGTTTCGAGACTGCGAGCCTCATCCGTAAGCGCCGCAAGTCGCGCTCAATCCCGATCATTTTCGTGACCGCGATCAACAAGGAAGAGCAGTACGTCTACAAGGGCTATTTGCTCGGTGCGGTCGACTACCTGTTTAAGCCCTTCGATATCGAGATCCTGCGCTCCAAGGTTGCGGTTTTCGCGGATCTGTTTCGCAAGAATCGGCAGATCGAGGCCCAGGCGCGGCTCATACAAGAGAGCGAGCGCCGCGAGCGCGCGCGGCAGGTGGCGGAGGTGCAGCGGCGGGGCGAGCGCCGCTACCGGAATCTGGCCGATTTCGTACCGCAACTCGTCTGGATCATAACCCGCGACCTGCGTTTCGAGTACGTGAATCAGCGAACGTTGAGCTACTTCCATGTCGATAGCGAGAGCGTAAGCGGGCTTGCCCTGGAGGACGTCGTGCATGCCGATGACTTCAAAGGGAAGAAGCATGTGTGGCGCGAGGCCTTGCTCGGGGGCGCCGAATTGTCCACGGAGGTGCGGCTTAAACGGGGCCGGGATCAGGCTTATCGTTGGCATCTCGTGCATATCCAGCCCGAACATGACGCCCGGGGGCGGGTGCGCGCGTGGCTTGGCGCTGCCACCGACATCGACGATCAGCGCCGGGTGGCCGAGGCCTTGGCACTGGAGAAGGAGCGTCTCGCGGTCACCTTGCGCTCGATAGGTGATGGCGTGATCGCGACGGACATCGATGGGCGCGTCGTTTTGATCAATCGCGCGGCCGAGCATCTCACGGGGTGGAGCCAGGAAGAGGCCGTCGGGCGACCGCTTGCGGAGGTGTTCGTGGTGCGCGAGGCGCCCTTCATCGCCGAGGTCGTGAGCGGCAGCAGCGAGCGCGTGGGCTACGGTGGACCGGACCGGGAGGGGATATTGATTCGTCGCGACTTGCGCGAGTGCGCAGTGGCGACCGGAATCATGCCGATGCGCGATGCCGAGGGGCAGTTGCAGGGAACTGCCGTGGTGTTTCGCGACGTGACCGATGCGCAGCGGCTCGAGGAAGAGCGCCAGAAGGCCAGCAAGCTCGAATCTGTAGGGCTTTTGGCCGGCGCCATCGCTCATGACTTCAACAATATTCTTACGGCGATCATGGGCAATATCTCGCTTGCCAAGCTTTATACATCAGCGGGCGAGCAGGTTTATGACAGGCTTGAGGAGGCGGAGCGCGCCGCCCTTTGGGCCAAGGATCTCACGCAGCAGCTCCTGACCTTCTCCAAGGGCGGGGCGCCGGTCAAGAGGCCGATCGACATAGGTTCGGTAGTGCGCGATTCGGCCGAGTTCGCCTCGCGTGGATCGAACATTCTCTGTGAGGTGTCGGTGAACGGCCACGTGGTGGTGGAGGCCGATGAGGGGCAGATTCGTCAGGTCGTGCACAATCTCGTCTTGAACGCGCAGCAGGCTATGCCGGAGGGCGGGCGGATACATGTCATTGTCAACGAGGCGCGACTCACGGTCGGCGAGGGGCGTGGCTTAGCCCCGGGGCACTATGCCGAAATCGTGTGCGCCGATGAGGGCACGGGGATCAGCAAGGAGAATCAGACGCGGATTTTCGACCCCTACTTCACCACGAAACAAAAGGGCAGCGGACTGGGGCTCGCCACGACTTATTCCATTGTCCGCAAGCATAGCGGTGTGATCACAGTCGACTCCGACGTCGGCCGGGGTGCGACGTTCCGGATCTTGTTGCCAGCGTCCGACAAGGGCCTCCCGTCCGCCACCAACCCCGCGGGGCGTGTGCGTCCGGGCCACGGGCGCATCCTGATCATGGATGACGAGTCGTTCATTCGTGATGTTCTGGGCCGACTTTTTACCCATTTCGGCTACGAGGTCGGCTACGCAAAGGACGGCGCGGAGGCGCTCGCGGCCTATAAGGGGGCGGTCGACGAGGAGCGGCCCTATCATCTCGTGATCATGGATCTCGTGATACCGGGGGGCATGGGCGGGCGCGAGGCCGTGCGCAAGCTCTTGGAGTTCGACCCGAAGGCCAAAGTAATCGTGTCGAGCGGTTACTCCAACGATCCAATCATGGCCAATTATAAGCACTACGGCTTTTGCGAGGCCGTGGCCAAGCCTTACCGTAATGACGAGTTGCGGACGGTGGTGCAAAGGGTGCTTGCACATTGAGGTTGCGTGCCCAGGGCAGGGGCAGCGGGGGCGGGAGCCCCAAGGGGTCCGGCCGGCAGCGGCTTGCCGGATCGCCCGGCGTTTCTTTGCCTGTCCCGATCGGGGCGCTGCCATGCCGCCCTTCCCTTGCTTGCCAGCGGTATGGCAAGTAGTATCGCCCTTTTATTGTGGGCCGGCTTATGATTCGCGGTAGTCTTGTCGCCATCGTGACGCCCATGCGTGACGATGGCGCTGTCGATTTCGCAGCCCTAGACAGGCTTCTCGACTTCCATCTCCATGCCGGAACTCACGGCATCGTAGCGGTCGGAACGACCGGCGAGGCGTCGACTTTGGATGTCGACGAGCATGTGGCGGTCATCGCGCACGTGGTGCGGGCGCTGGCGGGGCGGCTGCCTGTCATCGCCGGGACCGGCGCCAATGCCACCTCGGAGGCCATCGCCTTGAGTCGCGCGGCGGCCGAGGCGGGGGCTTCGGCCTGTCTGGTCGTGACCCCTTATTACAACAAACCGACACAAGAAGGGCTCTTCCAGCATTTCTCGGCGATCGCGCATGCCGTCGATGCCCCCGTGATTTTGTATAACGTTCCGAGCCGCACGGCCTGCGATATGTTGCCGGAGACCGTGGCGCGGCTTGCGAGAGTGCCTGGTATCGTGGGCATCAAGGAGGCGACCGGGAACCTGGACCGGGCGCGCGCCATACGCGCCTCGTGCGGTCCGGATTTCGCCCTTTATGGCGGCGATGATGCGACGGGTGTCGCGCTCGGGCTTCTCGGGGCCCAGGGCGTGATCTCGGTGACGGCGAATGTCGCGCCGCGGGCGATGAGCGAGGCGTGGGAGGCGATCTTCGTGGGTGATCACGAGGGTGCGCGACGGGCGGACGCGACGCTTGCGGCCTTGCATCAGGCCTTATTCGTGGAGTCGAATCCGATTCCCGTAAAGTGGGCGCTGCACGCGATGGGCCTCATCGGGCCCCGTCTGCGGCTTCCATTGACACCGTTATCCGGCGACAGGCAGTCGGCGGTTCGAGACGCATTACAGCAGGCGGGGATCAAGCTATGAGGTATGGATGGTTGGCGGTGGCGATTGTGGCGGGCGCGGGTCTTTCGGGGTGCGCATCGACGGGGGGCGGATGTCGGGCGCCGGCTTATGTGGTGCCGCCCCCGTTGCCACCCCTGCAGGTCCCATCCGGCATGTCGACGCCGCCCGATCATAGTCGCTACGCGGTGAATGGACAGGCGCTCCCGTCCACGACGACGCGACAGGCGCCCGGGACCGGCCGCGAGGCCGAGCCGCCGGCGGGCCCCGTGGCCCCCGCGGCGACGCTGTCGCCCCCGGCCAGCTCCCAGTCATCGGCCACGGCCAAGTCATCCCAGAAGGCTCCGCCCGGAATGAGCGGGCCGCCGTTAAGCAATACGCGCGCCAATTCCAAAGGGGAGAGCGCAGGTAGCGTGCCGCTGGCGGCGCCCGCCACGTCGACGCAGTAGGCGCGTGGCGCGAGGTGGTGGATCGGGGGTCTTGCGCCCCCCCTTGAGGGGCCCGAGTCTGGGCAAGAGGTCGCGGAGCCGACGTCGATGACGCATATGACCTTGAGTTTTGACGGCCCGGCGGCCGTTGCGGCGTTTCGCGCGGAACGTATGCTTCGACGCCTGACGCAGGTAGCGCCGATTACGGCGGTGGCGGCCCGCTACCGGCATTTCACGTACCTCGATGGCCCGTTGTCCGAGGCCGAAGAGAGGGTGTTGGCGGCGCTCCTGGACTACGGCGCACCGCCGCTACCGATTGCGCCTGAGTCACGCACCTTCCTCGTGGTGCCGCGGCTTGGGACCATTTCCGAATGGTCGAGCAAGGCAACCGACATCGCCCGCCGATGCGGCCTACAGTCGGTGGTGCGGCTTGAGCGCGGGATCGTCTGGCATCTGGCCTCCGAGCGGGTTCTGAGCGCCGAGGAATGCGACCGCGTAGCTGCGCTTATCCACGACCGCATGACCGAAACGGTGCTCGCCGATCCGGCCGATAGCGCAGCCCTCTGGTTGGATGCGACCCCGGCGCCGGGGTCCGTAATCGATGTCTTGGGCGCGGGAATCGACGCCTTGATCCATGCCGATCGGACCTTGGGTCTCGCGCTCTCGGACGAGGAGCGCCGCTATCTACTGGAGGCCTTTACTGGCCTCGGCCGCAATCCGACTGACGCCGAGCTCATGATGTTCGCGCAAGCGAATTCCGAGCATTGCCGCCATAAGATATTCAATGCCGATTTTTCGATCGACGGGAGGCCTTGCGAGCGGTCGCTGTTCGCGATGATACGCGAGACCGCCAAGGCGAGTCCGGGGGGTCTTCTGAGTGCCTACGCCGATAACGCGGCAGTCATTGAGGGGCCGCCACTCGGGTCGCGCCTGTTCGTCGACGCAGAGACTCGGCGCTACATCACCCACCAAGAGCCCGTACCTATCCTGCTCAAGGTCGAGACTCACAACCATCCGACTGCGATCTCGCCTCATCCGGGGGCGGCCACCGGGGCCGGGGGCGAGATCCGCGACGAGGGCGCGACGGGCCTAGGGGGGCACCCCAAGGCAGGCCTTGCGGGCTTCTCGGTCTCGGATCTGCGTCTGCCGGACGCCCTGCGTCCTTGGGAGGTCGATCGCGGGGCACCGGAGCGGCTCGCAAGCGCGCTCGATATCATGCTCGAGGCCCCAGTCGGGGCGGCGGCCTTCAATAATGAGTTCGGTCGCCCGGTCATCCTCGGCTATTTCCGATCTTTCGAGCTCGAGAGCGCGGGTGCAGTCTATGGTTACCGCAAGCCCATCATGTTGGCGGGCGGGGCCGGTATCGTGCGGCCTTCGCAGGTGGCCAAGCGCGATCTGCCCGTCGGGACCCCCCTTGTGGTCTTGGGCGGTCCCGCGCTTTTGATCGGGCTCGGGGGCGGGGCCGCCTCGAGCGGCGCCAGTGGCGGCGGTCAGCAAGAGTTGGATTTCGCCTCTGTGCAGCGCGGCAATGCCGAGATGCAGCGGCGCGCTCAGGAGGTCATCGAGGCGTGCATAGCATTGGGCGCCAACACCCCCATCCTCTCGATCCATGATGTCGGGGCAGGGGGCCTCTCGAACGCGCTACCCGAGATCGTCCACGGCGCGCATCGCGGTGCTGACATCGAGATGCGCGCCATCTGGAACGGCCAGCCGCAGATGTCGCCCATGCAGATCTGGTGCAACGAGGCGCAGGAGCGCTATGTCCTGGCGGTGCGCGAGGACGCGCTTGCGCTTTTCATGGTGCTTTGCGAGCGCGAACGCTGCCCCGTGGCTCTTGTCGGTCATGTGACCGAAGATTTACGGCTGCGGGTGCATGATGCGCATTTCGCTGATCGCGGCGCACCCTATCCCGTCGATCTCCCGCTCAGCCTCTTTCTGGGGGACCCGCCGCGCATGAAGCGCGATGTGCGATCCGTGCGCCGTCCGTCGCGCGCCGTGGCGACCCGATCGCTCGATATCTACGAGGCCGTCACCCGTGTCCTCACCTTGCCTGGGGTCGCGAGCAAGGAGTTCCTCGTGACGATCGGCGATCGCAGCATATCGGGGCTTGTGTGTCGTGACCAGACAGTGGGTCCCTGGCAGGTGCCGGTGGCGGATGTGGGCGTGACTGCAACCGGTTATGGGGATACGACGGGCGAGGCGCTGGCCCTGGGCGAGCGCGCACCGGTCGCGGTGATCGATGCCCCAGCCTCGGCGCGTATGGCGATCGGCGAGGCGCTGACCAATCTGGCGGCCGCGCGCATCCGGCGCCTCCCGGATGTGAAGCTGTCCGCCAACTGGATGGCGAGCGCCGGCAGTGAAGGTGAGGACGCCGCCCTTTATTATGCCGTCGAGGCCGTGGCTCTGGAGCTGTGCCCGGCCCTCGGTATCGCCATCCCGGTCGGCAAGGACTCCCTGTCCATGCGCGCGCAGTGGCGGGCGCATGGCGATCGGCAGGAGGTGCGCGCGCCCGTGTCTTTAGTCGTGACGGCGGTGGCCCCGGTCATCGATGTGCGCAAGACCTTGACGCCGCAGTGCGTGGTCGCGGGCGACACGGAACTTCTCCTCGTCGATTTCGGCCACGGTAAGGATCGTTTGGGCGGATCGGCGCTCGCGCAAGTCTACGGGCTCGAGGGTGGCCGCCCGCCCGATGTGGATGACCCGCGGCTCCTGAAGCTGTTTTTCGGGGTGGTGCAGGCCCTAAATGAACTTGGGCTGCTTCTAAGTTACCACGACCGTTCAGACGGCGGCTTATTCGTCACCTTGTGCGAGATGGCGTTCGCCGGCAAGTGCGGCCTCGACATCGATATCACGGGCCTCGGCTTAGACCCCGTGGCGGCCTTGTTCAACGAAGAGTTAGGCGCGGTATTGCAGGTGCCGGCCGCCTCCCGCGAAGGGATCTTCGGGGCCCTGAAGAAGAAGGGTCTGCTGCGTTACACGAAGCGCATAGGGACTGTGCGCCCGGGACGCGACATTATCGTGCGCCATTGCGGCCGCGTGTTCCTGGAAGGCGACCGTATGGCTTATGAGCGCCTCTGGGCTGAGACCTCGTTTCGCATGCAGGCCTTGCGTGACGAGCCGCAGAGTGCGGCCGAGTCCTACGCGCTATTGGCCGACCCGGCCGATCCGGGCCTGCATGCCCATGTGCCCTTCGACGTGGATGCGCCACTCGCCCCGTATCTGGCCTCGACGAGGCCTCGCGTGGCCATCCTCCGCGAGCAGGGGGTCAATGGTCAACGCGAGATGGCGGCAGGCTTCATGGCGGCGGGTTTCGAGGCCGTGGATGTCACCATGAGCGATTTGCTAGTAGGCCGCGAGGATCTCGCATCCTTCGCGGGATTTGCGGCCTGTGGCGGTTTTTCGTTCGGGGACGTGCTGGGGGCGGGCGGCGGTTGGGCGAAATCGATCCTCTTTCATGAGGGGCTGCGCGCGCAATTCGCGACCTTCTTCGGGCGCCCCGACACCTTCGCGCTCGGGGTCTGCAACGGTTGCCAGATGATGGCGCACCTGCGGTCGATCATACCGGGTGCCGAGGCCTGGCCGGCGTTCGTGCGTAACCGCTCCGAACAGTTTGAGTCGCGCACCGTGCTGGTGGAGGTTCCCGATAATCCATCCGTATTGCTTGCGGGTATGGCCGGCGCCCGTCTCCCGGTGCCGGTCGCCCATGGCGAGGGCCGCGTGCTGTTGACCCCCGACGGCCGTGGCGCGCTGGAGCGCGAACGGCTCGTGGCGGCGCGTTATGTGGATCACTACGGCCGTCCGACCCAGGTCTACCCGCGCAATCCCAATGGTTCGACCGGCGGCATCACCGGGCTCACGACCCCGGACGGCCGCTTCACCGCCCTCATGCCGCATCCGGAGCGGGCGGTTCGCACGGTCGCCAATTCCTGGCACCCACCGGCTTGGGGCGAGTACGGCCCGTGGTTCGAGATATTCCGCAATGCCCGGCGCTTCGTGGCTTAGCTTGGCGCGCCTAAGAGAGCCGCGATGAAGGTATCGCGCTCGACGCCGAGGGCGGAGAGGTTGGGGAGGGCGGTTAGGAGGGCTGCGTGCTCGAGTGGCCGGCCGACGAGGGAAGAGAGATTGATGGGCGCGTCTCCCGAGGCCGCGCGCAGGGTCGCGGTTCTTATGTGGTCGTCCTGGACCGTGAGCGATACGACGATGCGGCCGGTAGCGGTCGTGATCGCGCGCTGACAGAGGTAGAGCCCCTCGCGTACCTTGAAGAGCGACCGGGGCCGGGTATCGTCGGAGTCCACGACCTGCGGGTCGCTCAGCTCGCAGGCCACCTCGCGCGCCTTAGTGACGAGGCAGGCGGGCACGGCACGCGACGTGAGACCTCCAAGGAGCGGCGCGAAGGCCTCGGCCAGGGCGCGTTTGACGGCCACAGGTCCCGGGCGCGTCCCGGTGCGGGCGTGGATGGATGTGAGCCCTTCATTCAAGGTGGCTTTGAGGGGCGCGCGCAAACCCTCATCCGGCAGCTTGACCACGCGATGCATGAGATCGGTATCGAAATCGAGCAGGATACTGCCGACGAAGCAGAAGCACCCGTTGATGTCGCCCGCGCCTTGCCCGCCGATCTTGCATCCCTCGGCCGTGACAATATCATTGATAGGGCGCAGTCGGGCCTCGATGCCGAAACGGCGGTAGACTGCGATCGGGGCCTGGGAGAGGTGTCGATAGGCCTCGTCGACCCGGCTTGGCACGATGGCATGGGGTCGTCTTAGGACCAGCGTATAGAAGACCTGGCCCGGGCCCAGCAGCACCATGCCGCCGCCGGTCTCGCGCCGCATGACCGGGATGTCGTGGGCGCGGCAATAGTCCTGGTCCAGGCAGCTTGCCGCATCGTCGAACGCGCCTAAGCTCACGAAGGACCGTGCTGGCTCTATCAGGATCAGTCCCTCGCCGCCTAGGCGCGCTAGGGCATGGAAATAGGCGATGGGGAGTATGCCGCTATTGTCGGCGGGTTCGAAAAGCTCCATCGGACGGTCACGTGGGCGCAGGGCGCGAAGGGCGCCTATATTAACAGCAGGGGGCGGACATGCATGAGGATTTGAAGGCGGTCCACAAGGCGCCGCTCTTTTCGGGACTGTTCCCCGATGAGATCGAGCAGTTGCTTGGCCACGCCAAACGACGCACCCTCAAGGCCCACGAGACCTTGTTCGCGGAAGGCGATCAGGCCAGCGCCTTCTATTTCATTGTGACGGGCTCCGTGCGCCTCTATCGGCTCTCGCCCCAGGGCAACGAGAAGGTGATCGAGATCCTGATGGCCGGGCAGACATTTGGGGAGGCTGTCGTGTTCCTGGGCGGCCACTATCCGGTCTATGCCGCTGCCCTGTCCGATGCCGTGCTCGTGGAGATACCGACCGGCGATTTCGTGAGGATATTGAAGGCCAACGGCGGCATGGCGCTGCGCATGTTGGCGAGCATCAGCATGCGCCTGCACCAGCTCATCAACGATGTGCAGGCCCTGACGCTGGAGACCGCCGGACAGCGTGTGGCGGGCTACCTGCTTGGCCAATCCCCGGCCGACGCCAATTCGGGGGACGTTCATATCCAGGTCCACAAGAATGTTGTGGCCTCGCGCCTTGGGGTCAAGGCCGAAACCTTCTCGCGCGTGCTTGCGACCTTGCGCGATCTGGGGCTCATTTCGGTCGCTGGCAACGACATTCATATCACCGATCGCGTGCGGCTCGCGCAGTGGCGCGACGAGGCGGGATCGGGACGGCCTTGATGGCAGTCAAGGTGGGCATTGTGGCCCGATCCTTACACTGAAATCCAAGGAGCACAAGGCATGACAGAGTACCGCGGATGCGAGCTGCCGGACGATCTTTTCTATGACCTCGACTATGTATGGGCGCGCCCCGATGAGAACGGCCTTGTGGTCCTCGGTATCACGGATGCCGCGCAGACCATGGCCGGGCGCGTGCAGAAGATCCGCATCAAGAAGGTCGGCACGCATCTGAACAAGGGGCGCCACGTGGCGACCCTCGAGAGCGGCAAGTGGGCGGGCGGCGTGCCATGCCCGTTCGAAGGGACAGTGGAGGAGGTGAACACCGCGGTCCTCGAGACCCCGCACCTCGTCAACATCGGCCCCTACACGGACGCCTGGCTTGCCAAGGTGCGGCCTGTCGAGCCCGCGACCGCGTTCGCCGATCTCGTGACTGGACCCAAGGCCATGGAGGCCTTGCGGGTCTGGCTGGATCGCTACGATGTCCAGTGCATGCGCTGCGCCGAGCCTTGATGACGCGAAGACGGAGGTGATGCCATACACATCAGCGAGAAAGGCGCGCCTGCTGCGCCCGGTTTCGACGACCCCTTGGGGCTCCTGGCGGCCTGTCACGACCGTATCGAGGGGCATTGCGCGACGCTCGTGCGCTTGAAGGCCTATGTGCGGGTCCACGGTGGCGACCGCGATGCACGGCTGGCGGCCGAGCGGGTGTGGGGCTATTTCGCGCAGGCCGGGCGTTGGCACCATGAGGATGAAGAGCGCGATCTCGCGCCCCTGCTCGAACGTGAGGGCGATGGCGCGCTTGCTGCGGCCATGGCGCGTCTGATGGCCGAGCATCGGGATCTGGAGCGCGCCTATGCGCCCCTCGAGCCTATCTTGCGGGCGCTTCCTGCCGCGCCAATCGATCTTCCCGTTGAACCTTATGTGAGCCGCATGCGCGCCCACATGGAGGCCGAGAATACTGTGATCCTGCCGCGCGCCCGTGCCCTGCTCGGTGCGCCCGAGATCGCGGCTTTGGGCCGCGCCATGGCGGTACGCCGCGGCGTTATGCCTCGAGCGCCTTGATAGCCGGGCCCGCATCCTTTAAGAGCGGGGCGACCGCGGGGTAAAACTCCTGCTCCTCCTTTTCGTCGTGGTGCTGGAGGATCTGGCCCACCGTGCCCATGAGTGCCACGGCCTCCTCGCCCTCGGCCTGCGCCAAGGCCTCGGCGATCTCCTCGAAGAATCCACGTAGGTCACGATGTCCCTTGCGAAGGATGGCGGTCATGGCGTTATCGGGGCCGTGCTGGGCTTCGTAAGCTGGGAAGAGCCAGGTCTCCTCCGCCCCCATATGGCGCTCGAGGGCCTCACGAAAGGCTTGCAGCGCCTGGCTTGCGCGTGCGAAGTCGCCGTCTTCGGCGGCTGATCGCGCCTCTGCGAAAGTGTCGTCGAGCGCGCGATGGTGGTGTGTGAAGCTCTCGATGAGTTGGCTGTCCATGACGTCTCCTGGGCGCTCGTCGCGCCGGCCGCTATCATTACCATACAGCCGCGGCCCCGTCATCCTTGATGGCCATCAAGGAGCCGTGCCGGGTGCGACTCGTAGAGTGGCCCCAAACGATGGTTTGTGGAGGTGTGCGATGGAAGTGCGACTATTGGTCTCGAAGTGGTGCCCTGTGTGCCCGCAGGCCGAGCAGGTGTGGAGTGAGGTGGCGCGCCGTCAGCCGATCGACTATCAGGTTCTTGATATCGCCGAGCCTGTCGGACGGGCGCTGGTCGCGAACCTGCGTGTGCGTACCGTGCCGGCGCTGGTGGTCGACGGCAAGCTTGCCGCCGTGGGGCTGCAATCGCTTGGCGATGCCCTGAAGATCGTTCAGCAGGCCGCGTGAATCGCGGGTGCGCCCCGCGCGTCATCGTGCGTCGCATCTATGAGCCGGTGGGGCCCGACGAGCCTCCGCGTTGGCTGGTCGACCGGGTGTGGCCGCGGGGCCTCAGCAAGGCGGCCGCGGGCTTGGCCGGCTGGGCCCGGGATGCCGCGCCCACGACCGCGCTACGCCAATGGTTTGGGCATAAGCCCGCGCGTTTCCTGGAATTTCGTCGACGCTACTTGGTTGAACTGCGTGCCCATCCGGAGGTCGTTGATGCGCTGGTGGCCGCGGCATGCGAGAGCGGGGTCGTGCTGGCGTACGCGGCGCGTGACGAGACCCACAATAACGCGGTTGTACTGCGTGAATACCTGATGGAGCGCGTGGATGGGTGAAGCGGTGTTCCTGGCGCTGATCGCGCTCCATGTGTTGGCCGCCACTACGTGGGTAGGCGGCGTGTTGTTTTTCGTGTTTGCAGTCGTGCCAGCGGCGCGCGCGGCGCCCGGGGCCGGTATCCCCGAGGCCCTTGGCCGTGCGTTTCGTCCCGTGGCTTATGTGGCGCTCGGCACTCTGATCGTGACCGGCCCTTTGTTGCTCTGGATTCTCGGCATAGGCCCCGGGATGTTTCTGCAGGCGCGGTTTTGGGCGGACCCCTTCGGTATCACCCTGGGTGCGAAGCTTGTGATGGTCGGGCTGGTGCTCGCGCTTACGGTTTGGCATGACACGGTGCTCGGCCCCCGCGGCCTGCGTACAGGCCAGCCTGGCGCCACACGCATCGTCGGGCGCACCATAGGTCTGTTGTCGGTCGCGATCCTATTGGCTGGACTTTTATTGGCCCAAGGCCTTTAGCGTCGGTACGGGATCCGCGTGTGGCGGTCGGTGCGTCTCTTGCTGCAGGGCCCAGAGTTCGGCGTAGAGGCCGCCTTGCGCAATGAGTTCGCGATGGCGCCCGCGTTCCACGATGCGTCCCTCGCGCATGACAAGGATCTGGTCGGCGTGCTGTATGGTCGCGAGCCTATGGGCCACGACGATCGTCGTCCGGCGCTGGGCGAGCAGCGCGAGGCCCTCCTGCACCACCCGTTCGGAGGCCGCATCCAGGGCCGATGTGGCTTCGTCAAAGAGTAGAATTCGGGGGCGCTTCAAGAGGGTTCGGGCGATCGCCACGCGCTGTTTCTCGCCGCCCGAGAGCTTCAAGCCGCGTTCACCTACCCGGGTTTCGTAACCGTCCGGCAGGGCGGCGATGAAGCGGCCCAGATGGGCCAGTTCCGCGGCCTCCCGCACCTCATCGAGGCTTGCGCCCGGACGACCATAGGCGATGTTGGCATAGAGGCTGTCGTTGAAGAGGACCGGGTCTTGCGGGACGATGCCGATCACCTGTCGCAGACTCTTTTGCGTCACGGCGCGAATGTCCTGGCCGTCGATCAGGATGCGGCCGTCCTCGGGATCGTAGAGGCGTGCCAAGAGTCGCATGACGGTCGATTTCCCCGAACCGCTTGGCCCCACCACCGCGGTGGTCGATTGGGGCGCGACCGTGAAATCGACATGATCCAGGAGCGGCTGGCCGCCATAAGAGAAGGCCACGTGATCGAATCGCACCTCGCCGCGCGTAATCGCGAGATCGGGCGCCCCCGGCGCATCGGCGATATCGATCGGTGCATCCAGCAGGGCGAACATCCTTTCCATGTCCGCGAGTGAATGCTTGATCTCGCGATAAACGAAGCCCAGGAAGTGCAGCGGCATGAAGAGCTGGATCAGAAATGCGTTGACCAGCACGAGGTCGCCTATGGTCATGGTGTGGTTCGCGACACCTTGGGCCGCGAGCAGCATGAGGCCTGTGGTGCCGACCGCGATGATGGCCGCTTGCCCTGCGTTTAGGAAGGCGAGCGATGACTGATTTCTGACGGCGGCATCTTCCCATTGGGCGAGATGGGCATCATAGCGCCCGGATTCGTAGTCCTCGTTCGCGAAAAACTTCACCGTTTCGTAGTTCAGGAGGCTGTCGACCGCGTGGTTGTTGGCGCGCGAATCCATGTCATTCATCGATCGTCTGAAGACCGTGCGCCATTCCGTAATGAACAAGGTGAAGCCGACATAGAGTGCGAGCGTACAAAACGTGATGACCGCGAACCAGAAGCGGAATTTAGCGATCAGGATGCCGGCTACGAGCGCGATCTCGACGATCGTGGGGATGATATTGAAGAGCAGCACGTTCAAGAGCAGCGCGATGCCGCGGCTGCCGCGTTCTATGTCGCGCGCTACTGCACCTGTTTGTCGATCCAGATGGAATCGCAGGGACAGGGTATGAAGGTGACGGAAGACCGTCGTGGCCGCGCGCCGAACGGCACGCTGCTTGACGCGCGCGAACACGAGGTCGCGTAGTTCGCCGAAGAGCGAGTTGGCGAATCGCAAACCGCCGTAGGCGGCAAGCAGCGCCACGGGCACGATGAGTAGAGAGCGCTCGGAGTCGAGGTCGTTGACGATGTCTTTCAGGACTAGGGGAACCGCCACCCCGGCTGCCTTCGCCACGATGAGCGAGGCGAGCGCGAACCCCACGCGTAGCCGGTATTCCCACAGGTAGGGGGCGAGCCTTTTAATTGTCGACCAAAGGAGGCCGCGCATGGCCGTCGTGTCCTGGCCTCGCCCTGCGGGGGCGTCGCCGGACCGACCTGCTAAGCTGCGCACGGTGTCAGGCCAGCCGCTTGTACTTTATGCGGGTGGGCCGATCAGCTTCCACGCCCAGACGTCGTTTGCGGTCGACCTCGTAGTCTGCGTAGTTGCCCTCGAACCATACGACCTGGCTTTCGCCTTCGAACGCCAGGATGTGGGTCGCCACGCGGTCGAGGAACCACCGGTCATGGGATATGACGATGGCGCAACCACCGAATTCGAGCAGGGCCTCTTCGAGCGCCCGTAGGGTATCCACGTCCAAGTCATTGGTCGGTTCGTCGAGCAGCAGGAGATTGCCGCCACTTTTCAGCAGTTTGGCGAGGTGGACGCGATTGCGTTCACCCCCCGACAGGTCTTTCACGAACTTTTGCTGGTCGGCGCCGCGGAAATTGAAGCGCCCGACATAGGCGCGCGAGGAGACCTCGCGTTTGCCGAGCAGGATCATGTCCGAGCCGCCCGAGATCTCGGCCCACACGGTCTTGTTGCCATCCAGGGCGTCGCGAGTCTGGCTCACGTAGGCGGGCACCACGCTCGGACCGACGCGCAGCACGCCACCGTCGGGTCGCTCTTCACCCACGATCATGCGAAAAAGCGTAGTCTTGCCCGCGCCGTTCGGGCCTATGACCCCCACGATGCCCCCGGGCGGCAACTTGAAGTTCACGTGCTCCATGAGTAGGCGGTCGCCGAAACTCTTCGCAAGATCCGAAGCTTCCACGACCAAGTCCCCGAGCCGCGGTCCCGCCGGGATGAAGAGGTCCTGGGTCTCGTTGCGTTGTTCCGTATCCTGCGCGATGAGGGTCTCGTAGGCGGCCAGTCGGGCGCGGCTCTTGGCATGGCGCCCCTTGGGCGCCGTGCGCACCCATTCGAGTTCACGTTTGATGGTCCGTGCCCGCGCGGATTCCTGTTTTTCCTCGATGGCGAGGCGCTTTTCCTTTTGGTCGAGCCAGGAGGAGTAATTGCCCTCCCAGGGGATCCCTTGACCGCGGTCGAGTTCGAGAATCCAGCCGGCCACGTTATCCAGGAAATACCGGTCGTGGGTCACCGCCACGACCGTTCCCTTGTAGTCCTTCAGGAAACGCTCGAGCCAGGCGACCGATTCCGCGTCCAAATGGTTGGTGGGCTCATCGAGCAGGAGCATATCCGGCTCCGACAGGAGCAGTCGGCAGAGCGCCACGCGGCGCCGCTCGCCTCCCGAAAGCACCGTGACGTCAGCATCGAAGGGGGGCAGGCGCAGCGCTTCGGCGGCGATCTCCAGTTTCCGCTCCAGGTCCCAGGCGCCGACTGCGTCTATCTCGCTCTGGACTGCTGCCTGCTCCTCGATCAAGGCGTTCATCTCGTCGTCGGAGAGCGGTTCACCGAATCTCAAGCTTATGGTATTGAAGCGCTCAAGCAGGGCCTTCGTGGCCGCCACCCCCTCCTCGATGTTTTCGCGGACATTCTTGATCGGATCCAGCGCCGGCTCCTGCGCGAGGTAACCTATGCGGATGCCGGAGGCCGGCTGGGCCTCGCCATCGAAATCCTGGTCCACGCCCGCCATGATCCGTAAGAGAGTCGATTTGCCCGCGCCGTTCAATCCGAGTACGCCGATCTTGGCGCCGGGAAAGAACGA
Source organism: Pseudomonadota bacterium (assembly GCA_021784755.1). Lineage (GTDB taxonomy): Bacteria > Pseudomonadota > Gammaproteobacteria > Acidiferrobacterales > Acidiferrobacteraceae > Acidiferrobacter. Next base: position 67,845 of record JAJYHM010000040.1, read on the forward strand.
CAGCGAGATATTCTTGAGAATTTCGCGTGACGGCGGGACGACCTTCGTCACCCGTTGCATGGTAAAAATATAAGGGATAGGCATGCGGCGAAGTATACACCGGGGCTTGGGAAGTTGCTCCCGGCGCTCGACGTCCGCATGGCACCCCCGTGCCCCCGTTCATCGTCCTCGGCTCTTGTCCGGGGGCGCGAATGGGGTAGGCTTCGCGAACCCACAAGCTGGCGCGGGTTTTGACGCTTGAGGTCGATGGGCTAAGCCCTCATAATGCCCGGCGGCATGATGCGTGCTGCGGGACCGGACGTAACGCGAGGAGTGAGGATGTTGCGTGGAATAGCGGCGGGCTTGGGTGCGGTCTTGGTCAGCGCCTCGGTGCTTGCCCACAAGCTTCCCGACTTGTCGTGTCGGGCGTTTTCCGGAAAGTTCGTGCAACTGACGACACAGAGCGGCCGTCGGTTCGATGTGTATCGCACGGGTCCACCATCGGCGCGCATCGGGCTTCTCCTGCTGCCCGGCAAGGCGGGCCTCGACCAGCATACGCTGGCGTGGGCCGACCGCGTGGGCGCGCAGGGCTACCGGGTGCTGACCATGGGGCTCGGGTCCAAACATAAAGATGGTAGCGCACCCACCGGCACGCATGGGCGTTCGGTCGCCCGCGAGCGCGCCGCGCTCCATTATCTGAGCGCGCCGGGCCGCAAGATCGTGACCTTCGGTTGGGGGCGGGCGGGGGCCCTCCAGTCCATCCAGGCGAGCGGGGCCGATCCGGCCGATGTTTCGGGGACGGTCCTCTGCAACGGTGGCGTGTCGGCCAAACCCGCCCTTTTGCGCAAATTGAAGTCGGAAGTCCTGCTCGTTGCCTTCCAGAAGACCACGCCCCCGGCGAAACTGCAGGCCTTCGAGGCCCGCATGCGTTTATACGGCAAGCCCTTGATCGTGCATTACTACCATATCGATCCGGAGGCCGCGAACCCGACCGGCCGCCATTTCGACAGCGCGATCGCGCAAGAGGTGTGGGGGCAGGCGCGGCTCTTCTTTCGGCAGATTGCCTTCCTCTGCCGGCGCTGCGCGCCTTATCCGCGACTCTTATTTGGTTACCGGCGATAGCCTTCCGGGTTTCTTGAGGCAGACTCAGCCGAGCAGGAATTCCAGGAGCGCCTTCTGGGCGTGGAGGCGGTTTTCGGCCTCGTCCCAGACCACACTGCGCGGTCCATCTATGACATCGGCGGCCACTTCGACCCCCCGGTAAGCGGGCAGGCAATGCATGAAGAGCGCATCGGGGGCGGCAATCTCCATGAGGCGCGTGTCGACGCAGAACCCTTGGAAGGCGCGGGCGCGCACCTCCTTCTCCGATTCCTGTCCCATGCTCGCCCAGGTATCCGTCACGAGGAGGTCTGCACCGGTGGCTGCCTCCTCCGGGCTCGCGACCGGTCGCGCCGCGTCCCCGGCGGCACTCAGGATATCCGCGTCCGGGCCGTAGCCTGGCGGGGTGGCGATGCGTAGAGTGAAGCCGAACTGCCGCGCAGCATTGATCCAGGACTGGCAGACATTGTTGCCATCGCCGATCCAGGCCACCGTGCGCCCGGCGATGTCGCCCCGGTGCTCGAAGTAGGTCTGCATGTCGGCCAAAAGCTGGCAGGGGTGGAACCGGTCCGTGAGGGCGTTTATGACCGGGACTTGCGAATGAGCGGCGAAGGCCGTGAGCTTGGCGTGTTCGTGGGTGCGGATGACGATGGCGTCGACCATGCGCGAGATCACGCGCGCGGTATCCTCGAGCGGCTCGCCCCGTCCCAGTTGGAGCTCGGCGGGGGCCAGGAACATGCTGTTGCCTCCGAGTTGCGTGATGCCGGCCTCGAACGAGACCCGCGTGCGGGTCGAGGATTTCTCGAAGATGAGCGCAAGACTCGAGCCACGCAGATATTCATGAGGTTCGCGCCGCCGCAGAATGGCTTTGAGCGTGACGGCGCGCTCGACCAGCATGCGCAGCTCCTTGGGCGTGCAGTCCATGAGACTCAGAAAGTGCCTGGTCATGACGCCAGGAACTCCTGGATCGCTGCCGCCGTCCCTTGTGCAAGGAGGCTGGCCTCTTCGTCGCTCAGTATGAGCGGCGGCAGGAGGCGGACCACCCGTTCGGCGGTGACATTGATGAGAACGCCGCGGTCCAGGGCGAGCTTCATGATGGGCTGCGCGGGGCGATCGATCTCTATGCCCAGCAGGAGGCCTTGGCCGCGTATCGCCTTGACGCCCGCAGTGTCGTGTAGCCGCTCTTGTAGGTCGGCCAGCAGTCGCGCCCCCAGGCTTTGGGCCCGTTCCCAGGCACGCATGGCCTCGAGCGTTTCGATGACTGCAAGCCCCGCGGCGGTGACCAGGGGGCCGCCGCCGAATGTCGAGCCGTGCTGCCCCGGATGAAACAGCTCAGCGGCCGCGCCATGCGCAAGGCACGCCCCGATCGGCAGGCCGTTACCAAGGGCCTTGGCGACCGTCATGACGTCCGGGCGCGCCTCCTCGTGTTGCCAGGCGAACCACGAGCCGCTCCGGCACATGCCGGTCTGGATTTCATCGAGGATGAGGAGCCACCCCGCTTCGTCGCAGATCTTGCGCAGGCCCTTCAGGTAGCCCGGGTCCGGGATCTGGATGCCGCCCTCTCCGAGGATGGGCTCGACGAGCACCGCGACTACGGTCTGGTCCCGCTCGCGTACCTGGCGCACGGCACCGAGATCGTTGAATGGCACGCGCCGAAAGCCTGGCACCAGGGGCTCGAAGCCCGCTTGCACCTTGCGGCTTCCGGAGGCGCTCAGGGTGCCCAGGGTGCGTCCATGGAAGCTTCCTTCCATGACGATCACAGCTGGCGCCTCGACCCCCTTGCGGTGTCCGTGGAGCCGCGCGAGCTTCAAGGCCGCCTCATTGGCCTCGGCCCCGGAATTCGCGAAGAACGCCCGATCCATGGATGCCACCTCGCAGAGTTTCCGGCCGAGGGCCTCCTGTTCGCGATTGTGATACCAGTTCGAGACATGGATTAGGCGCCGGGATTGGGCGCAGACCGCCTCGACGACCGCCGGATGGGCGTGACCTAGGGCGTTGACTGCAACGCCGGCAAGGCCGTCTAGGTACTTGCGGCCTTTCTCGTCCCAGAGCCAGACCCCTTCGCCGTGCGTGAAGGCGACGGGAAGCCGCCCGTAGGTCGTCATGAGATAGCGTTCGGTTGGCATCGCGCCCCCCAAAATATAAAGCGCCCCAAGGTGGGGGCGCTTAACGATTTAAGGATCGCGGCCGCCTGCGATACCAGGCAGTCCGATCAAAGGGCGAATACTACCGCCTCGGCTCCCTAAAATCCAGTCTCGATGGCATGGCCTACCACTTGAAGGCCGGATCGGTGAGCAAGGCCAAGGTGAAATCGACGCCAAAACCCGTGACATCCGAAGGAACCACACCGAGCCCCCCTTTGTGGCGCCCCGCTGAGAGATCCAGATGGATCCAGGTCGGGTCGTGGGCTATGAAGCGCTTCAGGAACAGCGCCGCCAGGATGTGATCCGCTTCGCCCTCGAGCGTGCACTGCTTGACGTCGGCGATGTCGCTTTTCAGGTCGGCGTTGTAATCGTCTTCGAGCGGGAAGGGCCATACCCGCTCGCCGCTTGCGCGGCCTGCCTCGATGAGTTGTGGGATAAGCGCGGTACGGTTCGTGAAGACGCCCGTCATGCGCGTCCCGAGGGCGTGGACGCATGCGCCTGTGAGGGTCGCGTAGTCGATGATGAGGCCGGGTCGCGCGCGGGAGGCGAGCACCAGGGTGTCGGCCAGCACCATGCGTCCCTCGGCATCCGTGTGCACGACCTCTATGGTCGTGCCGTCGGCGGCACGCACGACCTCGTTGGGTCGGTAGCTTGCCGGACCGATGGCGTTTTCGGCGATGGCCAGGTAGCAGTCCACCTGGAAGGGCACCTGCAAGCGCGCCAGCGCCGACAGCGTCCCCAGGGCCACGGCGCTGCCGGCCATGTCCTCGTGCATCCCATACATGTGGCGCGCGGGTTTCAGGTTGACGCCGCCGGTATCGAAACAAATCCCTTTGCCGACCAGGGCGACGGGGGGTTTCGAGGCCTGGCGCGGGGTATAGCGCACATGCGCGATGCCCGAGCCCACCGCGCGCGTGCGCGTCACCGCCAGAAAGGCCCCGGCACCGAGCGCGGCAAGCTGTTTTTCGTCCAGAAAGCGCAGGCGCCAGCCGTTCTCGGCGGCGAGCTTCCTGACCCGTTTTACATACTGGGCAGGCCCGAGCTCGTTTTCCGGAAGCACCGACAGGGCGCGGGCGAGATGGTTGCCGTAGGCGCCGGCCCGCAAGGCCGCGTCTTCATTATGGTCCACGCCGTAGACGTCGATGGCGACCGGCACGGTATCACGCCGCTCGGCCTGCCACGACGGCAGGGGCGCTTGTGCGTAGACGGCGCGCACGAGGGCGTGCACCGCCCCTGTGTGTGCGGCGCCCTCGAGCCCCAGGGCGAGCAGGGCGGCCTTCGTGACCCCCGGCCGGAATTTCGTGAGACTACGGGCGAGCTCGAGGCGCGCAAATGGGCTCAGGGTCTCGTCCGCGAACCCGACGGCAAGCTGCGTGCCGGCCTCATCCGGTGCTTCTGTGAAGAAGGTGGCGCCCGGTTTCACCATGACGCCCTGCGTCTTCAGGCGCTTTTGCAGGATCTCGCCGAAGGGGGCGTGGGCGAGATCCGCGAGCCCGTGCACGATGAGGGCAATGTGCTGATAGCTGGCAAGGCCGGTCGTGAGGCGGGCGGTTTTCTTGTAGCGTACTCGCGGGGCCTTGAATGTCGTCATGCTTACCTTGACCTCTCGTCATAAAACCCCGATCATACCTCCGCGCTCGGGCCTGGCGCACGGGTCGTCTGTGTCTGGGGCTCAGGCGAGTCCCACCCAAATAAACAGGAAAGCAATGAACGCAAGCGATCAGAAACGCCTGTTGCGCGAGATGATTTTCTACCGCCGGTTCGAGGAGCGCTCGTTCGAGGCCTACATGGAGCGCAAGATCGGCGGCTTCCTGCACCTCTATTCGGGACAGGAGGCGGTAGCCACCGGGGTGCTGGAGATGGCGCGCTGCGGCTACGACTACGTCATTACGGGTTACCGCGACCATGTCCACGCCCTCAAGGCCGGCGCCCCGGCGCGCGAAGTCATGGCCGAACTGTATGGCAAGGAGACCGGGTCGAGTCGCGGTCGCGGCGGATCTATGCATATCTTCGATCCAACGGTGAATTTCATGGGCGGCTACGCCCTCGTCGGTCAGCCCTTCCCCTTGGCCGCTGGGCTTGCGCTCGCCTGTAAGCATAAGGGTACCGATCAGATCGCGATCTGCTTCCTCGGCGATGGCGCCAACAATCAGGGCACCTTCCACGAGACGATGAACATGGCGTCGGTCTGGAAGCTGCCGGTACTCTTCGTCTGCGAGAACAATCTGTACGCTATCGGCACCCGGATCGAGCGCTCGACGGCCGTGACCGACCAGTATAAGCGAGTCGCCGCCTACGACATCCCGAGCAGCCAGCACGACGGCCAGGATATCGACATCGTCATGGCCGCCGCAACCGATGCCATCGCTCATGTGCGCAGCGGCAGGGGTCCCTACTTCATAGAATTCATGACCTATCGCCAGAGAGGCCATTCGATGTCGGATTCGAACGCCTACCGCTCGAAGGAAGAAGAGCGGTTGTGGATGGAGCGCGATCCCCTCAAGATCTACGGTGGCCGCCTCAAAAAGGCGAAAGTTCTGACCGAGAAGGATATCGCCGCCATGGAAAAGTCGGTGCTCGAGGAGATCGAGAACGACGTCGTACGTTTTGCCGAGGAGAGCCCAGAGCCGCGCGTGGAAGATTTGAATAAGTATTGTCTCGACGACCAGCCAGATCCGCGCTGGATTGGGCCGCTTGCGCAAGGGGAGCAACATGGCTGAGATCGCGTACTGGGAGGCTATACGACGCGCGCACGATGAGGAGCTCGCGCATGACCGCATGGTGATCGCCATGGGCGAGGACATCGGCGTAGCGGGCGGGACGTACAAGGCAACCTCCGGACTGTATCAAAAGTACGGGGCGGAACGGATCATCGACACACCCATATCCGAGAACTCGTATACGGGTATCGGGATAGGGGCGTCCATGGCCGGCATGCGTCCCATCATCGAGATCATGTCGATCAACTTCGCGTTGCTGGCGCTCGATACGCTCATAAACGCCGCGGCCAAGATCCGCTATATGTCGGGTGGCCGGGCGTCCTGTCCGATCGTGATGCGCACCCCCGGGGGCACGGCGCATCAGTTGGCGGCCCAGCACTCGGCGCGTCTTGCGCGCATGTTCATGAGCACGCCCGGCCTTCGCGTCGTGACTCCGCGTGGACCGCTGGACGCCTATGGTATGTTGAAGTCCGCGGTGCGGTGCAACGATCCCGTCATCATTATCGAGCACGAGAGCATGTACAACATGCGCGGCGAGGTCCCGGACAAGGAGACCTTCCGCCCGCTCGAAGGCGCGGAGATCGTGCGTGCCGGGACCGACGTCACCTTGATCGGTTACAATTACAGTGTGCACCTTTGCTTGGCGGCAGCCGACAAGCTCGCCGCCATGGGCGTGTCGGCCGAAGTCCTGGATCTGCGCGCCTTGCGGCCGATCGACCGGGACACGATTCGACGCTCAGTCGAGAAGACGCACAAGGTAGTCATCGCCGAGGAAGACGAGGCGACGGTCGGCGTGGGCTCGGAGATCATCTCGGTCATTATCGAGGAATGCTTTTTCGCGCTCGATGCGCAACCTGTGCGCGTGCACGCGGCGGATGTCCCGGTCCCCTACAATCGCCAGCTGGAAAAGGCGGCCATCCCGAACGCCGATGACGTGTTGGCGGCTGCGCTCAAGGTTTTGGGCCGCGTCTGACGGCTCTGGCCCGCCCCTCTTTGTTAGCATAGGAAGCCACTATGGCCGAGCCGTTTCTCATCAAGATGCCGCAGCTTTCGGACACGATGTCGGAAGGCACGATCGTTTCCTGGGAAAAGGCGATCGGCGATTTCGTAAGCCGCGGCACCGTAGTGGCGACCGTGGAGACCGACAAGGCCATCATGGATGTCGAAGTGTTCCGCGAGGGCTATCTGTCCGGGCCGCTCGCACCGCTTGGCGCTGCGATCGCGGTCGGCACCCCGATCGCGGCGCTCGTGGGCGAATCGGCGGCGGTGACGGACGTGCATGCGGCCGCGCCGGCTGCCGCGCAGACGGCCGCGCCGGCCGCCATTGAGGCACCCCGGGGTCAGGCGATCCTGATGCCGCAACTGTCGGACACCATGGCCGAGGGGACCCTCGTGTCCTGGGAAAAGGCGATCGGCGATTTCATAAGTCGCGGCACTGTAGTGGCGACCGTGGAGACCGACAAGGCCATTATGGATGTCGAGGTGTTCCGCGAGGGCTATCTGTCCGGGCCACGGGCCGATGCTGGGCAGGTCGTTCCGGTGGGGCAGCCGATCGCTTTCCTGGTCGCCGACGCCAAAGAGGTGACGCAGGGCGCCTTGGTGCCTAGCGCGCCCGTGGTCGCCAAGGCCACACCCGCGCCCTTTGCGCCGGTACCCTCCGGGAGCGTGCAAGCGAAGACCCGGGCACCAGCAATGCCGCATGGCGCAACGCCCGCGCCCCGTCCCCGCAAGGGGGCGGCGACACCCTACGCACGGCAACTCGCAGGCGCCCATGGCATCGACATCAATAGCCTCGCGGCCGGGACTGGTCCGGGGGGATGCATCACCGGCGCGGATGTGGCCGGCGCCGGCGGCGGACCGCGCGTCCAGGCCAAAAGGATCTTTCAGGTGCCGGGGGCCGGTCGCCCCATGGACAGCATGGAAAAGGCGGTCAGCCAGAACATGGAGTACTCATTGTCCATGCCCCTGTTCCGCGTCACGGTCCATGTCGATCCGGCGCGGCTCGGTCGCGCCGCTAAAGATCTCAAAGTATCGCTTACAGTGCTACTCGCCGCCGCTGCCGCGCGGGCCATAGAACGTCATCCGCGCGTGAATGCGGTCTATCAGCACGAGGATCGCATCGTCGAGCGCACGCAGATCGATGTCGGGCTTGCGGTCGAGACGGAGGGGATGGGGCTCGTCGTACCGGTGTTGCGCAATGTCCTGGCACGTTCGGTGGATGAGTTGAATGCCCAGTGGAAGGATCTCGTGGCGCGAGCGCGTTTGAAGCGCCTGAAGCCCGAGGAATACTCGAATCCGACATTCACCATCTCGAACATGGGTATGCTGGGTGTCGCCCAGTTCGACGCCATTCCGGTGCCCGGGACCTCGGCGATCTTTGCGATTGCAAGCACCCAGCCGCACGGCATGCCGGTCACCATGACTGCCGACCATAGGATCGTAAACGGCGCCGAGGCCGCCAAATTCCTGAACACCTTCAAGGGACTGGTTGAAGATCCGGCGTGGTTGTTCGCGCCAGCGGGGGGGGCGATAGCCGCAGCGCGCAGCGCGCAGACTGTCACCGCCCGCGCCGAGCGGCCTTCTTCGGGGGCCTTGCCCGCGGATACGAGCGGCTATGACTGCGACGTGCTGGTCATAGGCGGAGGCCCCGGCGGCGAGGACTGCGCGCGCGAACTCGTGGACCATGGGCGGCGTGTGATTATGGTGAACGACGCCCCGTTTCCGGGCGGCGAGTGTCTTTGGCGCGGCTGCATTCCGTCGAAGGCTTGGCGCGCGGCGGCCGACCGCATCCGCGATCGACGTCACGACGGAGATCTCGGGGTGGCCAATACCGCGGAGCCTGTGCTCGACTGGCCGCGTCTCGATGCCATGCGCAAGCGCGTGCTCACGACTCGTGGCGAGATGGCCCTCAAAACGGACAAGGGCGTACGCATCGACGTGCGCGAGGGCTTCGCCTACTTCGATTCCGACCATAGCGCGGTGATCGTGCCCGTGGAGGGCGCGGACCCCTACGAGCGGCGGGCTTCGCAGTCGGGCGCGCCAGGCAAGCGCATCACCTTTGCAAGCGCCGTCATCGCTACTGGCGCCCCGCCTTTCGTGCCGCCGATCCCCGGGGCCGACGGCCCGGGGGTCTTGACCTCCGATACGGTGTGGAATCTCGATGCGCCGCCTAAGCGCCTCGTGATCGTGGGCGCCGGCGCCATCGGGCTTGAAATGGCGCAGATCTTCATCGACTTCGGCTGTGAGGTCACGGTGCTGGAGGCGCGCGACCGGGTGCTCCCCGAGGTCGAGACCGAGGTGGCCACACAGCTTGCTGCCTTGCTCGCCAAAGAAGCGCGTCTATCGGTCGTCACGTCGGCGCGGGTGCAGGGTATCGAGGGCGCCCCGGGTTCGGTCACGGTGCGCTACGCCGTCGGTGCCGATGCGTGCGTGGCGCAGGCGGATTATGTGTTACTGGCCACCGGCAAGCGCCCAGTCACCGAGCCTCTGGCGCTGGCACGCGCCGGCGTCGCTGCGGACCGTGGCGTCATTACCGTCAATGAGCACTGTCAGACGAGCGTCCCGCATATTTTCGCGGTGGGCGACGTAGTGGGTGGCTATATGCTTGCCCACACGGCCGGCCACCAGGGGCGGGTTGCGGCCCAGACCTTGCTCGGCCACGAGGCCGCGTATGATGAACGCAAGGACTGCGGTGTCATTTTTACGCGGCCGCAGGCGGCATTCGTCGGCCTGTCGGCAGACCAGGCCCGCGCCCAGGGCCACGACCCGGTCGAGATCAAGGTGCCTTTTTCGATAGACGCCAAGGCGATGATCACGGGCGAGACTGCAGGCTTTATTAAGATGGTTGCCGATCGCGCCACGAAACGGATCGTCGGCGTACATTTTTTGGCCGACCATGCCGATACCCTGATCGGTTCGGCGGTGCTCATGGTAAGTGCTGGCCTCACTCTCGAGCAGGTGGGCTCGGCGATCCATCCGCATCCGACGCAGACGGAGCTCTTCGGGGATCTTGCCCGGCGCTTGCTCGCGCGCTTGCGGAGAACGGCGCGTGCCACGAGTTGAGGGGGTTTGCCTATGAGCGACGTAAAGAAGGTGGTACTGGCCTACTCGGGGGGACTCGATACCTCGGTGATCTTGAAATGGCTGACCGAGCGCTACGACTGTGAGGTTGTGACCTTCACGGCTGATATCGGTCAGGGCGAGGAACTCGAGCCGGCACGCGAGAAGGCCCGCAAGGCCGGCGTGCGCGAGATCTATATCGATGACCTGAAGGAAGAGTTCGCGCGCGATTTCGTGTTCCCGATGTTCCGGGCTAACGCCCTCTACGAGGGGGAGTACCTGCTCGGCACGTCCATCGCCCGGCCCTTGATTGCCAAGCGCCAGATCGAGATCGCGCGCGAGACGGGCGCCGATGCGGTCGCGCATGGGGCCACCGGCAAGGGTAACGACCAGGTGCGCTTCGAACTCGGTTATTTCGCCCTGAACCCCGATATTCGGGTCATCGCCCCATGGCGGGAATGGGATTTGAACTCGCGCGAGCGCCTCCTGGCCTATGCGGAGAGCCACGGCATCTCGGTCGAACACAAGCGCAAGGGTGCCTCGCCGTACTCCATGGACGCCAATCTGCTCCATATCTCCTACGAGGGCGGTATCCTCGAGGACCCCTGGCAGGAACCGGAGGCCACGATGTGGCGTTGGACCCGTGCTGCCGAAGAGACCCCCGATGAGCCGCAGTGGATTGAGTTGACCTATACGCACGGGGATGTGACGGCGATCGACGGCATCCCCCTGTCGCCGGCCCGGGTCTTGGCCACCTTGAACGAGGTCGGCGGGCGTCATGGGATCGGGCGTCTGGACTTGGTCGAGAACCGCTATGTAGGTATCAAGTCGCGCGGTTGCTACGAGACGCCGGGCGGGACCATTTTGCTGCGGGCCCATCGCGCCATGGAATCGCTCACCCTGGACCGCGAGGTCGCCCACCTGAAAGACGACCTGATGCCGCGCTACGCGGCCTTGATCTACAACGGATACTGGTGGAGTCCAGAACGCAAACTGCTTCAAGAACTCATTGATAAATCGCAGGAAACCGTGAACGGCCGGGTGCGAGTCAAGCTCTTCAAGGGGCAGGCTTCGGTGGTCGGGAGGGAGTCGTCCAGCGACTCCCTTTTCGATCCGGCCATCGCCACTTTCGAGGATGATGGCGGGCGCTACAACCAGGGCGATGCCACGGGCTTCATACGGCTGACCGCCTTGCGCTTACGGACCGCGGCACGCCTGCGCAAATAAGGGGCGTAAGCGCCGAGGTGTGGCATAACCCTTGCAGCTATCCGTAAGGAGAACTGCAAGGGGGTGGATGTGGCGTTCGAAGCGGCGGGCGCGGGGGTGGTGGAGGCGCCGGTGGCGCCCCTGGGGGCGACCGATATCCGGGGGGAGCAGGTGCGTCTGTTATACGCCAACCTGCCGCCAGGACTTTTCGTGACTGCGGTTAACGCCGCCATTCTCGCGCTTATGGAGTGGCATGTTGTGCCGCAGACACGCATCGCTGCGTGGCTTTTGGCTGTGCTGCTCGTGGCGGTCGCGCGTTATCGACTGGTCGGATATTATCGGAGCACCCCGCAGGCCCGTGATACGAATGCGTGGGGCCGCTATTACGCCATCGCGACAGCGGCGGCGGGGCTCGTATGGGGCGCGGCCGCCGTGTGGCTCTTTCCGCAGGCCCTATTGCCGCAGGTGTTCCTGTTTTTCATGCTCACGGCCATGACCGTGGGTGCGGTCGTCAGTTTTTCCGCAGTATTCTCGGTGGCCCTTATATTCGTCGTTTCCGTGTTGGGCCCTTTGGCGCTGCGCCTCTTTCTTTCGGGAGGCCGTATGCATAGTGCCATGGCCTTGGTCGCGGTCGCGTTCATGGGGGTGATGCTTTTGACGGCACGACGCGTCGAGCGCACGGTCGCAGCTTCGCTACAGTTGCGGTTCGAGAACCGCGGCCTCATCGCCCATCTGGAGGCGGAGAAGGCGGCCGCGCACCGCTTGAATGAGGATCTGAGGCGCGAGGTGGTCCTCCATAGCCGGACCGCGGGGGATCTCAAGGAGCGCGAGTCTTACATCCGCGCGGTACTCGAGCATGTCGAAGAGGGGATCGTCACGGTGGACCGCACCGGCCGCTTGCGATCATTGAATCGCGAGGCCTTGCGGATATTCGGTTACAAGGAGGAGGAGATCGTAGGATCCCACTTCTCGCAGCTTGTCCCGGCCGCCGAGCGCGCCGAATACACACTTTTTCTGGAAAGCCAGATGGAGCGCGTTGGCGTCACGTTTGCGGGACATGGTTTGGAGGTCAACGGTCAGCGCCGGGACGGCACCGTATTTCCGATGGAGTTGGGCTTGAGCGCGATGACGGTGGGCTCGGAGCGGGGGTTTGTGGCCGTGACCCGCGACGTCACGAATCGGCGGCGCAGCGAGCGGATGAAGGGTGAGCTGGTGGCCGCCTTGGGCCACGAGATCAGGACGCCCCTCACCTCAGCTTTGGGCTCGCTTGGGCTCTTGACCGAAACCGCCACCACCAAGCTTGCGGGCGACGACATGCGCCTTCTCAGGATCGCGCGCAGCAACATGGAGCGCCTGGCGCGTACGGTCGCCGAGCTCCTCGATGTCGACAACAATCATGCCGCCACGATGAAGTGGACGCTGGCGCCGCTTGTCCTGACGCGTTTGGCTGAAGAGGCAGTGACCGCTGATGCCGATTATGCGCAGGCACGGAATATCCGCCTGGCGCTCGACCCTTGCTCAAGTGCGGCCGTGATTCAGGGGGATCGGGGCTTGCTGCTGCGCGCCTTGAGCCACCTTCTGATCAACGCCATCCATCTTGCGCCCCCGCATACGACTGTCGAGGTCGCCACTACGGCAGAAATGGGGGTCGGGGTCATCTCCGTCCGCGATTGCGGCGCGGCCCTGCCTCTCGAGGCCCGCGCCCGGCTGTTCGATCCGCAACCCGGCGCGCCGGCCCGGGATCTTGCCGCGCCCCGTAATCTATGGGTGGCGCGCACCATCGCCGAGAAACATGGTGGCACCGTAGGCTACGAGGCGCGCGAGGCCGGCGGTTCACATTTCTTCTTGCGAGTACCCCTGTTCTCCACTACATCCGCCGGTAGAGTTTGATGCCCGAGGTCCCCGGACCGTAATAGTCAGGAAGCTCTTCGTGTTCCTCGAAGCCGAGGTTCGCGTAGAGGCGCCGGGCGGCTAAGTTGGTGTTTTTCACTTCGGCACGTATGACCTGCACCCCCTGTTCCCGAAACCACACGAAGGCGGCCGCGAGCAGGCGTTTGGCCACACCCTCGTTGCGGTGGGCGGGGTCGACCGCCAGGGAATAGAGGCGCCCCCATCGGTCGCGTCCGTTGGAGGCGACCAGCAGGCAGGCGGCGCCTTCGAATTGTCCCGCCACGAGCCACGCACAGCGGGGGCTCCCGAGCTGATAGCGAAGTTGGCGGCGATTAAAGAGCCCGTCCCCTGCCGAAAAGCAGCGGGCCTCGAGGGCCATGAGCTCCTCGAGGTCGGCCGGGCCTGCCCGCCTCAACGGATTTCCGCCGGGACCCGCCGGTGGAGGATCACCTTCTCGCCGAACATGGCCGGTCGGTAGCTCATCTTGACGCGCCGCAGGTTTTCGAAGCCGAGGTCATCGCCCACATTGATATAGGTCGAGTGTGCGAAGACCTTGGTGAATTCCCGGAACAGATACTGCGCCGCCCCCTGGATATGGAAGTTCGTCTTTTCGATAAGGACGTTGGCCACATCGGAGCTCAGGCGTTCCCCGAATGTAAAACCCTCGAGGACTCCGTCTATGAAGAGGCAGAGACCTTCGAGACCCAGTTCCTCGTACAAAGCGATGGTGCGGTTAATGGCCTTGCGCTCGAGTTCGAGATTGTAGAGGAAGTCCTCGAGTGAGCCCTCGGGGAGCGCGCGGATGCGGTTCTCCGTCCAGGTATTGACTAGGCTGCGCGCCGCCTCTCGATGTTCGGTGGAGAATGGGACCAGGGTATGGTTCGGGTAGGCACGCCGGAATTGATTAATTTCGTTGCGCTTGGTTTTAAAGGCGTTGCCGCGTAGCTCAATCAGGTCGGAGGTACGGTAGATGTAGTCGGGGTTTGTGACCTCGACGTGCCAGGGTTCGCCATCGATAACGGGTGCGCCATCCTCGGCGTGATCCAGGATCTGAAGAAAGTCCTTGTACACAAAGTCCAGACGCGCCTGATAGGGCGAGGGGTTGTACTGATCCATGATGCGGATACAGGTTTTCAGGGCGCGCTTCTGTTTATGTGGCTCCCCCAGCGGTGGCAAGAGCATGGTGAGGCCATTACCGGACAGACCAAAGAGACAGAAGCAGCCCTCTATGATCTGATAGAAACCGCTTGCTTGATAGAGCCAGATGACATTGTTCGCGAAGCTGTAATCGGACAGGGCCACGCCCAGGCGCGCGACCGCGTCGTCGAAGTAGGGTTTCGCGCTCTTGTCGAAAGGGAAAAGCCGATATTTGCCCGAGACGAGGTAGCGTCCCTGCGGCTCGAGGCGTCGGCGGTTATCGGAGTCGAGGGCTTGCGGACCGCCTTTGGCCGGCGTAAGAAAATGGGCGTCCATGACGGCGTTGACAGCGTTCAACATAGTTCCTCCCGGGCTCGCGACGAGCGGGGGAGGAAGCCCGGTTCGGGGGGTTCGTTATCAGTCTTTTCGGTCTCGAGTGTCACGTGTTTGTCCTCAGGTCGGCCTCTTGCCGCCAAATTGTGCCCATAAAAAACGGGGCTAAAAGCCCCGCGTACCGTGTACGGTGATTGTGCTTCGACTTTCGGTTGACGTCCAAGCGACTCACGACTTTTTCAGTGCCCTCTTCTTTCGTGTCTCTAGCTACGCGCGGTTTTCTTTTACGCCCGAGCGTCAACCCTTGACGGGTCTTCCTATGCCCTTTATCTACACGCGATATCACCACTTTGCAAGGGGTCGCGCCGAAGCCGTGCACTATTTTTTACGACCCCCCGTGCCGAGTGCGCGCAAGCGTTCGATGTAGGCCGAGTCGTCGGGCGCCGCGCCCCGGCTCTGCGCCTCCCAGAGGGTCTCCTCCAGGCACTCCATCATCGCGTGGCGCGCGCGATGCGCATCCCGCCAGAGGCCCTGGAGGCGCTGCCATTCGGAAGCGACGCCGGGGGGGCGATCGGTGGCGATCTGCTCAGCGATGGCGATGTGGAGGCCTAAGTGAAGGAAGGGATTACTCTCGGAGCCCGCCGTAGGGTCGGCGATCTCGGACGGACGGCCATCGTCGAATAGCGGCTGATATTCCGGATGGGCGATCAAGGCCTCGACGATCAAGGCCTCGACACCCGTGAGCGGCGCCTGTTCCTTGAAGTGTCGCCAGGCGTCGTAGAACACCGCCCGCATGGTGTTGCGATCCGTCGACCACATCAGGGGGAGTTTCGTGTTTCGGCCCGGAAGAGTCCAAGCACGGCCGAATACTGGTAGAGATGGTTCGTCTCGTCGAGCGGACCGATTTCGCCGTTCCCATAGACCCCGATGATCGGAAGCCCCGGAAACCGGTGCGTCAGGAGATCGAGATCGCGATCCGTGTCGCCATAGAAGTGCGGGCCGCGCCCGGTGCAGGGGAATAATAACCCAAAATCCGGAGGGGCTTTGAGCCCGAGCGCGGTCCGATCTATGGTGGCGCGCATATCCCTTTCCGCCGCCAAGGTATCGCGCATGGCCCAGAAAAGGCGTTCGCCCCGCGTCAGGCGTTGCGCAAAGGTGATGGATTGATCGCTCATATTGGCGGCCACGATATGGTTCAGTCGGTAGCGTCCTTCCTTGATGGCGGTGGCGGGGTCGCCAAAGGTGACGCCGCCCATGATGAGATGCAAGGGGATCCGCTCCATCTCGCGCACACCGATCGGCAGCGCCTGGACCAGGACGTTCAGCGCCGGGTAGTGGCCGAGTTTCAGGACGTCAAAGTCGTGCACCTCCGCTACTTCGATCGGTGACGTGAGTGCACGCACCCCTTGCGAGGCCCCGAGGTTGCCGACCAGGCCGCGCAGGGCCACTTCCGCGCGGCCCTCGCGCCGGACCTGTCCGCCGGTCCAGACGCGAAAGGGGCCGCGGCCCAGGACGTCCCCGGCCACCGCGCCCACGCGCCGCGAACCGACATCGAGCCAGTCGGCGGCGAGGTCGCCTGGCGCGACGAGGCTCAGAAGGACATCCTCGTCGTTCTTTTGGGCGTGGTCGAGAAAGGCCGGCCCCCCGAATACCATGGCCGCAGCCGCTGGCGCGTCGATGATCCACTCCTCGTCGGTTAAGAGCCCCGCGGCCGTGCAGCCCGCGATCTGCGTGCAACCGGCCGCTCGCGCCGCCGCGCGTAGCGCGGGTGTCGGGTTGTCTGCGAAGTGGTGGGTCAGAAAAAGGATGACCGAGCGGGCGCTCCCTAGGCGGGCTCGCGCGAGCGCCCGGGAGACCGCCGTCGCGGCAAGCTCCGGCTGGGCCCGCGGGCCGCGCCCGAGGCCTGTGGCGACCCTGTTACTGTCCATGGCGGTACTTTATCCCGATAAGTGCACAAATCAAAGAGAACGCAGCGCTCGCACTCGGGCCTGCGCGCCTTGCAGACGTAACGCCCGTGGAGGATCAACCAATGATGGGCGTCGGCCCGAAAGCGGTCCGGTACGACACGCGAGAGGCGATCCTCGACCGCCCGCACGGTCGGCCCCGGGGCGAGGCCAAGCCGATTGGCGACGCGAAAGATGTGGGTGTCCACTGCGATCACGGGCTCGCCGAAGGCGGTATTCAAGATGACGTTCGCGGTCTTGCGGCCCACACCCGGTAGGGCCTCAAGGGCTGCGCGCTCGCGGGGAACGTGCCCGGCGTGGTCGCGGACCAGGATTTCGCACGTCTGGCGGATATGGCGGGCCTTGGTGTGGTAAAGGCCGATGCTGGCGATGAAGGCCTTCAATTCGCCTTCACTGAGACACAGCATAGTCCGCGCGTCCGGGGCGGCCTTGAAGAGCGGCCCCGTGGCCTTATTGACAGCCCGGTCCGTCGACTGCGCTGACAGCAGCACGGCGATCAGGAGCTGAAAGGGGCTCCCGTAGCAGAGCTCGGTCGTAGGGTGCGGGTTGCTCTCCCGCAAGCGTTCGAAGACCGCCTCGCGGTCCGCGGCCGGCATCCGGACCCGCGGCGCCTTAGACGTGCCGGTAGCGGCCAACGTCCGGCGGGGCCTCGCGAGGCGCCTTCTCGCGTTCGGTGAGCAGCGCTTTCAACATTGCCTCGTAGTCGTGTTCGAGCCTATGGGACTGCTCCTCGCTGAGCTTGGGGAAGATCACGTTGGCGA
This sequence comes from Pseudomonadota bacterium, assembly GCA_021784755.1. Taxonomy (GTDB): domain Bacteria; phylum Pseudomonadota; class Gammaproteobacteria; order Acidiferrobacterales; family Acidiferrobacteraceae; genus Acidiferrobacter. The sequence goes on from JAJYHM010000040.1 coordinate 85,136, forward strand.
TGAAGCCGCCGAGATCGGCCAGGGCGGTCGCCCATTTGTAGCCATGGAGATGGAAATTGGATTCGGCGTGTTGGCCGAAGGGGTAATGCTGGAAATCGACTGCGCGCGTCACTTTGAGGTCCGGATCCTGGTCGACCATGGACTTGGCGAAGTCGTACCACCACCGATAATAGCGTTCCTGGAGTTCCAGGCTCAATTGGTTCTTCTCGAAAAAGGCAAAGGCACTGATGCGATTGGCCTTGCCACCGAAGGGGTAATGTCCGGACATGAGGGTTCCTCGTGATACGGTCGACGCTATTCGCCGCGCGCTATTCTACGGTCGCGCGTGGGGCCTTGCCAACCGCGTTCGCGGCGCGCCTGCTCGAGGGCTTCGCGGATCTCCCGGCGTTTGCGCTCGCGGTCGGCATGTACCGATGACCGCCGTTGGGGGGCGCGGGCCCGTCGGCTCTTGCGGTAAGCGCGCAGACGCGCCCGTCGGGCCTCTTCTTGCGAACGATCCGGCCAGGGCCCGTGTGGCGGATCCTTGTGGGTGTGGATCGCGAAGCAGTCCACGGGGCAGGGGGCGAGGCAGAGCAGACAGCCTGTGCACTCCGTGGCCACGACGGCGTGCAGCAGCCCCGGCGCGCCGACGATGGCATCCACGGGGCAGGCGGGGAGGCAGCGGGCACAGCCTATGCAGGCCCTGGGGTCTATGGCGACCAGGACCCGCGGGGCCGGCCGCCGCTCACCCTCCCATGCGTGCGCCTCGCGGCCCAAAAGCGCGGCCAGGGCAAGGCGCGTCACGTCGCCGCCGGGCGGGCAACGGTTGATATCCGTGCCCCCCGCAAGGAGCGTCTCGGCATAGGGGCGACAGCCGTCGAAGCCGCAGAGTCGACATTGGGTCTGGGGCAGGAGGGCCATGACGGCCGCGAGCGGGACGGGACGGGTGCTGCTGGTCATGACGCGAGTCTGCCGGGCGCGGAGGCGAGGCGCAAGCCGCCCGGAGAGGTCTTGAGGCTGTTTACGAATCGCAGGCAAGCGCCTGCGCTCGCGAGCGGCACTGCGGGCACCGTCCGCACGGCGCACGCCGCCCGAGCAGGCAGCTGTAGGTCGCCGCGTAATCGACCCCGAGGGCGCGGCCGCGCGCGACCACCTCCGCCTTGCTCAAGTCGCGGTAAGGGGTCTCGAAGGCAAGCCCGAGCGCCGCCAGGGTGTCTGCGAGCGCCGCAATGAACGGCGGCGCGCCCTCGCGGTGTTCTTGATCGTCGCGTTGTAGACCGAGCAGCACACCGCGCGCCTTCAGGGCCAGCGCTTGGTTGGCGGCGAGGCTTACGGCCAGGAGATTGCGGGCCGGAAGCGGCACATGGGGTTTCCATGCCCCCGGGGGCGCCAGTGCCCCCAAGCCCTTGAGCGCCAGGGTCGTGAGCGGTGTACCGGTACGTTCACAGAGGGCGATCGCGACGGCCCGCTCCGCGCGTGCGGCGCGTTGGCCGTAGTCGATGAACAAGGCGCGCAGGTCGCCTGACCCGCACCGCTCGTGGAGCAGGGTCGCGCTTTCGATTCCGCCGCTCAGAAGAAGGATGGACATGGGCCTCCGAAGGCTTTCGCGTCACGGCGCGATCCGTCGGCCGCGGCGCCCGTGGCCCCGGCGTTCCGTCCCCGGGGCATTCCCACTTTCGTCTTGGCGCAAGGACGCGTCAAGCCGGGGTGCCCCGCGCGCGAGCCTGGTCGCGCCAGCGCAGGGCGCGATAGACGCTCGGGATGACGATCAGATTGAGCGCGGTAGAGGTCACGAGGCCACCGAGTACGACAAAGGCCAGCGGCCGCTCGAGCTCCTTCCCGACCGGTGATCCCCACAGCAGCGGCAATAAGCCCAGGGCGGGCGCGATCGATGTCATCAGGATGGGTATGAGGCGGTCAAGCGTACCTTCCCTTACCACCTCGTCGACTGACCGACCGTCGGTCTCAAGTGTCTTGTAGTGACTTATGAGGATGATCCCGTTGCGCGCGGTGATCCCAAAGAGTGCGATGAACCCGATGACGGCGGCGGTGCTCAACGTGGATCCGGTAAGCAGGAGCGCTGCGACTCCCCCGACCATGGCCAGCGGTAGATTGACGAGCACGAGCAAAGCGTCGCGAAGCGAGCCGAAGGCCTTCTGAAGGAGCAGTGCGGAGACGATGATTGCGAGCAGACCGAGGCGCCATAGGGTCGTATTCGCGCGCTCCTGACTGCGGAAGGTGCCGCCGTAGCGTACGAAGTAGGCGCGCGGTAGGGCGACCTTGGCCATACGCGTCTCGACTTCGTGGACAACCGAAGACAGGGCCCTTCCGGCCACGTCGAAGGTGAGCAGCAGGACGCGATGCCCGTGCGCCCGCCGGATCTCGAAGGGTACCGGGCGTACTTGGACTGACGCGAGCTCTGCGAGCGGCACGACGGCATGTGGGCCGAGGGCCGGGGCGTCCACGGGCAGCCGGCGCAGGACGCGTGCGGAGCGCCGTGCGCCGTGGGCGACCCGCAGGGTGATCGCAAATCGCCGCGGGCCGTGGAGGACGTGACCGATCGGTGTGTCGTTCAGGTAGAGATTGACGTCCCGTAGCAACCGACCTGCGGACACGCCGTAATGGGCATCGCGCCCACGCCTAGGCGTGATGACGATCTCGGGGACGCGGATCTGCTGCTCCAGATGGAGATCGACGACGCCCGGAATGGGCACGATCACCCGGCTTGCGGCCTTGCCGATGCTATAAAGGCGACGCAGATGTGGCCCGTAGATCTTGACGGCCATGTCCGCCGGTACGCCCGATTCCACGTCGTCGATGCGATGGGCAATGAATTCGCCGAGATTGAAGGCGGCTCCGGGGATCGTCGCAAGCCGGCGTCGGATTTCGCCGAGCAGGACATGTGGTGATTGCGGACCGCGGTGAAAGTCGATGCGGAGATCGAATTCGGAGTTGTTCGGGGTGTTGGCCCCCGGTGTGAGCGTCCCGGCGCCGGCGCGCTGGTCGACCGACACGATCTGGGGGAAGGCTGCGAGATCGCGCCGAACGACTGCGCCAAGACGCATCGATTCTTGCCAGGAGGTCCCGGGAAGGGTAGTCATGATGAGTATGTAATTGCCCTCATGGAAAGGCGGCAGGAATGAGCGGCCGAGGTGCGCGAGGCTCGCTCCGGCCGCCAGGATCGCAACGAGCGCAAGCATCGCGATAGTCCGTGTCCATGGCAGAATACGTTCCAGGAGGCGCAGGTAATGACGCTTGAGGAAGCGGACTAGGCCCGTTTCGCGCTCGGCGCCGGGCTCCCTCTGACCGAAGCGACTGAAGAGCAAGGAACAAAGGGCTGGCACCAGGGTCACCGACACGATAAGCGAGGCGAGCATGGTAGCCAGATACGATATACCGAGGGGCGAAAAGATCCGTCCAGGTATGCCGTGCATGAAGAAGACCGGTAGAAACACCAGGATGACAATCGCCGTGGCATAGACGATGGAGTTCAATACCTCGCGCATGGCATGGAGGATGAGACTATTGGTCTCCTCTTCACCCGACCGCTCGTGGGCCAGGCGCAAACGACGGACGATGTTCTCGACGGTAATGATCCCGTTGTCGACGACCTCGCCTATGGCGACCGCAAGCCCCCCAAGTGTCATGGCGTTGACGCCCGCGTGAAAGGCGTAAAGGATCAAGGCCCCGAGCGCGAATGAGGCCGGTAAGGCGACAAAGGTCGCGAGCGAGGCCCGCCAATTCGCTAGGAACACGAGCAGCACGAGGATGACGATGAGCGCGCCCTGCCAGAGCGCGGTCCAGAGGTTGTGGATCGCGGCCTTTATGAAGGTCGACTGCCGGAAGATATGGGTGTTCATCGTGACGCCAGGCGGGAGCGCGCGCCGCGCCGCACGCAGGATATCCAGCACGTGCCGGGTGGTCGTGATGGTGCCGGCGCCGTAAGCCTTGTACACAGTCCCGACCACCGCGGGCGCCTGGCCCAAGGCCGCGGCGCCCAGGCGTATGGCGTGCCAGCGACGCACCCGGGCGACCTGGGCTACGGTTATGGGGAGGCCGTCGCGCATCGCGACCAGGGTATGGCGCAAGCGTGAAAGCGCGTCGCCCTCATGGAGTCGGCCGGCCGCCGATACGATCAACTGCTGTCCGGGTGTCTCTACGAGACCGCCCGGCAGATCCCGGCTTACGCCGCGCACGGCGCGTGCCACATCGCCCACGCTGATCCGATAGGCCTGCATGGCGGTAGGGTCGAGCGCGATCTGGTATTGCGTGACGGCGCCGCCTATGTCGGCGACGTCGGCCACCCCGCCCACCGAAAGGAGTCGGGGGCGGATCACCCAATCGGCCAGGGTGCGCAGCTCTTGAGCGGGCAGGACTGGGCTTGTGAGCGAGTATTTGACGAGCCATCCGATGGCCGATGTGAGCGGGAAGATCTCCGGCCCATCGACGCCCGTAGGCAGTCGTGACTGCAGGTTCTGGAGCCGTTCGGCGATCAGCTGGCGATCATGGTAGATATTGGTGCCGGCGTGAAAGACCACCGTCACGAGCGACACCCCAAGCGTGGTCTTCGAGCGGACCACGCGTATCCCCATCGTGCCGCTCACCGCGGTCTCGATCGGGTAGGTGACGAGCGCCTCCATGTCACGCGGCGCCATGCCAGGCAGGGTGGCGCCTATGACCACGCGCGGTGTGGCGAAGGTTGGAAAGACGTTTATGGGCATGCTGCGCCAGGCAAGCAGGGCCGCCCCGGCGAGAATGGCATACACCCCGAGGACGAGGACGCGGCTGCGCAGTGACAGGCGGATCAGAAAGTCGAACATCAGCTGTCCGCCCTGAGTTTGCCGCCGGTCCACCACAGCGTATAGAGCTCAGTGTTGCCTTGCGTGACGACGCGCGCGCCGGCTTTAAGTCCTGAGACCCCGCAATAGCCGTGTTCGCATAGACCTACTCCTATGGGCGTGTAGCGAAAACGGCCGGGGGCCGCCGCGACGAACACAGCGGTTTGGCCGTTTGCCTCCACGATGGCCGCCCTCGGTACGGCTACGGCGCGGGCGATCCCGACAGTTATGCGTGCGCGGGCAAAGAGCGCGGGTTTCAGTGTCGGGGGCGTAGCGGCAAGCGAGAGCCATATCGTCTGTGCGCCGCGGCGCGGATCGATGCGCGGGGCCATCATGACGACGCGCCCCCGCAGGGGCGTGGCGACCCCGAGTGCGCGGATACTCGCCTTTTGTCCCAAACGGATGGATGCGATGTCCTTCTGATAGACATAGGCCTTGAGCCAGAGCCGGTCGGGTTTGATCAGATAGTAGAGGGCAGTACCGGGACCCACCGCCTCGCCCAGGATCGCGGGCCTCGTGTCCACGACCCCGCTCATGGGGGCATGGACGAGAACGCTTGCCGGTGGATTTCCCACGAGCAGGGATTGTATGCGCGCAAGCGGCGTGCCCCGATGCACGTGGCTCCCTATGGTGGCGTAAAGGGCAGTCACGCGACCCCGGATCCGCGGTGTCACCACGGCCTTCGCGCCCGGAGGCAAGGTCAATGCGCCGTAGAAGGTTCGATGGGCGCGGAGCGTACGCACGCGCGCCGGGGCAAGCCTTGGAGCGAGCGCCTGCATGTTCGCGGGACTCAGTTGGACCACGGGAGAGCGGTGGGCGAGAGCGGGAACGGTGGTGAGGGTGAGCGCCAGTATGGCGGTCGCCCCGATAGGGGTCTTTATCATGGTGTCTCCTTGGGTCCGCCCAGGGCGATGCGCAGGGCGGTACGAGCGTCCGCTGTCGCGGCGCTCGTTTTAAGCCACGCCGCGGTCAGGGTGAGTTGGTTCGTGAATACCGCAAGCGCGCTTGCTGTGTGTACCTGACCCAATCTCAGGCCTTGCAGTGCCAACGCCGCCGCGCCCCGTGCTTGCTTGCGCAGATCAGCAAGGCGGCGCTCGCGCGTCTGCAGACGTTGAAGCATGAAGAGGTCGCGGGCGACGGCGTGGCGGATGCGCCAGCGCAGCGCCTGCAGGCGCGCGCGCGCCTGAACGACCTGTGCTACGGCCGCGGATCGATTACCTTGGTTACGGTTCCAGAAGGGTAAGGGCAGCGAGGCGCTCAATTCTATGGATCGATCGATGGGTTGCGGTGGTACGCCACGCAGGACTTGGCGATCGAGCGCGACACCTGCGCCTATCGTCATCCACCCCAGCCGCCGGGCGTGTTGGTAGCGGCGCACGGATTGGCGGTAGCGGCGTTCGCTCGCTGCCAAGCGAAGGTCCGGACGGCGCGCCAAGGCCGCGATTGGTGCAAGTGCCGCGGCCGGCGGCTGCCAGCGCGAGGGTTTGGGAGGTGACCAGTCATGGCGCGGGCGGTAACCTACCAGGGCGACGAGTTTGGCTTTCGCTGCGTGCCGCCGTGAGCGCCATGTGCTCTCCAAAAGACGTGCCTGAGCCTGGAGGAGGCGGGTGCTACTCACCCCGAGAGGCGATATCTGAGCGGCATGCGCCCGCGCCAAGACCAGCCGCACCAAGACGCGGTCCCGGGCGACCAATTCCTTGGCCACCGTCACAGCGGCAATAGCGCTACTCCAGCGCGCATAGGCGCGCGCGACTCTCCCGCGTAGCTGCCAGGCCTGCACCTCGAACGCGTCCTGGGCGCGACGTAACC
>JAJYHM010000009.1 GCA_021784755.1 Pseudomonadota bacterium
CTGTGTTTGGATTGTCGGCGAACAGCGTTGTGGTGGTGTATCGGGGCGCCACCCCCCAATCATATTGCCGAAACCACGCAGGCAGACGGGTACCGGGACTGGCGAACAGCGATACGGTCCCACCCTTCCCCATCGGCAGGAAGTGCGCATACCCTTGCAGCTGTAATGCGGTTTTGGCCCCGGCGTGGACGGGCAACTTCAATTGCGCCTGAAGGGCATGCAGGCCGCCCGACCACTCGACCGTGTCGCCGGCGCGTACATAGGCACCGTGGCCGATGCGCCGTATCCAGCCGCTTTTCTCATACTCGTGCACCAATTGCTGGTAGGCCCCCTTGGCCTCCAGCCAGCGCGACACCGCCACAGTGCCCTGGGGCCATGCGGTAAGCAGTCGGTTTAATTTGCTGCGGGGTTCACGGGTCATGCTTGTTAATTTCGCCCAGAAACAAACTTGGGTCAAGGGAAAGGTTTACTTTGATCCTGATTTAACAGCTTTGTATTGTGAATTCGGCACTGTAATAAACTGAACGACAAATGAATACTCTATGTGGGGCATCGCTGAGCCCTTGTCTCGCCTGTCACCGTCCTCAATAGGCCGCTGCGACGGATGCCCGCTCATGCCCCAGGTCCCGGCTGATGGTGAGCCGGGCCTCGCGATCTCGCTCGCGTTGCTCCGGCGTCAGGACTTTGGTTTCCGGTCCGCCCGCGGCCGGGCATTGCCTCGTAGACGCAAAGTTGATGCATGGCGCTGTGGCTCGGGATCAGGGATCCGAACCCGGCCAGCCGCCGTGCCCGGTTGAATACGTCGCGCTGTATCCCGGCGCGCATCGGAATGACCCGCTCCCGGCCGCCTTTGGTCCAGCTTGCCTCAAGCGCCAAGTGATCACCCCGGCCGGTCGGCGAGGCTCGGCTGGAATTTCATCGCCTCTTCACGACGCAGGCCGAAGGCCTTCTGCAATTCCAGACTCATGCGAACATGCTCGTCGCGCACCTAGTCCAGCTCCGTGTCGCTCACCATCTTCGCCCTGGACTCGTTACTGATGAAGTGGCGATCCGGAATATCGATTCTCGCTAGCCATTAAAGCTCCGAACAGCCGGGGATGCGAACAAATAGCGGACGAGCACGACCATCGGCGCCTCGCTCGTTTAAACTGGCGATGGCCGAGCCGACAATTAGGCGCTCTGTTTCTCAGACTCCCATTTTGCCTGATCCGGCGATGCAAAGGCATTGCGCGCCTTCAACCAGGCTGTGAGGCTCACGAAGGCTTGCGCGAATGGAATACTCGACGTGATATCCGCGGCCCGCTTGAACATCCGGATGACCGGTATGGGATCACCGTTCGAGAACGCGCGCAGGGCCAGGATATAGTCTTCACGAAAAACCGTGGGGATCATCAGACGGATTTTGCCCGATCGCCCGAGCATATTGCTGGCAGCAAGCCTCGTGATCCGGCCATTGCCATCCAGAAAAGGATGGATGCTGACAGTTGACACCGCACGAAACACGGCGCGGTCAAAAGGCTCCTCCAGAGCGTCCCCGATCTCCCACGCCGCGCGCAGCGTCCCTTCAACCTGAGCAGGATCGGCGAACCATGTAGAGCCCGCACGATTGGCCTTGTCTTTGAACTGCCCGGGCCGAATAGACCCCTTATCTTTATGTTCGCCAAACCGCGCATGCCAGTATTTCAGGTTCTCCAGAAACTCATCAGGGGAGTGGTCCTCTCGCAAAAACACCTCGGGCGTGGCATAGAGCGTATAGAGCGCCCGAATGTCGTGCCCCTCCTTGGATTGCCCGGCCACCACCCTTTCATCCAAGGCGATATCGTGGGCATCTTCGGGAGTGAATTCGGTTCCCTCAATATAATTGCTGAAATACGACTCATAGAAAGCAAGGTTGAGAAAACGATTGTCCCCAATCACAGGGCGCGCCGGGAAGTTGGGCAATCCGTCACCCCAGAGGGTTTCGTTGCCATGAATGCCGCGGCGCAATTGCTGTGCCAAACCCTCGAACAGAACCACCCGTTGGTGATCGATCAAAGGCGACAGGAAGAGCGGCTGACGCGCTGCCTCGGCACGCTTTTTTTGCATGAGACGTTTAACAGACCGCTGTTCATGGGTCCATTTTCCGGCGGCGGCAACGACAAGCGCCACACCTTGCAGAAAACCGTCTGCCATTGCTTGGGTGGCGGAATTGCGCGCCAGAAAATCCGCGATGGCAGCGGGATCCGCCGGCTTTGACCGGCCAATGGCTCGGATGACTCGACGCGGTTCCAGGTTTTCCAGAACGGCCCGCCACGGGGACGAAGCATAAACGCCACCCAGATGCGCGTCGCTGGCCAAAGGAGCAGGTCCGGGTGTCGCAACGACCACCAAGCCGGGCAGGTTATGGAGGTAATTCTCGGAAAGGGCGGGGTCCGTGACGACGACTAGGCCCTCGGAGGCCCCAAAATCAGGGAGGATCGCGCTGCGGTGGGAAATCACAGCGCCAGGACGCAGATAGGCTAACACCCGGACCACATTCTGACGGATCTGGACCGCCGGGTCCGTCTCCAGGTCCGACGAGTAAATGCCGCTCGAGAGTCGCCGCAGCCGTCCCGCTTTTTCGTGATTCTCGAGCATCTTGCGGTTGGTTTCATTCCGGAACACCAACATGACAATACCCCCGTTTGGGACTTTTTCCCGGGTCCACAGCCTTATTATGGGACGTTTTTTCTGTTTTGCCACGCGGTTGTGGGATTGTTTTCCGGTTTGGCGCAAGCCACGACGTGTCATACCCCGCTCAACGCCCTGTCACGGAGACTTCGTGACTGCTCCCCGCCCTAATGGGCCATAGGCCATGCGGCCTACAATGTCCGGCCTATCGTTCTGTCTTGGAAGACGTGGCGGGCCCTTGAGGACGCGCCTTGTCGGGGGCACCTTCTCCGGCAGAAGGGGGCTTGGAGGGGGCCGCGCCGCCATGCGACGCGCTTACCGGCGCGCACGTGACAGGGGTCTTAGGTGGCACGGCGTCGATCGGCTGAGCGAGATAGTCGGATAGGCTCGCAAGACCGCTGAGGCCCGCCACGACCTCCTGCCACGGCTCGGACCAAATATAAGGGAAGTCATATTCGCCGTCGCGGGCCGGAGTATAGGCAAGACTCTCCGTGCCGGGCGTAAAGGCGCAGTTGATACCTTCCTTGGTGTTGCCGCGGGCGTCGCAGCGATACCAGCCGAACGCGGGCAACCACACTGCGGCCAGCCCATGCGTCACATAGAGGCCGCCGTCTGTGTCGAACAAAAGGCGCTGGTAACAAAAGCCCGCGGGAAGACCGCAGGCCCGCCACAGGGCGACGAGAAGGTGACTCTTCGCCAGACAGAGACCGCTGCCGGCATCGAGGACCGCGGAGGCCGAAACGGGCATCTCTTCGCGTTTGAAATCGACGCTGTGCAGAATCTCGTCACGCACGAAGGTAAAGCCGCGCTCGGCGGTAGCAACGGGATCTTCGCGGGTAATCTGCTCCGCGACCCAACGGATCCGCGGATTATCCCCGTCGACCACCGTGTCCATGCGGAGAAAGGCCTTATCCGGCACATCCTGTCCCACGAGCGCATCCCCCTGTCGATGTCGGCCACGCAACGAGCCGCGTCCGTCCGTACCCTGAAGTACCCCCTATAAATTTATTTTAGCCTAGGCTTTGGCGCCATAAAAGCGGCTTGATGCTGCGCCCAGCCCTTGATGGGCCTTGCGCGCACCGAAAAACTTGCCCTCGAACGGGGTTTAGCGGATGCTCGCCGACACAGGCTTGACGCGAAAGGGGGGCGCGCCGGCGATACCCTCCCGGAGACCGGGGAACGGTGGTACGTGCTCACACTCCGGCGCAAGCGGGGGGCCTGGGGCCTCTTGATCTATCGCAACACGCAAAGCCGCGCGAGCGGTTTTACTTTCCCGTCGAAAGCAGCGCCGAGCCGGTTCGTGCCTTGTGCGGACCACAGACGCACCCCGCTCCTGAAGGCGGGCGCCTTCCTGTCAGATAACGAACCGGGAGTCGATGAACGCGATGAGCATGCCTTCCGTTACCACGCTTCTGGGCCCGCAAGGCGCCCCACCCTACACCATCCTCACCGCACCGTCCCGGCCCGAACCGGGGAGTCCCCTTCGCTACCCCTGGGCATGGCAGAAATACCTCGATGCCTGCGCCAATCACTGGATGCCGCAGGAAATCAGCATGGAGCGCGATATCGCCCTCTGGAAGCAGCGCTTTGGGCTTTCCGAGGACGAGCGCCGCATCGTGAAGCGCAACCTCGGCTTCTTCACGACCGCCGATTCGCTGGCGGCCAACAATATCGTCCTTGGGACCTACCGGCAGATACGCGCCCCGGAATGCCGGCAATACCTCATCCGGCAGGCCTTCGAGGAGGCGATCCACACGCACTCTTACCAATACATCGTCGAATCCCTGGGGCTTGACGAGGGCGAAGTCTTCAATGCCTATCGCGAGATCCCCTCGATCCGCGACAAGGACGCCTTCCTGCTTCCCCATATCGAGGTGCTGGCCGCGCCTAAGTTTCAGACGGGGACGCCGGAGGCCGACGCCGCCCTCCTCCGTTCGCTCATCGTCTTCGCGGCCATGATGGAGGGGCTCTTTTTCTATGTAGGTTTCGCGCAGATCCTGGCCCTCGGGCGCCAAAACAAGATGGTGGGCGCCGCTGAGCAATACCAATACATCCTGCGCGACGAATCCATGCATTGTAACTTCGGCATCGATCTCGCAAACCAGATCAAGATCGAGAACCCGGATCTCTGGACCCCGGACTTTCAGGCCGAGATCCTTGGGCTCATGCGCACCGCTGTAGACCTCGAGTGCGCCTACGCCACCGACACCATGCCGCGGGGCGTACTGGGGCTCAATGCCCATCAAATGCATCAATACGTTGTCTATATCGCGAACCGCCGCTGCGCGCAGCTTGGGCTACCGGAGATCGAGCCGGGGATAGCCAACCCCTTCCCGTGGATGAGCGAAATGCTGGACCTGAAGAAGGAAAAGAACTTCTTCGAGACCCGCGTGACCGAGTATCGCACCGGGGGCAGCCTATCCTGGGATTAAACACGCGCCGAAATTCGGGTGCGTCGATTCTCACTAGTTCTTAAACTAAATCCTACCAAGAATAATGAAAATGGCGCCACAGTCCCTTCCCAAGGCTGCGGCGTTTTTTCGGCGACATTACTTGGCGACATTACTTATTGATTAAATATCAATCAGTCTCAATAAGTGCGGGAGCCGGTCGCTAAAGAGCCAAACGTCAATAGAGGTCAGGCTCTCGAGGTTCATAAGGGTCTGTATATCCCTCTCATGAAGAAAACCCGATCCGACTTCAGACTCATACATGGTCGCCCCAGCTTGCCAAGCCCCCATTTCACGATGCCAAGAAGGTACGATTAGACTGAATATATGGACACCCCCTACATTGCAAGCACGTATTGGCTTTTGGAATTAGGGTCGGACTGCATAAATATATCCGGCCTCTGATGCGTCCGTCGACGCGGGCCCTGATGACATTCGCTC
>JAJYHM010000050.1 GCA_021784755.1 Pseudomonadota bacterium
GCCTTGGCCGCGGTGGCCTTCGGCTGATGGCCTGGCTGCGCCTTGGCCGGGTGCGCGGCGTAGGCGACCGCCGTGACCGCGAAAAGTCCCAGACCCATTCCGAATGCCTTAGATGCCCAGCTCATGCGTACCGACCCCTCCTCGATCACAGTGACTCTCGCCGACAGGAGATGAGACCAGTCTTGGCGGGACCATCCGGTGAGATGAGGCTCGTAGGCCTCCGACACCTCTTGGGGCACCCGTCATTTCCAGAAATCTCCATCCTGCCTACGTGCAACCGTCGCCGACCCCCGTGGTCGCGCTACGTTGTCCTATAAATAAATTCTTATATGCATAAGTGCATAATGCAGTTTTATGACACACATCAATGCACCTAATGGACATTTATGACCCATAAAAGAATGCTATGTCAAGACCCGGATGGGTTCGCCCCGAAATTCCCTGAGGATCATCCTGCCCTCATGGGGCTGCTTGGGCCTCAAGAAAACGGAACCCATAGAAAACTCATTGCTATTCAATATTCTCAGACACGCCTGGGCGTTATGCCTCCGGATCGCATCACGCCCGAAAGCCTACAAGGCTGAAAAACAAGGGGCTATCGGGGAATTTTCCTGGTCGATCTCCATAAACGCACATTATGGAAATCCTCACCCAAGCGGGTGTGTGCGGCTGACACTTTCTCCGCCAAGACCACGCCCCATGGCGCCCATAGGGCGCCCCGCCGCGCGCACGGATCTTGCGCGCCACGAGGCCGCCCTCCCCGGGTGCCGGAGAGGGCCGACAGGCCTGAACTTCGCCCACGGGCAGGGCCCGGCCCCCTCCCGTTGGGGCGGGACCGTCTCCGCTCATTCGACCAAGATCCCCCGTAGTCGCATCGGACGCGGGTCTTTGGCATCATGGTTCGGGATTCGGGAGGGATACCGGGAATGGCGGGGCTCGTGGGCACAATCGAGCGGTTCACTCGCGCCGGCGCGTACGCGGCACTCTGCCTACCTATCTGCGCCACATGGGGCGCGATACGCGCGCGGACCGACCAACCCCGGTTTGGCGGAACGATCGTCACCGTGCCCGGGGTAGGTCTCGGGCCGCCGGCGGCCGTGAACGGCTTCAATCCGCTTTTGGTGTCGTCGGCCTTCGATATGCAGGCCGCGGGGCTCCTTTACCAACCGCTCGTATGGGTGACCCGCCGATTTCATATCGATGCACGTTTGAGTATCGCGCGCCGAATCATCACAGGCCCTCATCACCGAACCTATACGCTCATCCTGGGGCGTCACTGGCGATGGTCCGACGGGACGGCAGTGACCACGGCGGACGTCGCCTACACCTACCACATGATCCAACGCCTGGGCCCGCAATTCGCCAATTATGGGGTCGGTGGTATCCCAACGGACGTCTCATCTTTCCATATCCTTGGGCCCTATCGGCTACGCATAACTCTCAAAAAACCCGTCAATCCCCGTTGGTTCATTCAAAACGGGCTCACCTTACTGACACCCCTGCCATCCGCCGCTTGGGGGCGATTCTCGGTCGCGAGCCTCTATGCCCATCTCGCCGATCCGCGATTCTTCCAGGTCGTCGACGGACCGTTCCGGCTTACGGCCTTCGCCTTTGGTCGCTATGTCGCCTTTGGCCCCAACCGCCACTTTGCCGGGCCCGACAGGCCGTACATCCATAGGCTCGTATTGCGCTTCCTGCACGATCCCGAGTCGATCTTCTTCGGCCTGAAGACCGGCAGGATTCAGATCGCAGACCTCCCCCACGAACTCTTTCCCGGGCGCGGAAAGCTGCATGGTTTCCGGGAACGCGTGGTCGGGCCCGCGTGGGGATTCAATTATCTGGGTTTCGATTACGCCAATCCCCGGATCGCCTTCGTGCGCGATGCGCGCGTGCGACGCGCCATGATGCACGCGATCCGGCAAAGTCTCCTGATCCGTGTGCAATACTATGGCCAAGGGATACGCGATTACGGCCCGATACCGCCGAGGCCGGCGGTCTACCTCTCGCCGCTTGCCCGCAGACTCGAGCGCGTCGGGGCCTACGATCCTGGTCTTTCGCGCAAGCTTCTGCGCGAGGCGGGGTGGCGACTCGGCCGCGGGAAAGTGCGTGAAAAAGAGGGGCGGCGGCTGGCATTCACGGCACTCGTGCCGCCGGGGGAAGTCCGAGGACCCGTGCTCATCAAAGAGATGCTCGCCGAAGTCGGCATCGACATGCGTCTTCGCGAAAAGCCGTTCAACGAGATCGTGGCCATGACCCAGGGGCCGGATGCCACGAAATGGGACGCCCTTACCCTCGCCTGGGGGCTGGGCCCGTACCCGAGCGCGCGCAACATATTCGGATGCGGCGGGGCCAACAACTTCTATCACTACTGCGACAAACACATGGATGCGCTGCTCACAGCGGTGCCCTCAGCGTCCGGGAAGGGTGCGATCTTTCGTTACGAAGATTATTTTATAAAGCAGCAGCCGGTGGTGGTGCTTCCGGGCGAGCGGCATGTCATAGAGGCGCGGGACGATATACACGGCCTGCGCCGCGCCTACTCGTCGCTGGGCGGCTTCAACCCTCAATACCTCTGGATCGTGCGGGGCGGTCAGTGATCGCAAACGGGCGGGCGACGCGAAAACTACAACGCGCACAGCAGGGCCGCCTATGATCGCAGCACTTACAAAAAGACTTGGCGATGCGCTCTTGTCAGTGGCGCTGCTCGTGACTTTGGTATTCTTCATGGTCTACGCAACACCCGGGGGGCCGGCCTACAGCATCCTCGGCGTCCACGCCTCGCCCAACGCGGTGGCGGCCCTGAACCGCCAGATGGGTCTTGACCACCCCGTCTGGCAGCAATACCTCACATGGTGGGCCCATCTGGCGCACGGCAATCTCGGCTACTCATACACAGAACACGCGCCCGTGGCGAGCCTGATCGGCACCTACTTCCACAATACCCTGCTCTTGGACGCGGTGGTCGCAGTGGCTGCGATCGGACTGGCCACGCTCCTCGGGCTCGCGCAAGGGGCTTACGGCCGGCGCTTGCCGGCGCGCCTCATCGGCGCCTGGCAGATCCTTGGCTACTCGCTGCCCACGTTTTTCGTGGGCACGGTGCTGATCCTGGTGTTTGCCGCCGATCTCGCGTGGCTGCCGCCCGGCGGCATCGGCGGCGAAACAGCGACCGCACACTCCGCAACGCTCTGGCACCACCTCATTCTGCCGGCTGCGACCCTCTCCTTGCCGCTTACCGCAGGCCTGTCACGGTTTTTCGGGCAGCAGGTGCGCGATGAGTACCGACAAGACTATGTGCGCGCCGCGGCCGCCCGCGGGCTTGGGCCGATACGCATCGCCTTCGGACACGTCTTGCGGAACGCGGCGCGTCCGCTTACGACCCTGATCGGCATGATGGTGCCGTCGCTCTTCGTGGGCGGGGTGTTGACCGAGAGCGTCTTCAACTACCCGGGGCTCGGTTGGCTACTGTGGCGCTCGGCACTGGAACAGGACTACCCGACGCTGACGGCCATCGTTCTTCTGATCGGGATCCTGACCGTGCTTGGCAATCTGGCTGCCGATCTCCTGAACACCCTGCTCGATGTGCGGGTGCGTTATGACTGAGAAAAGGGTTTCGATCAATCCAAGGGAAAGGGGCCAAATGGCCGTGAGGGGGTGGTCACAGCGATATATGGTCCAAGCGGCGTCCACGGAGTACCTGGGGGTCGTGCTCATGCTGGCGCTCGCCTTCTTTTCCTGGATCGGCCCCACGCTCTATGCCCACGATGCGCTCGCCATCCACGCGCACCACATCCTGTCGGCACCCGACACACGCTTCCCGCTCGGAACGGATGCCCTGGGACGCGATGTCTTGGCGCGCCTGATGCGCGGCGGCCAGGCCACACTCGCCATCGCCTTCTGGGCGTCGGCGCTAGGCCTGTTTGCAGGGCTTATGTATGGGATGGTGGCGGGCCTCGGGCCTGCGTGGATCGATCGCGTGCTTATGCGCTTGCTCGATGCACTCCTTGCCATCCCGACGCTGGTCTTGATGATCTTCTTCGCGGCCATTATGCCCTTGGACAAGATCGGGCTTGCCACGCTCCTTGGGCTCGTGTCATGGCCCGGCATTGCGCGCTTGGCGCGCAACGAGACGCTCGCGGCACGCGACCGCGATTATGTGCGAGCCGCCCGTCAGGTCGGCGCCGGTCACTTCTATATCGCGCACACGCACATCCTGCGTGCCATGCTGCCGCTTGTGATCGTCAATGCCACCTTCCTCATGGCCGACATGATCCTGGGTCTCTCGGGCTTGAGCTTTCTCGGGCTCGGTATCCAGCCCCCGCATGCCTCCTGGGGTGGCCTCCTCAATACCGGGGCGGGCCTGGCGGTCATAGGCTCGTGGTGGCTCATCGTGTTCCCGGGACTTGCCATCTTCCTGGCGATCCTGGCGATGAACATGCTGGGTCAGGGCTTGCTCGCGCGATTGAACGGCGAGGCCTCACCATGAACACGCGGCGCATCGCCCTCGCCGTCTGCGGTCTCACCGTAGGACACGCGCGCAAGGCGCGGGCGCGGGCGCTGGTCGATGACCTGTCGTTCGAGGTGGCGGAAGGCGAGATGTTGGCCTTCGTCGGCGAGTCGGGTTCCGGCAAGTCGCTGACCGCGGCCGCCATTTTTGGACTCTTACCCTTCGGGCTGCGACGCCTGGCAGGCTCGGTCCACCTGCGCGACACAGAACTCACGGCGCTTTCGGAGCGCGCGCTGCGGGTGCGGCGCGGACGTGACATGGGGCTCGTCTTCCAAAACCCCCTGACCGCCCTCAATCCGAGCCGCAGCGTCCAGGCACAGATCGCCGAGACCTACCAAGTCCATAAAGGCGGAACCCGCGGTGCGGCTTGGGCGCGCGCACGCTCGCTCCTTGCCGAAGTGGGACTGGCGAGCGCGGCGAACGGCCCGGAGACCTACCCCCACCAGCTCTCCGGCGGCATGCGCCAGCGCGTCATGATCGCCATAGCGCTTGCCTGCGACCCGATCTTGCTCATCGCCGACGAGCCGACGACCGCGCTCGACGTCGTGGTTCAGGCACAGATCCTTGATCTGCTCACGCGACTGCGGCAAGAACGCGGTCTCGCGGTGCTCTTCATCACCCACGACCTGGCCCTGGCCGCCGCCCGTGCCGATCGCGTCCTCGTCCTTTACGCGGGACGCGCCGTCGAAGAAGGCGACGCCGCACGCTTCTTCAGGGCGCCCTGCCACCCCTATAGCCGCGCATTGCGTGACGCCATCCCAGCGATCCATGGACTGGGTGGCCGGCTTACCGAGATACCGGGCCTGCCCCCGGGGCCCGGTGCCCTGCCCCCGGGCTGCCGCTTCGCGCCCCGCTGCCCGAGCGCACAGGATGACTGCCACCAGACGGAGCCCACCATGCGACGAACCGCGCCGCGCTGCGCCTGCCTCCACCCCAGCCTGGAGACCCCATGACAGGCGAGCTGCGCGTCGAACACTTGAGCGTCGAATATGTGAAAAGGCCGCGCCTGGGCCACAAGGAAGAGCGCCGCCACATAGCCGTCAATGATGTCAGCTTTGCCTTGCCAAGCGGCGGGACCCTCGGCATCGTCGGGGAATCGGGTTGCGGCAAGACCACCCTAGGACACGCGGTTTTACAGATGACGCCCGTAAGCCGAGGCCGCATCCTTTGGGATGGCACCGATCTCACCGAGCTCAGGGGCGCGGCCCTGCGGCCCTTCAGACGCCAGATGCAGCTTGTGTTTCAGGATCCCTTTGAGGCTATGAACCCACGCATGACGGTGGATCGGATCGTCTCCGAGCCCCTGCATCTCGCCTTCGGCATGGCCCGCAGCGCACGGCGGTACAAGGCCGCCGAACTCCTCCAGCAGGTCGGTCTCGACGAGACGGTGCTGTCACGCTACCCGCGCCAGCTCTCGGGAGGACAGCGTCAACGCGTCGCACTCGCCCGCGCCTTAGCGACCGAGCCCCGCCTGCTCGTATTGGACGAACCGACCTCCGGGCTCGATGCCTCACTGCAGGCCCGCACCCTGAACCTGCTGCGCGACCTCCAGGCGGACAAGGGTTTCAGTACCCTCTTCATAAGCCACGACCTCTCGGCAGTCTCCTATGTGGCCCATCGCACGCTGGTCCTTTTTGGGGGACACATGATGGAACAGGGGCCCACGGCCACGTTGATACGAGGTCCCGCTCACCCTTACACGGCCGCCCTGCTCGCGGCGGTGCCCGTCCCCGCCCAAGGACGGGCCACGACAAGTGCGCAGAACGCCATTCCTCGCGCAGGCCAGTTCGCATCGACAGGCTGTATCTATTGCCCCTGGTGCAACCAAGCTCAATCGCGCTGCCACCTCGATGCCCCGATAGCGACCGCCCTGGGCGGTGAACACTTGGTCGCCTGCCATTACCCGCTTCCCGGCAAGCCGTAACACCCTGAGGGCTGTGGGAGCTCAGTCCGGGTATCGACAATCGCGGGCTCTCATGACCGCAGCACCGGCCAGCCCGCGTCATGACCGAACACTGACTCCCGAGCAGCCGTATCATCAATCCAACGGTATCTGGCTCCGCGCAATCCATAGCAGAACAAGTCGGCGTGGATGAAAAGTTGTTCGATAGGGATATTTGGCTCCTCAGTAAAATTCATGGGTGAGCTTCGGCTCAGTAAGCTTGCCAAACGCATGATATAAAGCCATTTCCAATATTTCCGGAGGTCGGAATCCGTAGGATTTTCTGATGCATAGTTTGGCCTTGTTGTTCAGGCCCTCGACAATGCCATTTGAGATGCGGCCTTTGGCCTTAAACCAGTTCAGGATCAGGGGTCGGTGACGCCGGCACATCCGGGCAATCTTCTTCATGGGCTCAACGCGCGAGCGCAGCGCGGTCGTGCACCAGGCGTCCAGGAACTTGCCGGCCCAGATCGGCGAGGCGTACGCCCGCAGCTGCTGGAAGTCTTCCTTGAGCAGATAGGCGCGGACGCTTTTCAAATTGTAACGTAACAACTCTTTGAGTCGCCCCTTCTGGGGGATGGTGAGGTGCTCGGAGCGTTTGAGAAGGCACCAACGGGTTTTCTTTAGGACCGGCTCACGGCCATTGCGTACCAGTGCCCGGGCCTCCTCGGCGCGCACGTCATCCAAGGCATCGTTCATCTTGGCAACGATGTGGAAGCGGTCGAGGATGTGCACGGCTTGTGAACAGCGTCCCCCGAATCACGCGAATGTAAGGTCGCCACATATCCGAGCAGACGAACTCGATGCCCGCGCAGGCCTCCTGCCCCAGCATAGTGAAGAAGACGTCGAAGGTCTTCACCGTGCGCTCTTTACCCACCCACAAGAGGCGCACCATGCCGGCCTCGATCTGATAGGCGAGCGTGGGATATTTGTCCCCGGCACTAAGCGATCTCCACTGCCCCGAAGGCCTCGGTTGCGCTCAATCTATCGGCGGTACCAGCCTGACGCCTCGGTGAGGTGGATTATTTGTGTTTTATAAACTACTATTACGCGATCAATGATCGACCTTAAGCAAACCGAGACCTTCAGGAAGTGGCGAGCAAAGCTTAAGGACGAGCGCGCGCGGGCGGCCATCGCCTTGCGATTGGCGCGGCTTGCTTACGGCCATACAGGGGATGCAGAGCCGGTTGGGCAAGGGATTAGCGAACTGCGTATTCATTATGGCGCCGGTTATCGCGTCTATTTTCAAAGACGTGGCCCGGTGATTATCGTTTTGCTTTGCGGTGGCAACAAAAGCACACAAGCAAAGGACATTAAGGCAGCAAAGCGATTAGCTAACGAGTGGAGCGAATGACATGAGCGAAAAACTGACCACCTATGACCCCGCTGAAGATTTAACGTCTAATGAAGCTATGGCGGTCTTTATGGCTGAAGCGTTTGAAACGAACGATGCGGGTTTTATTGCGCAGGCGCTGGGGATCGTTGCCCGCGCCAAAGGCATGACCCAAATTGCCAACCAAACTGGATTATCTCGCGAACAACTCTACCGATCATTTAGTGAGCACGGCAACCCCACGCTCAAGACGACTCTTGCGGTGATGAAAGCGCTAGGAATGGATCTCACGGCCAAGATACCGTCCGCACCGATCACCGGGCACCGATAAGGCCACGCGCCCGGCGCCACAGGTCTGGCGCCGATCACCTAACCCAACATCCCCAAATCCTCCGCTCGTAAATGGGTATGCCGCCTCAACATCTGGAGCGTCTTATGTCTCGTAATGGCGGCGACCTGCATCGGATTAAGTCCCTTCTCAAACAGCCGAGATGTTGCCTCGTGACGTAGGTCGTGGAAGAAGGTCAGGCCCTCGATACCCGCCACCCTACAGACGCGCTCAAAGGCTTGCGAGATTGAATCGGGGCGCACATTGTGGGCCGCATGGCCCATACAGGTGCTCCCAGCGCATCGCGGCATTCTCCCCACGACGCATGGCGGTCTCAATGGCCCATGTGATGATCGGACCTATCTCACCCCCATAAACCTGTGCTGCGGATACAATCGTATCCCGCTCGTTATCGACCAGACGGCGCGTCCGCCCATTGGGGATCTTCGGACGCTGTCCTTTAACAAGGTCTACGGGGTTTGTCAGGGACTCCATGCCCCAAGCGATGCGGGCGGTATTGAAAAGATGGGAGAGCAGGGCGAGATCAAGGCGGACGGCATTGGCCCCGACCCCCTCCGCTTGCCGGTCCCGGATAAACTCCGCTATATCCTTGCCGCGAATGGCCGCCAACGTCTTGCGGGCTAAGGGGCGTTTACTTAATCGGCGACATCGGAGCGTGTCGTGGTAGGCGTCTTTCTTTTTCGGTGTGATCTCTAAGGCGTACCGCTCCAATGCCTCAGCCAGGGTCGTGGATTCCGCCTCTGTTCGGGAGGCAAAGACCCTGCGATCGATTTCATTCTCAATGTCGCGCGCCCAAACCTCCGCATCACCTTTGCTGTCAAAGGTCCGCGTCTGGATGTCGTATCCCTTCCGCTTAACGATGGCCCGCCAAGCTCCCGACCGTTTCTGAAAACATGCCATCCCTGTCCCCCGTTTTGGTATCTGAAGTTACCAAACTCGGAATGTTTACGGGAAAGGTTTATCGTAAGTTCTTGATTTAATGGTGGGCCCGGAAGGACTTGAACCTTCGACCAGAGGATTATGAGTCCCCTGCTCTAACCAACTGAGCTACAGGCCCGTAAGGGGTTTACATATCCAGGAAGCTGCGCAAGTGCTCGGAGCGGCTCGGATGACGCAGCTTGCGTAGGGCCTTCGCCTCGATCTGGCGTATGCGCTCGCGCGTCACATCGAACTGCTTGCCCACCTCTTCCAGGGTGTGGTCGGTGTTCATGCCGATACCGAAGCGCATGCGCAGGACCTTGGCCTCGCGCGGTGTGAGGGTGTCCAATATATCAAGGGTCGCCGCCTTAAGGCCAGCCACGGTCGCCGCATCGGTCGGGGCCATGATGCTCGTATCCTCGACGAAATCGCCCAAATGCGAGTCCTCGTCGTCACCGATCGGCGTCTCCATGGAAATCGGCTCCTTGGCGATCTTCAGCACCTTGCGGATCTTGTCCTCGGGCATGTCCATGCGCGCCGCCAGCTCCTCGGGGGTCGCCTCGCGCCCCATCTCCTGGAGCATCTGGCGCGAGATCCGATTGAGCTTGTTGATTGTCTCGATCATGTGCACGGGGATACGGATCGTGCGCGCCTGATCGGCGATCGAACGCGTGATGGCCTGACGTATCCACCAGGTCGCATAGGTCGAGAACTTGTAGCCACGCCGGTACTCGAACTTGTCGACCGCCTTCATGAGCCCGATATTGCCCTCCTGGATCAGATCCAGGAACTGGAGGCCGCGATTGGTGTACTTCTTGGCGATGGAGATCACGAGACGCAAATTGGCCTCGACCATCTCCTTCTTCGCACGCCGCGCCTTGGCCTCGCCGATCGACATACGCCGATTGACTTCCTTCAGGTCCGCGATCGGCAGTCCGGCGCGCACCTCGATGTCGCCGAGCCGGGTCTGAGCGGAGGTGATCGCCGCCATATTCGCCTCGATCACCTCGGCGCTGCCCTCACCACCCTTACCGATCTTCTTGATCCAGCGCGGGTTGGTCTCGTTGCCCGGGAAACTCTTCAAAAACACCTTGCGGGGCATACGCGCCTTGGTGACGCAGACGTCCATGATGATCCGCTCCTGCTCGCGCGCCTCGTCGACCAGCGCCCGCACATGCTCGACCAGCCGATTGATCTGCTTGGAGACAAACTTGATCTCCATGAACTCTTCGGCGAGCTTCTCCTGGCCCTTCGCCACCTCAGGGCTCTTGAAGCCTTTCTTCTCTGCGGCCTTCGCGATGGCGGCGTGCAGCTTGCGGATACGACCGAAACGCTCGAGCGCCTCCTCGCGATCCGGACCGCCATCCTCGTCGGCGTCGACGCCATCACTATCGTCGGCCTGCTCCTCGTCCTCATCATCGTCCGCGGCGGCGGCGACATCCCGCTCGGCCTCCGGCGGGGGCTCATCGACCGCTTGCGGGTCGACGAAATCCACGACGAGTTCCGTGAGCCGCATCTGGTCTTGCTCGACGAGCTCCATCATCCGCAACACCTCGACGATGGTCGCCGGGCACGCGGCTATAGCCTCGGTGCTTTGACGGATGCCGTCCTCGATGCGCTTCGCCAGATCGATCTCGCCTTCGCGCGTCAGGAGCTCCACCGTGCCCATCTCGCGCATATACATGCGAACCGGGTCGGTGGTGCGGCCAAATTCCCCTTCCACGGCCGAGGCGAGTACCTGCTCCGCCTCCTCCACCACCTCCTCGTCATCGGGGGTGGGGGCCGAATCGTTTTTCATGAGCAAGGTATCGGGGTCGGGGGCTTGATCGTAGACCTCGATACCCATATCGTTGATCATATTGATGACGGTCTCGATTTGATCCGCATCATGCACGTCTTCGGGCAAATGGTCGTTGATATCCCGGTAGGTCAGGAACCCTTGCTCCTTGCCCTGAAGGATAAGTTTCTTGAGCTGCAGGCGTTGCGTCTCTTGGTCCATTAAGGTCGCCCTTCGTGCCGTCTAGTTGAAATGGGACTCAAAATTTAACTGGTAAGTATAGCAGGCCATCGACATCGCACATCGACGGCTACTGCCCTTCGGGATTGCGACTCCGCAGATAGGCGACTAGCTCCGCCTGTTCCTCGGGAGTCAAACTTCCTTTATTAATCAATAAATTATGTCGCTCTTTGGCCTTCGCCGCGCGGGCCTGCTCATTCAATGTTCGCATGATGTCACGCATGACCCCCTCGTGATCGGGAAGCAGCGACGGATACTCCCAGACGGCGAGCCGCGCCAAGGTCGAACGGTGCGGGCTGTCAGCAAACCGCTCCAGAATGGCGCCCGTGGTCAGCCCCGGCGTCTCCCGCAGCAGCGCCACAAGCGCCGCCAGTACGTCCATACCCGGTCTCCCCGCCAAGGGGAGTTCCCCGACTTCCTTAATGAGGGCGGGGTACTGCAAAAGCAAGGCCACGGCTTGGCGCACGAGCGAACCGCCACGCACCGGGACCAGGGGCTCCGCCCGCCGCACCTCTTCAGTGCGGGCCGGCACCAAAACCTCCGCCTGCGGGGCCTTCAGGGCGCTCAACTCCGCCAACCGACCGATCATAAGCTCATAAAGCGCCCCTTTCGCTAACTTCGACAACAAGGGTTTAGCAAGTTCAACCAACCGCGCCCGCCCATCCAGGCGCGAAAGATCGGCGCGCGTGCACAAGGTCTCGAAGAAGAACTCCGGGAGTTCGGTGGCGCCCCGCAGGCGCGCCTGGAATCCGGCCTGACCCTCGGCACGCACCAAGGTATCGGGATCTTCGCCCTCTGGCAGAAACAAAAAACTCACCTGACGCCCGTCCCTCAGCGCCGAAAGTGCCTGCTCCAGGGCGCGCCACGCCGCCTCGCGTCCGGCCCGATCGCCATCGAAACAAAACACGATCTCCGGCGCATAACGAAAGAGGCGGTCGAGATGCTCGCGGGTGGTGGCGGTCCCCAGGGTCGCCACCACATGGGTCACGCCGAACTGCGACAGCGCGAGCACATCCATATAGCCCTCGACGACGATGACCTGTCCGGCCTTGTCGATGGCGTCCAGCGCCTGCGGCAGGCCGTAGATCTCGCGCCCCTTATGAAACAAGGCCGTCTCCGGCGAATTCATGTATTTGGGCTCGCCCTGATCGAGCACCCGGCCACCGAACCCTATGATACGCCCCCGCGCATCGGCGATCGGGAACATCACCCGGTCGCGGAACCTGTCATAAAAGCCCCCCGCCCCCTCACGGGCAATGGCGAGGCCCGCGCGCTCCAGCAAGGCCGGCTCGAAGTCCTGGGCCAGGGCGTTCAGGAGGCCGTTCCAGCCCGCAGGCGCGTAACCCAGTTGAAAAGCCTTGGCGATCGCCCCCGTGATCCCCCGCCCCTTGAGATAGGCCTGGGCCCGCTCGGCGGACGGGTGATGGCGCAAGGCCTCCTGATAATAGCGCGCCGCGGCGTTCAGCACAGGCTGCAGGTCCGGCCCCGCCTTGGCCATCGGGCGGCCCTCCTGCGGCATCTCGAGGCCGGCCCGGCGGGCCAATTCGGTCACTGCCTCGACGAAACCCAGGCGATCATAGTTCATCAGAAAACCAATCGCGGACCCGTGCACTCCGCAACCAAAACAGTGATAGAACTGCTTATCGGCGCTGACCGTAAACGAGGGGGTCCGCTCTTCATGGAATGGGCAGCAGGCCTTGTAATCCCGGCCGGCCTTGCGCAAAGGCACGCGGCCGCCGATCAACTCGACGATGTCCGTACGCGCGAGGACCGCATCGATGAAGGGCGATGGTATCTTTGTTGCCACACAGGCCCCCCAGGCGCCCGCATAGGGAAGACAGACGCCCTTCCTTAACTCAACCGCTCCTTGATCCGCGCGCTCACGGCAGCCATGTCGGCGCGCCCTTGCGTGCGCGGCTTGATGTGCGCCACCACCCGCCCCATATCCTTGATCGAAGTCGCCTGCGTATGCGCCAAGGCCTCCTGAATGAGGTCTTCGATCTCCTGCGCGGACAAGGGCGCGGGCCGGTAAGCCTGCCAGACGGCCAGCGCGACCTGCTCCTTTTCCACGAGATCCGAACGACCCGCCGCGCCGAACTGTTCGATGGATTCCTGGCCCTGGCGCACAAGCTTTTCCAAGACCACGAGCACGCCGCCATCATCCAACGCTACGCGCTCGTCCACCTCGCGGCGCTGGATGGCGGCCCGCAACATGCGAATCGCCTCAAGCCGCGGGGCATCCTTGGCGCGCATCGCCGCCTTCATGTCCTCGGCGATTTGCTCCTTCAGTGTCATGGATGCTTAGAACGGCCTGTTGGCGCGCTGGGTCACCCGGGCGATTTTCTTCAGTTCGCGCTTGCGCGCGGCTGCCGCCTTGCGCTTGCGGACCGCCGTCGGCTTCTCATAGAACTCGCGACGACGAACCTCGGCGAATACACCCGCCTTCTCACACGACCTGCGAAAACGACGAAGCGCAACCTCGAAAGGTTCGTGCTCCTTGACGCGCACCGATGGCATAGACGCAATACACCTCGCTATAAGTGGTAGTTGAGCCGGGGGCCCGTGGTAAACGGCGAATTCTAGCGCGCGCCGAAGGATTTGTACACCGCCTGTCTAGGGCGGCCGTTGGCCCGGGCACAGTCCTCGATGGCATAGGCAAAGGAGGCGCTTACATACCGTTCAGGCAAGACCTCTCCTAGCTTGGCGGTGTCGCCACGGTCAGGATCCGGGCGTCGCGGCCTTGGTGAACGCGGCCTGGGGGTTTAAGCTGCGTGAATTCCTGACCTCACTGAGGGACCACGATCCATGCTCGTGCTCGGCATCGAGACCTCCTGCGATGACACCGGCGTCGCCCTCTACGACCGCGATGTGGGCCTGCGCGCCCACGCCCTGTTCAGCCAAATGAGTCATGCGCGCTTTGGGGGCGTGGTCCCCGAAATCGCCTCGCGCGACCACATCCAGAAGCTGCTCCCGCTCATCGACACCTTGCTGGCCGATGCCGGGGTGGCGATCGGCGACGTGGACGCGATCGCCTACACGGCCGGGCCGGGCCTCGCGGGGGCCTTGCTCGTGGGCGCGGCGCTGGCACGCGCGCTCGCCTTTGCGCTCACCATACCCGCGCTCGGCGTGCACCACCTGGAAGGCCATCTCCTCGCGCCGCGACTCGAACGCGAGGCCCCGGATTTTCCGTTTCTCGCCCTGCTGGTCTCGGGGGGGCACACCCTGCTCGCCGACGTCCAAGGCCTCGGGCGCTATACGATCCTTGGCGAATCGCGCGACGACGCCGCCGGCGAGGCCTTCGATAAGAGCGCCCAGGTCTTGGGCTTGGGCTTTCCAGGGGGACCTGCCATCGGCCAGGCGGCGGCGCGGGGACGCCAGACCGATCTCAAGCTGCCGCGCCCCCTCACCGATCGTCCGGGCCTCGAGTTTAGCTTCAGTGGCCTGAAGACCGCGCTCTTGCTGGCCGCCCGCGAACGGCCCTTGGACGACGTGCGGCGCGATGACCTCGCCTACGCCCTGCAAGAGGCGATCGTCGACACCTTGGCCATCAAGTGTCGCCGGGCCCTGCTTCAGACAGGCCACGAGCGTCTCGTGATTGCCGGCGGCGTTGGCGCCAACTTGAGGCTGCGCGAGCGCCTCACAAACGACACGCGCGCCCTCGGCGTCAAACTCTACTATCCACGCTCCGCCTTCTGCACAGACAACGGGGCCATGATCGCCTACGCCGGTTGCTTGAGGCTGGCCGCAGGCCAAACAGGCCATCAAGACTTCGGGGTTCGCCCCCGCTGGCCGCTGAACGAGCTTTCGCCGCCTTAAGACCCGATCTTGGTCTCGCGGCCCGCGAGGAGATTGCGGATATTGCTGCGATGGCGCCACAAGAGGAGCACGCTCATGGCCGATGTGGCGGCAAAGAACACGCCGACATGGGCGTGCAGGGTCACGGCCACAAGGAAGGGGGCGGCGACCGAGGCGGTGAGCGCCGCAAGCGACGAGTAACGAAAAACTATTGCCACCACAAGCCAGATACCCAGCAGTCCGGCACCCGCCAAGGGATCGATGGCCGTAAGCACACCGAGGGCGGTCGCTACACCCTTGCCGCCGCGAAAACGAAAAAACACGGGATAAATGTGTCCGAGCAGCGCACACAAGGCGACTATCGCCACGAGCCACGGCGCAAGCCCGAGGAGCCGTGCCAAGACCACGGGGAGCACCCCTTTGAGGATATCGCCGATTAGGGTGATAATGGCGGCCTTCTTGCCCCCGACGCGCAACACATTGGTGGCCCCGGGATTCCCCGAACCCGCGTGGCGCGGATCGGGTAAACCGAGCATCCGGCTTGCCAAAATGGCCGTGGAAAGGGAGCCTAAAAGATAGGCTAGCCCCGGCAAAACATAGGCCCAATTCGAGATATGCGTGACGGCGTTCCCCAAGACAGTAGTGACGTGCTGTATTTACACGATCTGAAAGCGGATTGCATCATCGGGATCTGGGACTGGGAACGCCAGACTCGGCAGACCATCGTCTTCGATCTCGATATGGCGGTCGATATTCGTGCCGCCGCCGCATCCGACGACATCCGTGACGCGCTTGATTACAAGGCGGTCGCCAAACGCATCGTCGCATTCGTGGAGTCCTCGGAGTTTCGTCTCGTCGAGACCCTCGCGGAGCGCGTGGCGGAACTCGTCTTGCAGGAATTTCCAGTCCCCTGGCTGCGCCTGCGCCTCGATAAGCGCGGGGCGATCCGCGGCGCAGGTCAGGTCGGACTTGTCATCGAACGAAGCCGCGCGACCCCCTGACGCGGTCACCCACGGGAATCCCGATAAACGCACCCAAAAGGAGTTGTTGCCTCATGCCCATGACGTTCCGCGCCGCCGCCTTGATTGCCGCCTTGTCACTCTCCAGTGCCCATGCCGCCGGATTTTATGTGGGCGCCAATGTCGGCGCCTCCGACGCCCAGAGCCTCGGCAATGCCGCCAGTGCCGGAATCTACGCGGGGTACGCCATCGACTCCTGGGTGACCCTGGAGGCCGGTTACAATCGTCTCGGTCGCTGGCTCGGCCATGATCAAGGCCAGCCCTACACGACCATCGTCAACAATGTCGACGTTTCGTTGACCGCAGGACCCCGGTTCGACCGGCGGTTCCGAGCCTACGGACGCATAGGCTTCGTGGACTGGTCCACGATAGGCACTGGGGGCGGCGGCGAACATAGGGTCACGGGCAGCTCTGCGCAGAATGACATGCTGGAGGAACTGCACCAAGGGTTTTACGGCGTAGGCCTCTCCTATCGCCTGCGACACCGCATCGGTCTGCGTCTTGAATACCGCATCTACCGGGCCATGGCCGTCAACGGCCATGATCTCGACATAAGCTCGCTGCTGCTCGGCGCCACCTATCACTTCGGCTAAGGCGCGCCCTGGGCCACGCGGTTCCGCGCAGGCGGCGCCGCACCTGGTCGAGCCTCGCTCACGGAGACGAGCAAGCGATGTCTGCCACGCCGACTTGGGGTGGGGATGGCCAGACGCCCGAACCCTCAAAGCACGGTCGAGCGCCCGCCATCGACCGCTAATATCTGACCTGTCACATAAGGGGCATCCAGGAGCAGGAAGGTGGTGGCGCGCGCAATATCCTCGGGGGAGCCGGTACGGTGTAGGGGGATTTGCGCCAGCACACGCTCACGCTCGGCTGGGTCGGCGCCCGCCTCGGGCCACAGGATGGCGCCGGGCGCCACACCATTGACGCGCACCTCCGGGGCCAATTCGCGCGCGAGCGACTGCGTCAACATGGCAAGCCCGGCCTTGGCGATGCTGTAAATGGGGTAATCCTTGAGCGGGCGGCCAGCATGGATGTCGACGAGGTTGACGATGGCGCCACCGTGCGCGGCGAGGTGCGGCGCGGCGCTACGACTCAAGAAGAACGGCGCGCGCAGGTTGGTGCCGAGAAGGTCGTCCCATTGGCCGACCGTCGCCTCCTGGAGCGGCGTCGGGTAGAAGGTCGAGGCGTTATTGACGAGCATGTCGAGGCGCCCGAAACGCGAAAGCGCCTCATAGATCAGGACGCGCGGGGCGTCTTCGCTCAGGATATCGGCGCGAATGAGGCTCACGCTGCCGGGGCGCGCCGACTCGAGTTCTGCGCGCAAACACTCCGCCTCATCGGCCGAGGAGCGGTAATGCAAGACGATCGATAGGCCGCGGGCGTGCAGTTGGCGGACGATGGCCGCGCCCAGCCGCCGCGCCCCACCCGTCACCAATACCACCCGTTCCGACACCTGCATGGCCTCCTCCTTTTGTGACAAAATGGCTGCTATTCCCTTTTTTGGTCTCATAACCATGTCCGGTTCTTCGCTTCCCGCATGGGCCGCGCTCACACCCCCGGAAAAGGCCGCGCTCGCGCACAATGAACGGGTCCTCGATGCGCGCCTCACCCAAGGACCGATGGCCTTCGCCGATTATATGGAATGGGCACTCTATGACGATGAGTGCGGCTACTACGCCCGACGCGAGGTCTTCGGGGCGCGTGGCGATTACGTCACAGCCCCCCTCATATCCACACACTTGGCCCGCGCCCTGGCGCGCCAATGGACGCCGATACTCATCGCGCACGGAGGCTCCATTATGGAGGCAGGTTCGGGAAACGGCCAGTTGGCGATCGACACCCTGAAGGCCCTGGGTGCGGCCGGCACGCTCCCCGAGCGCTACTGGATGATAGAACGAAGCGCGCGCCTGCGCGCCATCGCGCGGGAGCGCGTGGCCGTGGAGATCCCGCAATGGGCCGACCGGGTGTTCGCGGTGGCCGACTGGCCCGACGCCAAGGCCTCGATCATCGTCGCCAATGAGATCCTCGATGCGCTGCCGGCGGCGCGTTTCCGCATGCGGGGCGGACGCGCCCATACCCTGCTCGTGACGCGCGATGAGGCTGGGGCCCGAGCCTTCGCCGAAGGCCCCGAAGACGCGCAGGCTACCGCGGCGCTGGCCGATCTCGCGCTGGTCGACGGCTACGAGTCGGAGACCTTGCCGGGGGCCGTCGACTTTCTGCAGCAGGCCTCGGATCATCTGGCGCGCGGCGTGATCCTCTTGATCGATTACGGCTTCCCGCGTTCCGAGTTCTATCACCCGGATCGCCACCAAGGCACGCTCATGTGCCACTTCCACCAACAGGCCCATGGTGATCCCCTGATCCTGCCGGGCCTGCAGGACATTACGGTGCACGTCGACTTCACGGCCATCGCGCACGCGGGCCGGGCGCTGGGGCTCGATCTCGCGGGCTACACGAGCCAAGGGGTCTTTCTCCTGGGGCTTGGCATCGGCGAGGACCTGCCCACAGACGAGTTCGAGGCCTTGCGAGAGATCCAGGCGGTCAAGCGTCTCACGCTCCCGCACGAGATGGGCGAACTCTTCAAGGTCATAGCCTTCGAACGCGGCTACAAGGCCCCGCTGCGGGGCTTCCGGCTCCTCGATCGCAGTCGCGCGCTCGCCTGATCGGGCGCGTGCCCGCCAAGACCCCCTCCAAGCCGCGCCTCGCGTACGGCGCCAGGGCGTGGCCCGCCCCCTCAGCCGGCCTTGCGCAACTTCAGGTAGATCTGCGGCAGCCGCGCTGGCAGCGCATCCAGGGTGTCGACGACCAAGAAATGGCCCCGGCCGAAGATACGCTCCAGATAGGGGGCCCCGGCCGGATCGAGGGTGATGCAAAACGCGTGGACGCCCTGATCCGCCGCCTCCTTCACGGCCATGCGCGTGTCTTCGTGGAGGTAACGCTCGTCGCCGCCGTCATCGTAGTCAGCCGGGCGCCCATCGGAGAGGATGAGCAGCAGGCGACGCTCGGTGCCGCTGTCGGTCAGGCGCGTGCAGGCGTGGCGAATGGCCGCGCCCATGCGTGTCGCAAGCCGCCCCGACAGCCCGCCCACGATGGCCGCCTGTTTGGATGTGAAGCGCTCATCGAAGTCCTTGATCGGGTAGTAGCTCACCGCATCGCGGTACTTGGAGGCGAAGCCGGCGATGGCATAGGGGTCGCCCACCTCCTCGAGGCTCACGGCAAACAGCAGGAGCGCCGCCTTGATGCGATCGACGACGCGCCCCACGCCGTCGGCTGCCTGCTGCATGATGGAGGTGGAAAGGTCGGCGAGCAGCAGCACTGCCGTGTCGCGCACAAGCGGGCGGCGTTTGCGAAACACCAGCGGCGCGGGCGAGGCCCCGGCGCGCCGATCCACGACATAGGCGACGGTTGCGTCCAGATCGAGTTCCTCGCCCTCGTGCTGGCGCTTGCGCGGGGCCATGCGGCGCGGCTTCTCAGCCTGGATGGCGCGTCGAAGCCTGCCCAAGACCCGCGCATGGCGGGCGAGCAAATGCTCGGCGCAAGCCGCATCCCGCTCAATCAGGGGTCGCTCGATCACGCGCGCCCAATCGCACCGATAGACCTGCTCGCGATAGTCCCACTCCGGATAGGGTAGTCCCGCGCCTGCCGGCCGCAGCCTGCGAACGCGTGCCGACACGATGTGTGGCTGGGGCCGCCCGGCGCCTACGCGCCCACCCGACCCGCTGGTGTCCTCGGGCGGGATCGGCGTGTCCGGGTCGTGACCGGCGCTTATCGGTGCCGGCCGCATGGGCGTGGGCTCCGGGATGTCCACCACAGCCCCGCCGTCTGGCTCCGGCATCTCGGCGGGTGCGGCCGGCCGCGGATAGACAGGTCGCCCTTGGTTGGGGGAACGACCCGGAAGATAGGCGGCGTCACGGTCGGCGAGGCTGAGCGCCGGGAAACGGCCCTCCCGATACAGCGATTGCGCCACCACGAAGGATGTGACGAGATCGGCGTCGGGCGCGAGCAAGACCGCCCACGGGGCCACGGCGACCTCGCGCCCTGCCAACATAGAAAGGCTCTCCCGGCCGAGATCGAAGTAGACCGCCGCCGGCCCTTCTGGACGCGTCGAGGAAAGCGCCATGAGGCGCTCGACATGATTCGGCATCAGCGCCTGGATTCGCGCATCCACCCGAAAATCCTCGCACAGGTCGAACAGGACCTGGAAACGCACGAGATCCTCGCCGAAGGCCGCGAAGAGTGGACGCCAGGTCACGCGCTGATCGGCATCCAGCGGCGGGTGCGTCATCCCTGCCTGCACGAAGAGCCGCGCCAAGACCTCGGCATCATAGGTCCCGAAACGCAGATGCCCGGCATGATGCAAAAGCGCCGCGAGCGCGTGCTCACGCGTTGGAAACGCGGGCGGCACAAACAAGGTGCGGCCGTCGGTCTCGACAAAGGCGGTCCCGTCTAAACTAAGCCCGCGAGGCGCGAGAGACGGCGTCAACGAAAAAGCGGCGCGCGCGATCAGGACGAGAAAGCGTTCATGCTCGGCGCTGCGAAATCCCGGGAGCACCGCCATCAGGGCCTCATCGCTATCGGGGCCCTCCAAGCGAAAATAGGCCTCGCCGCGCAAACGACCGGATTTCAGAATATCGGCGCCACGCTTGAGCCAGCCGTCGATCACGTCCGGCCCCAAGAGTGTACGTACCTTGATCGCGCCATTTAACGCAAGCGCGGGGGCCAAGCCGCGATCGCAGGCGGCGGCGAGCGGCTCCAGGATCTCGGAAAGACCCGCGAAGCCACGACCGGCCGTGAGGCTCGAGACGGGGGCCTGAAAAAAGACCTCGGCGTTTTCCGGGGATCCGCGTCCCCACGCAATGCCGATGGCCCCCCAGCGGCGACCACCCTCGACCCCGAGCTCCCGCACCGCCGCCACCAGGCCGTCGAGATAGGCGATCAAGGCCTTCCAGGCCCCTCGAATCGCGAGGAAATCACGCGCCTGCTCGATCCAGACGTCGGCCGCGCCCAACTCCCGAATAAGCCCGGGGCTTGCCCGCAGAAAGGCCTTGCCGGCCTCGCGGTCATAGAAGAACAGGTCCCGGCCGGTCTCGGCCCAAAGGGCAATGGTCTCGGCGCCGTGCGGGGCCATGGCCGGCAGCGCCGCGCAGAGATCGCGATGCGCGACGAAACTCAACTCCTTCAGCTCGTCCAAGACGAGCGCGAGCCGCACCTCGGGATCGTCCGTCATGCCGTGGACAAATGGGCCTTCACGATCTCGCGCAAGGCCATGGCAAGCTCGATATCGTCAGTCAAAGGGCTTACGAGTGCCGCCTCACCCGCATCCAAGGGGGGGAGGCCTGCGGCAATGAGCGATCCCGCATAGACCAGCGAACGCGTCGAACTCGCCTCGTCCAGACCGTGATCCTTGAGGGCGCGGGCCTTGTGGGCAATCGCCACGAGCCGCGCGGCGATATCGGCATCCAACCCCCCCACCTCGTTTTGCACGATGCGCGTCTCGGTCTCGGCATTCGGATAGCGGAAGTCGATGGCCACGAAACGCTGCTTGGTCGACGGCTTCAAGTCCTTCAAGACCGTCTGATAGCCCGGGTTGTAGGAGATGACGAGCAGAAAATCCTCGTGGGCCTCAATCTCGACGCCACGCTTCTCGAGCGGCAGGCGCCGTCTATGGTCGGTCAGCGGGTGGATGATGACCGTGGAATCGGTGCGGGCCTCGACGATCTCGTCGAGATAACAGAGGGCGCCGACCTTCACCGCGCGGGTGAGCGGCCCGTCCTGCCAGACGGTCGATTCGCCTTCGAGCAGGAACCGGCCGACGAGATCGGCGCTCGTCAGGTCCTCGTGGCAGGCCACCGACACCAGCGGCCGCCCAAGACGGTGGGCCATATGCTCCAAAAAGCGGGTCTTCCCGCAGCCCGTCGGCCCCTTCAGCATCACCGGCAGCCGCCTACGCCACGCCGCCTCGAATACCGCGATCTCGGTGCCCTGGGGCTCATAATAGGGGCCGCCTCCGGCCTCGGGGGCCTGCACGATGTCGCGTTCCACCCCTCGCAATCGTTCTATCAAGCCGCGCATGCCCATCCCTCATCTATAAGAAACTTATGATACATCCGGGGGCCTGAAATGCCACGGGCGGGCGCAGGATGACCCGCACATCGCTGGGGCAAGGGCCCACACCCGGACCATCCGGGGCGGGCGGCCTTCAGGCTCAACGGGCCGCCTTCAATGCTGCTATGAGGCGCGTGCGCGCGGCGCGCACGCGTTCCTGGATCTGCTCTCCGGCCAAGCCCTGGGCGGCCCACTCACGCCCGGATACGGCGGCGGCGGCATCCCGGACCGTCCGCAGCCAGCGCGCCTGGGGGTAGTCCGCGTCCTCGAGACCGGCGCGCCCACGGGCATCGGCCTCGCATGCCCCGAGAAACTCTTCAAAGCGCTCGGGCCGGCGAAAGCCATCGACCGCCTCGACGAGACGCAGAACGGTCGCGGCCTTAAGTCGCAAAGCGTCATGGGCCAACAGATGATGGGCCGCCACCGCACGCGCCAGCGCCCGATATTCGACGGGAGCCTTCAGGCGCGCGCAGAGCGCCTCCACGAGCGGTACACCCCGCGCCTCGTGACCCCTATGCGAGGGCCATTCCTCGCGCGGCGTGAGCCCCTTTCCGAGGTCGTGCAAAAGCACGGCGAAGCGCGCGCGGGCCGAGAGTCCGAGCGCCGCCGCCTGACGTAGCGCGAGCAAGACATGGACGCCGGTATCCCCTTCCGGGTGGTATGCGGGGGGCTGGGGGACGCCGAACAACCGATCGATCTCCGGGAATTGCGCCGCCAAGGCTCCGCAGGCACGCAAGACCTCCACGAAAAGCCACGGATGGGGCTCGGCGAGCGCCCGATCGAGTTCGGTAAAGACGCGCTCGGGCACCAGTGCCGCCACCTCGCCGGCGCCCACCATGGCACGCATGAGCGCCATGGTCTCGGACGCCACGGTAAACCCGAAGCGGGCGGCGAAACGCGCAACCCGCAATATCCGCACCGGATCCTCGGCGAACGCCGGACTCACATGTCGCAAAATCCCGCCCCGCAGATCGGCGAGCCCGCCGTAGGGATCGACGAGCGTGCCGTCCGCGCCACGGGCCATGGCATTGATGGTGAGATCCCGCCGCCGCAGGTCCTCATCCAAGGTCACATCGGGGTCGGCATGGACCACGAAACCGCGGTAGCCGGGGGCGGTCTTGCGCTCGGTGCGGGCAAGCGCGTACTCGCAGTGGGTCTCGGGATGGAGAAACACCGGAAAATCCGCGCCAACGCGCCGAAACCCCAGAGCCTCCATCTCTTGCGGGCTACTGCCGACCACGACATAATCCCGATCGATGACCGGTCTCCCGAGGAGTTCATCGCGGACCGCGCCGCCTACCAGATAGGTTTCCATGTGCCTCGCGATCGAATCGGCCTAGTGCGGCATTGTATCGGCTTCCCGGCCGTCCTGCTCGCGGTCTGCGCCTTGTCCGGTTGCGCGCTCCCCTACTATGCCCAGGCCATCGGCGGCGAGGCCGCGATCATGCGCGCTGAACGCCCGATCACGCGCGTCCTGGCCGACCCCACCACGACACCCGCGCTCAAAGACCGCCTGCGCTACGTCCTTGCGG
This sequence comes from Pseudomonadota bacterium, assembly GCA_021784755.1. Taxonomy (GTDB): domain Bacteria; phylum Pseudomonadota; class Gammaproteobacteria; order Acidiferrobacterales; family Acidiferrobacteraceae; genus Acidiferrobacter. The sequence continues at coordinate 23,515 of JAJYHM010000050.1, forward strand.
TGCGGCGATTCGCGCGTGAGCGCCTCGGGCTCGCACTTCATGGCGACTACCGCGCCTACGCCGACCTGCATCGCCCCTACGCCGTCTGGAACGTCTTTGCCGCCCGTCCCTTTCGCCTGACCCTGAAGCGCTGGTGCTTCCCGTTCGCGGGCTGCGTCGCCTACCGCGGCTATTTCTCGCGGAAGGCCGCCACGCGCTATGCGCGGCGCTTGGCGCGCCAGGGTGACGACGTGTTCGTGGGGGGTGTGCCGGCCTTCGCCACGCTCGGCTATCTACGCGATCCGGTCTTGAGCACCTTCATCGGCTATCGGCGGACTGAGATCGCGCACATCATTTTCCATGAACTGGCACACGATCTCCTCTACGTGCCCAACGCCACTACCTTCGACGAATCGTTCGCTGACACCGTCGCCGCCGTGGGGGTCAAGCGCTTCCTGAGAGACGAGGGGACCGCAAGCGAGCGCTTAGCCTACCAACGACGGCGCGTCCGTCACGAAGAAGTGCTTGCGCTCATGCGCGCCTGCCAATCGCAGCTCGCGCGCATCTACGCGGATCCGGCCTTGAGCCCCAGCGAGCGCGCCCAGGCCAAACGCGCCGCTTTCCAGGCCCTACGGCGCGGCTTCCTTGGATTGGCGCGAGACTGGCACGGCGATGACGGCTATGGGGCGTTCTTTCGGGGGCCCCTGAATAATGCCGTGCTCGGGGCGTATATGAGTTATGAAGGCCTGGTGCCCGCATTCCGGCGGTTGTTGGTCTTGGAAAACGGCGATCTGCCGGCGTTCTTCCGGGCCGTGCGCTGGTACGCGCACCTCCCCGCACCCTTGCGGGACCGGGAACTCAAGAGCCGACGGGGTCTAGTCGAGCGCCTGTCCACCTTTCAACAAACGAAAACGCGCCACACCCTCCAGGGATCCCGGAGGCATGCTATGGGCACGCAGGGCTCGCGCCTGTCGCGCCCGATCCAGCACCGGTCGCACGATCAGACGAAGTCCTTTGAGGTATTTTCCATTCATGGCGCTAATGGCTAGCGCGGCCTGGCGCTCATCAGCTACGGCGACAAAGGCGTATCCACGCGCATCATGATCGTTCGAGCCCGGCACAAGGTGCGTGAACACGATGTGCCCGAGGCCCTCAAAGATCACCTCGAGATCAGCCTCCGTGACCGTCCGCGACAAATTTCCGATGTACACATTCATGACTCGAGTGCCCTCTGGTAGGCCCAGACCGTCCTCCTGCCCTTTGTTAGACGTTAGCAGACCAAGGGAGTGACCGACATGTCCCCTTCGTCCTTCCGTCCAAAGGGTGCGACCGCACGTCAGGCGCAGCCGCGATCGAGCGCTTCCAAAGCCTCACGAAAGGGTCGAGGGACAACACCCAGGTCGGACAGGCCAGGCGCACCCTCGGGGCACACCGAGCCCCCCTTCAGCGTGCGCCACTGATCCACCGAAAACGGCGTGCCCGGCGCATGCTGAAGAAGGCGCGCAAGCAGGAAGCTCAAGCGCGCCGATAGTCTCAGCGGGCGGGCCCGCCCGCAGAGCGTAGCGATGGCAGCCACGCTATCCCCAAGGGACAGGATCTCCGGCCCACAAAACCCATAGTCCTGGCCGGCAGCCGCCGTGCGCGCCAGCGCCGTGGCGATCCCGCGAGCGACATCGTCCACATACACGGGTGCGATCAGACTTGCGGCTAGCGGCACGGGCAGACCCCAGGGCGCCCAGCGCAGGAGCTTGCGGAAACGGTCGACGAAGTGATCGCCAGGGCCATAGATCACACTGGGTCGCACGACGATGGCCTCGGGCGCGAGCGCCCGCAGGCGCGCCTCGCCGCGTCCCTTGCTGCGCAAATAAGCGCTCTCGGAGGCCGCGTCGGCGCCCGCGGCGCTGACCTGCAGCAAGCGCAGTCCGCGCCCGGCACGCGCCATGCGTGCCGGCAACTCCTCGTGCACCCGCGCGAAATCCCCGGGCGCTTGTTCCTTCAGGATACCGACGAGATTGATGAAGGCCTGCGCCCCCGATGCCAGCTCCCGCAAGAAGCGCTCGTCATGCACGTCCCCTTCCCACAATTCCAGGCGCGGCAAGACCAGTAGGTCGCGATGACGATCCGGCCTGCGGGTGACGAGCCGCAGCCTGTAACCGCGGCCATGGAGTTCCCTGACAAGTGCGCGCCCGACAAAACCGCAGCCGCCGAGCACCACCACGCGCGCGTCGGGCCTAACTCCCATTCACGGCTACCTCCACCGCCGGGGTAACAGGCGCCATGCGATACTTGAGGGCATCCTGGCGACCCTTCAGAAGGTAATCGTAGATAGCAGTAAAGGTGAGCACGTTTTTGACGTAGCCGCGTGTCTGGCGGTAAGGAATAGTCTCGATCCAGATGTCCGCTGGGAGCGCGCGTCTCACCGGCAGCCACGAGATCGCCGCCGTGGGCCCGGCGTTGTAGGCCGCCGTCGCCACCGGTTCCTCGCCGCGCGCCCGCAGCAGGACATCCGCCAGATAATGCGTTCCGACATCCACGTTGTTGGCCACGTCGATTAGGTCGCGATCACCCGTGATCGACAGATGGATCTCGCGGGCGGTGATAAACCCGGTTTCGGGCATGAGCTGCATGAGTCCGAGCGCCCCGACGTCGGACCGCGCATCGAAAATGAACGCACTCTCCTGCCGGATGATGCCATAGACCCAGGCCGGGTCGATCTTGTTGCGCCCGGCGTCGGCCTCTATGAGGGATCGGTACAGCAAGGGAAAGCGGATCGAGAGCGCGTGTTTGGCCCCGGTGCCGGCCACCGTGAGGATCGCGCAGTCACCCCAACCCCAACGCGAGGCCAGCAGGCCTGCGGCCTCGATCTGGTCCTCCGAAAGGCCGTGCAGCCCCTGAAACCACACGGCGCGCGCCTCGCGATGTTGGTGTAGCCGGAAGAGCTCGTGGGCCAAGCGGATGTCCGGGCGGTGCTCGACCGACCGGATCACGGCCGCAGGCGCGGTCAGAGGGACATTGGGAATATGGTAAGGCAGGCCAAGGCGGCCGGCCGCCAGGAACCCGTAATACCCGAAATGCCGGGCAAGTTTCACGAAGATCGCGTGCGCTTGACGCTTATGGCCCATCGATGCCAGCGCCCGCGCCCGCCAGTACTGCCACTCGTGCGCCTTTTGCACCTCGCGCGGCATAGCGTCGATGAACATCAGTACGTCGCCCCACGCCTGCTCACGCAGCGCCGCGCGCACCCGCCAGCGCGCGAGCTGGCCGTTGCCCTGGCCGGTAGGCACCGCCGCCGCAAGCCAAGACAAGGCCACGGGCAGATGATCGGCCGCGCCGATCAGCCCAAGCCCGCGCAGGACGTAGTTATTGTCTTCGCCCAACACCGGCTGCTTGGCCCGTAGCTGCTGCCAGAGGGTCATGGCGAGCGTGGGGCTGCGATAACCGAGTGAGACCACCGCTTGGCGCACGATGTGGCGGGCACGACGCAGGGTCAGCGGGTAATCGAGATGCGCCAAGGTTTGGGCGGGGTGCGCCGAAAGCGCGAGCCATCGCGCGAGCCATAAGGCGTGGTCCGGGGACAGCGCCGCCTGGAGGCGCTTCAAAAGCTTCGTATTGCCCGCGCGCATGGCGAGCTTGGCGCGGGCCCACAGATGCGCCTGGTCGGCACCGCCTGCGCGTAGCCAGCGCGCGGTCAGGCCTTGGCAGCTGCGCGGCAGCGACTGGCCGGTGAGCCATACCGCCTGCACGGCCACCGCCACGTTCTGTCCGCTGCGGGCGCGGGCGGCGAGATCGTCGCAGTGCAGGGCGACATCGGAGTCGAAGGCAGGCACATAGAAGGCAAGGAAACGTTTGTCTTCGTGACGGCGGGCCAAGAACTTGAGCCAAGCGCGCCTTAGCTTCACGGCAACCGGGAGCTGGCCGTGGCGCGCGAGAAAAGCGGCGACCGCTTGTGGCCGGTCGTGGCGCATGCGGTCCATGAGATAGTGGTAGCGGAGATAAGGCCGGGCGATATACCCGTCCATCTCGCCGTATAGCTGGCGGAAGCGATCGTAGCGCTCCTCATTCAGCGCCGTAAGGGCCTGCTGGTAACGGGCCCGGTCGAGCCCGAGGGAGGTGGTGCCGGCGTGAGCTATGCTGGAAAACGCCAGGGCGAGAACGAAGATTCGGACGACGCGCACAGGCCTGACTTAGGTGACGAGAAGAAATCACTATACTTGAGCCTACGAACCGTGCAAAGGATCGCATCATGCCATTCGACAGCATCAATCCGGCGACCGACGAAAGGGTCGCGAGCTTCCCGGAAACGAGCCCCAAGGAATTAGAAGCGGCGCTTACACGCGCCACACACGCCGCGTCGCAGTGGCAAAGGCGGAGTGTCGGCGAGCGCGTAGCACTCCTACAGGCGGCCGCCACGGTGCTGCGCGCCGACTCGGAGCGCTACGCGGGGATCATTACCCTCGAGGTCGGGAAGCCCATCGTGGAGGCCCGCGGCGAGATCGAGAAATGCGCGTGGGCCTGCGATTATTACGCCGAAAACGGCGAACGCCTCCTGCAAGACGAGAGCATCGACATCCCGGACGCGCAGGTATCCGTCACCTTCTTGCCGCTTGGCGTCGTGCTCGCCATCATGCCGTGGAACTTTCCGTTCTGGCAGGTGTTCCGCTTTGCGACCGCCGCGCTCACAGCCGGCAACGCCGCCCTCCTAAAGCATGCCGCCAACGTCCCGCAGTGCGCCTTGGCGATCGCCGAGGTCTTCGAGCGGGCCGGCGCCCCCGAGGGGCTGTTCCAATCCCTGATGATCCGCGCGCCGGCGGTGGCCGCCTTGATAGAGGACCCGCGTGTGCATGCCGTGACCCTCACCGGCAGCGAGGCCGCCGGACGCGCGGTGGCGGCCGTCGCCGGGCGGGCCCTGAAGAAAACCGTGCTCGAGCTCGGTGGTTCGGACGCCTTCATCGTGCTTCCCGACGCCGATCTCGAAGCGGCCGCCGAAGCGGCCGTTCGATCCCGCTTCCAGAATGCCGGACAGAGCTGCATCGCCGCCAAGCGTCTCATCCTCGTGGAGGCCATATCCGAGCCTTTCCTGGAGCGATTCGAGGCGTATGCCCAGGCCTTGAAGGTGGGCGACCCCGGCGACGAGACGGTGCGCATGGGTCCGCTGGCCCGTCACGACCTGCGTGCCGCCCTCCATGAACAGGTGGCGGACGCGCTGAATCAGGGGGCCGTGGCGCGGTTCGGCTGCCGAATCCCCGCGGGCCCCGGCAGCTACTATCCGCCGTCCCTCCTCGACCACGTGCGTCCGGGGATGCGGGCCTATGCCGAGGAGCTCTTCGGGCCCGTGGCCATCGTCTTGCGCGCGCGCGACACGGAACATGCGCTCGCACAGGCCAACGACAACCGTTACGGCCTCGGGGCGAGCCTCTGGACGCAAGACACGGTCCAGGGGGCGGCGCTCGCGCGACGGCTGGAAACGGGGTCGAGTTTCGTGAATGCCATGGTCAAAAGCGACCCCAGGGTCCCCTTCGGGGGCGTGAAGGCCTCGGGGTACGGGCGCGAACTCGCCCTCTATGGCGTTCGCGAATTCATGAACATCAAAACCCTGTGGATCGCGCCGTGAAAGCCCCGTGGCCGACATCGTCGGGCGCCGACCACGGGGCCCCAAGCGTGGTCTAGAACCGCAGCACGAGGTCACCGCTATAGAGCTGCGTGTTGTTGTTGGGGATGCGAAACTCCTGCCATTCTCCCCGGAAGGCCACGTGCCGGGTCACATAATACTGGACACCGGCCCCGTAGTCGGGGTGGGTGTGATCGCGCGTGACGGTGGTGGAGATCGGCGTGATGGTGCGCGTACGGAACCGCGCGGCGCCCCCCTCGATGAAGAGCGAGAGGCGTGGTGTAAACGGGAATGAGAGCAGCGCGTTTAAGTCATAGCCGCGATTGCGCACCTGCTCCGACCCTATCGGCGTCGAAATCGTGTCGGTGCCGAAATTCAGGTAATCCGCCTGAATGGCGAAGAAGCGGTTGAAGGCCAGCCCCATGAAGGCCTTCCACGCCCCCTGCGTGCCACTGAAATGGGTGAAAGGTTTCGGGAAGCTGCTATCGTTGAGTCCGCGATTGTCGGCGGCCCCGCCGCCGGCGCCGATATAAAGTCCGGCTTGCGAAAAACCCCCGTCATGGGCCAACGCGATCACCGGCGCAAGCGTCAACGCCGCCGTCATCCCTGTCTTAAGTAACGCTCCTTTTCTGATCATTGCTGTCCTCCGTTTTCAATGTCCTACGGTTGGACAAGAAAAACCCCTGCCCATCTTTGTCGTTCGTCATTGTAGAGGGGCGAGTCACAACGCGTATCCGGCTTAAGAGGCGGTTCGGCTTGGAGAATTTCGCGGAAACGTGCGCGAGCGTGGACGACGACCGGCGCTAGAGGACCGATAAGGAACGCGCGACGAAGGCCTTCAGGTAAGCGGTCTCCGGGATTGCCGGATGCACCGGATGATCAGGACCCTGGCCACCCTCGTCCACGAACTGCAGCCCCCGCTTGAGGCGGGCGGCCGCCTCTGCCACGGCTCGCGCGAGAGCGTGACGCTCGAGATGATACGAACACGACGCCGAGAGCAGCACCCCGTCTTCGCCCAACACCGCGAGCGCCGCCTCGTTCAACCGCTGATAAGCAGCGAGCCCCGCCTCATAATCCTTGCGCCGCTTGATGAGGGCCGGCGGATCCACGATGACCACATCAAAGCGTTCACCGGCCCCGCGCAGCTCCCGTAAGACATCAAAGACATCACCCTGAATGGTGCGAACGTGTCCCGCCACCCCATTATCGGCGGCATTGCCGCGCGCATAGGACAACGCGCGCTCGGAGGCGTCCACCAGAGTCACATGATCGGCCCCGTGGGCGGCGGCCTGAATCCCGAAGCCGCCCACATAGGTAAAGAGGTCCAGCACCCGGGCATGCGTGACATACGGCAGGAGCCGTGCGCGATTCGGCCGCTGATCATAGAACCACCCGGTCTTCTGGCCCGCGCCCAGCGCCACCCGGAAGCGGCAGAGACCCTCAATCACCGTGGTCTCGGCCGGCGGCTCGCCGAGCGCTGCCTCGACATAGGTGGGGAGCCCTTCAAGAGCGCGGCTCGCGGTATCGTTGCGAATGAGGATACTGGTCGGATGCACGACCTGCTCCAGGGCCTCGATCACGAGCAGCTTCAGGCACTCCATGCCAGCGGTCGTGAACTGCGCGACCAGCGCATCGCCATAACGATCGACGACAAGACCCGGGAGGCCGTCGGCCTCGCCGAAGATGAGCCGGTAGAAGGGCTGGCCGAAGGCCCGTTCGCGCCACGCGAGCGCGGCTTGCACACGCGCGACGATCAGATCCCGGCCTATGACCGCACGCGGATCGGCGCTCATGAGCCGCACGCTGATGAGGGACTTCGGGTTCACATAACCCACCCCCAAGGGGCGCCTGCGGGCGCTTTCAACACACACGAGATCGCCCGGCGTAAAAGCGGTGAGCGCCGTGGCATCACAATCGATCTCGTTGCTGAACACCCAGAGGTGGCCGGCACGCAGGCGCCGATCTTCGCGCGGTCGCAAACGAATAGTTGGGAGAGACATGCCGCCATTATACCCAAGGAAGGGTGCGCGGCGCGGCTTGCGGGGTACAATCGGGATTTTGGAAGGCGCCATGGACACGACCGATCTCAGCAATCGGCTCGCAAGCGAAACGAGCCCCTACCTCAGGCAGCATGCCGACAACCCGGTGGCCTGGCAGCCATGGGACGACCGCGCCCTACGGGAGGCGCGGCTGGCCGACAAGCCGATCCTGCTGTCGGTGGGTTACTCGGCGTGCCACTGGTGTCATGTCATGGCCCACGAGTCCTTCGAGGACCGCCATGTGGCCGCGGTCATGAACCGCCTGTTCGTATGCATCAAGGTCGACCGCGAAGAGCGCCCGGACCTGGACCGCGTCTACCAAGCCGCCCACAATCTGCTCGCGCGCCGCGCCGGCGGCTGGCCGCTCACCATGTTCCTGGCGCCCGACGACCTGACGCCGTTTTTCGGGGGGACCTATTTTCCGAAGAAACCCCGCTTTGGGCTGCCGGCGTTCCCCGACCTGCTCGAGCAAGTGGAGCACTACTTCCGGGAACATCGCGCGGAACTTACAGCTCAGGCACCGCAATTGCGCGAGGCCCTGAGGGCCGAGGGACGTGCAAACCCCCGTGGCGGCACCCAAACAACGGACACATCCGAGGCCCTGCGCGCGCTCACCGAGCTCAAAGGGCAGTTCGATAGGGCAAACGGCGGGTTCGGGGGCGCCCCGAAGTTCCCTCACCCGGGCGGCGTGCGAAGGCTTCTGCTCGGCTCCCCGGGCAAGCCCGATCCCGAGGCGCTCTCGATGGCGCGCGCGAGCCTGCGCGCCATGGCCGACCGCGGACTTTATGACCACCTCGAAGGGGGCTTCTTCCGGTATAGCGTCGACGCGCAGTGGCACATCCCGCACTTCGAAAAGATGCTCTATGACAACGCCCAACTGATCCCCCTGTATGCCGAAGCCTTCTTGGCCACGGGCGACAACCGCTTCCGGGATGTCGCGATCGCGTCCGGCGACTGGGTGCTCGGGGCCATGCAGGCCCCCGAGGGCGGCTATTACGCCACCCTGGATGCCGACAGCGAGGGCGAGGAAGGGGCCTTTTATCTCTGGCAACGGTCCGAGGTCGAGGCGCGGCTCGGCGCAGACGAGGCGGCGGTGGCGGTGGCGTATTTCGGGCTGGACCTGCCCCCCAACTTCGAAGGGCACGCCCACCATCTCATGATCGCGCGCCCCCTCGAGGAGGTGGCCGCGCATCTCGGCGTGTCGGGAGACTTGGCCGCCCAACGCCTGGCGCAGGCCGGCGTTCAACTCACGGCCATCCGCGCCACGCGCCCGAAGCCTGCGCGCGACGATAAGATCTTGACGGCGTGGAACGGACTCATGATCAAGGCGCTCGCACGCGCCGGACGGCTGTTGGGCATCACACGCTTTGTGGATTCCGCGCAACGGGCCTGCGACCGGATGCGCCGGGATCTCTGGGATGGGACGCGTCTGGCCGCCGTGACCAAAGACGGTCGCACGAGCCCCTATGGCTACCTGGACGACTATGCCTTCCTGCTCGACGGCGTGCTCGAGCTCATGATGGCGCGCTGGCGAGACGCCGATCTGACGTTTGCGCGGGCCTTGGCGGCACGCATGATCGCGGATTTCGCCGACCCCGAAGAGGGCGGGTTCTACTTCACGGCCAGCGACCATGACACTCCCCTCTACCGGCCCAAGACCTTCTCTGACGACGCCCTGCCCTCGGGCAACGCGGTGGCCGCCTCGGCGCTTTTGCGCCTCGCCCACCTGCTCGCCGACCCCGCGCTCGAGGCGCACGCAGAACGCGCCGTCGCGGCAGGTAAAGGGGCGCTTGCCCACTACCCCTCGATGCACACCACGCTCATCGAGGCCTGGGAGGACGCGACCGACCCACCACCCATCATCATCCTGCGCGGGGCGGCGGACCCTCTCGCCCAATGGCAGGAACGCGCCCGCAAAGACTTCGCCCCGCGCCGTTCGGTGTTCGCCATCCCCGAGGATGCGCGCGATCTGCCGGAGGGGCTCGCTGCACGCGCCCCTGCAGGCCCCGTGGTGGCCTATGCTTGCCAGGGCCTGCGCTGTGAGGCGCCGGTGACCGACGAGCAGGCCTTCGAGGCCTTGCTCGCGCGCACCGCCCTTTAGCAGAATAACGAACGGCACCGTGGAGGAAACACCGTCATGCCCATGAGTCTCGGCGATTTCGTAGCAGAGGCCCGCAGCCGCATCCAGGAGATCGCGCCCGATGAACTCGATCGCCTGCTCGAGGACAATGAGACAGTCCTCATAGTCGATATCCGTGAACCCGCCGAATTCGAGAGCGGCCATATCCCGGGCGCGACCCTGATCCCGCGCGGGACCCTCGAACAGGCGGCGGACCCCAAGAGTCCCCATCGGGTGGAGCCCTTGTGCTCGGCCCAAGGGCGGCGCGTGGTGCTCTATTGTGAGTCGGGGACCCGCAGCGCGCTGGCCGCCGATACCCTGCAACAGATGGGCTTTACCGAGGTCGCGAGTCTCGCGGGCGGCTGCGTGCTGTGGGAGGCGGAGGGCTTGGCCCTGGTCAGGAGATAGGCGCGGCTCTCCGCCGTGACGGTCCACGATGCGATACACCGAGGTCGCGATCCTCGTCGTGTCTATCGACGCGCCTATCGGCCTATCCGCTATTCCAGACTGAGCCGCCTCTTCGCCTCGGCAAGCGACATCTCACGCCTCTCTTCCAAATCCGCGAGTCCCGCGACCACGCCCCGGAGGAAGGCCCGCTCCTCCTCGGTCTTCTCGTAATCCGCAACCGATTGGACGACTGCGACTCCGCGGCCTCGGCTGGTAAGCAGCACGGCACGATGGGCATCCGTCACGTGTTTCACAACGCGGCCCGGATTCACCTTCAGATCCGCCAGAGGCACCACGTCTTCGGAAAACTTGATACGCATGATAAGCGGCTCGAAAAAGACCTGTTAACAGGAGCCACCCTATCAAAGGCGAACAGGTCCAGCAACGACGAGGGACGCGTGACTGGGCGCTGGCGCCGAAAGCCCTCAAGCCTTCCGCGGGACCGTCGAACGAGCGGCGGACCCCAAGAGTCCCCATAGGGTGGAGCCGGCTCCTTCCCCTAGCGCACAAAATGGAGGGCCCATTACGAGGTACCCCCTTACCCCACCACCGCATCCTTTCCATCCCCGCCCTGGACATCACTTGCCCCGGCGTTCGCGTCCGCGACTTTCATGGTGCTCGGCATCGCATCAGGGTGCCGTCAAGCCACGAAGATCATGGAGATCGTGTGGCCCATGACCGGCCTCTACCAGAACGCGCCGCAGTGCTCCGCCTATAATTGCGCAGCAATTTAGGGGGCGGTGACCGGCCATGCGGCCGGCAATGAACGGCGCTATCACCCGCAGGGCGATTATTCCGGCCTTTCCTGCTGCTCGATGTATGGCTTGAGCACAGACAGGGGCGCTCCACCCACAGTCAGGATACAGTAACTTCGGCTCCAGAATACCGGTTTACTCCCGTAGTACCGTTTGAGATGGTCGGAAAACTCTTTGCGTAACAGTCGGCTCGTGACCGTTTTGAGATTATTCACAAAGGCGGAAGGCAATACCTTTGGCGTCAGCGCCAGGAGCAGATGCACATGGTCCGTCTCGCCATTGAACTCCAGTACTTCACATTCCCATTTTGCCGCAGTGCTGCGGCAGATGATTTCCAGCCGGTCCCGCATGAGACCGCTCATGCACCTGCGGCGGTATTTCGTGACAAGAACCAAGTGATAGTTCAGGTTATAAACACAATGATGCAGGGTGCTTAGCGTTAGCGTCGTCATGGTAACCGCGTATAATGAGAGCATGGCGAATCGCAAGGTCACGTACTGTTTGTATCCCAATGCCGCCCAATCGGAGCGGCTCCTGGAAATGTATCCGTCAATCTTCGCAAAGCCATTCAGCATCTGGCCCGGTTGCACGCCAAAGTGGGCCGCACCAGGAAAGACTTCCTGCACCAGACGAGCAGTCGGCTTGTAAGCCAATTTGGTGTCATCGCCACGGAGGTTTTGGCGGTAAAGAACATGGTCAGCGGTGGCGGTTCCCGCAAGAAGGGATTGAACCGCGAGATTCATGCAGCCGCGCCGGCGACTTTTCTCGAAATGATCAGGACTAAAAACGAAGCTTGATCCTTCGGCCCGCCGCCCGAGTGCGGAGCTGGATAGAAAAGGCGGCTCTTCCGCACAAAGTGTGGGTAGCCGGTGTGGCTAATCGAGGCCTTTAAGGAAGATTTTCTTTCCGACTTTGACGCAGCGTTTCACCTTGGCTTGTCCCTCGGTGGTAGGCATGAGATGACCGCATTGGCGACATTGATCGAGCTCCACGCGGTAGACATCGACGCGTCGGCCAGCGAGCCGGCCCGTCAGATCGACCGGGTAGGTGGCAATCTTGCGTTTGAGCGAAGGGCCTGAACACCTCTCGCAGAGACGCGGGGCGGCGTGGGGATCTTTATGCTTGAGTAGAGTGAGCCAGTTTCCCATACTCCCAGTTTCTCAGAACGGGATGATCTATGCACCTCGCCTTGAAGACACTACTAAACCGTGTGGAACCCATGAAGGGCTTTGTCTATGAGTCGAGCCGTATCCACCCGGCCGGCCAAACGCGCAAAGGAGGTTTATCGGCCACGCCCTCCATCGAGATCGGGCTACGCGCGCATCACAGCCAATCAGGCCACTGCTCCCAGTGCCTGCGGCCGGCGCCGGGGTATGACAGCCTTTCTGAGCGACGCTTTCAATTCGTGCCGTTGTGGGGCATGCCGACCTGGTTCCTGTATACGCCCCGGCGGTTAGAGTGCGATCAGTGTGGTATCCATGTAGAGCATCCGCCGTGGGCTTTGGGTAAACGCCCGGTCACGCAAAGCTTCGCCTGGTTCCTCGCCAGTTGGGCCAAGCTGCTGAGCTGGCAGGTGGTCTCGCGGCGCTTCCAGACCAGCCGGGAAAGCGTTTTTCGCTCGGTGGAGATGGCCGTGATTTGGGGCCGCGAACGCCTGGATCTTACCGGCATCTCGGCCCTCGGCGTAGACGAGATCTATTGGAAGAAGGGCAAGTTCCTCACGCTCGTGTATCAAATCAACGAGGGCATGAAGCGGCTCTTGTTTGTCATCGAGAATCGCCAAGAGAAGAGCCTGTCTCGGTTCTTTGTCTGGTTTGGCAAGGAACGCAGTGCGGCGATTGAGTTCGTCTGCTCGGACATGTGGAAGCCCTACCTGAACGTCATCGCGCGACACGCCCCCAACGCCCTGAACATCCTGGATCGCTATCATATTGCCGCCAAGATGAACAAAGCGATCGATGAGGTGCGTGCGCAGGAAACACGCGCCCTGAAATCTCTCGCTCATGGGGCGAAGGTCATCCTCACACACTCGCGCTGGTGCCTCTTAAAGCGCCCCGAGAACTTGACCGAGAACCAAGCGATCAAACTCAAAGACCTGCTCTCGTACAACTTGAAATCCATACGAGCTTATCTCCTCAAGGAGGAGTTCCAGATGTTTTGGGAGTACGTCTCGCCGGCATGGGCCGAAAAGTTCATGGATCAATGGTGTAAGAAGGTGATGCGATCGCGCTTGGAACCGATGAAGAAGATCGCGCGCATGATCCGTGTGCACAAGCCGCTTATCTTGAACTGGTTCGCAGCCCGTGATGAGGTCTCTCTTGGTGCCGTCGAGGGCTTAAACAACAAACTCAAAGCGAGTATCAGGACATCTTATGGATTTCGCACCCCAAAAGCCATAAAGATCATGCTTTATCATAAGCTTGGCACGTTACCGGAGCCAGAGCTTACCCACAGATTCTGCTGAGGAGCCGAAAAGGCTAAGGGTTGCGCCCGAAATGGGCGCATGATAGAGTACCTTCATGCGGATCATCGCCCGGCGAACCTTGCGGAAGTTTGTCGAATCGCTCAGCAGACACAAGGATCAGCCGGCGGTCAAGGCCGCGCTGGATGCCTGGTTCGAGGAGGTCCGGAAGGCGTGCTGGACGAGCACGGCCGAGGTGAAGCAGTCCTATGCCACCGCCAGCATCGTGACGGCCGAGCGCATTGTCTTCAACGTGAAGGGCAACGCATACCGGCTGGTCGTAGCGGTTGATTTTGAGAAGGGCATTGTCTGGATCAAATGGATCGGCACGCACAAGGACTATGACCGGATCGACGTGACGGAGGTGGAGCATGGCAAATGAGCTGAAGCCGATTCGGACGGAAGCGGATTATGAGAAAGCCCTCGCCGAGGTCGAGCGTCTTTGGGGTGCGAAGAGCGGCACACCGAAGGGTGATCGGCTCGACGTGCTGGCGACGCTGATCGACGCCTACGAGGCGGAGCACTACCCAATGGACCCGCCCGATCCGGTCGAAGCGATCAAGTTCCGCATGGAGCAGCAGGGTCTTTCGCGCAAGGACCTGGAACCCCTCATCGGAACGCGAACGCGCGTCGCGGAAGTGTTGAACCGCAAGCGCAGCCTGTCGATCAGCATGATCCGGCGCTTACACGAGCACCTTGGCATTTCCGCCGAAGTGCTGATCCGTCCGTCACGGACCGAGAACGCCGCATGATCGCCGTCGTACGGAAAATCTTCCTTAAAAGCCTCGATTAGCCACGCCAACTACCGACGCTTTGTACGGAAGAGCCGGATTTCGTGGGCCGTCGCATCGCAGGAAGCGCACGTCTCACATCCTAATATGGGCAATTTCCGCGTGGCCTATCGGCTAGGAATTTGGTTTCGGTACCTGCCGATACGCGCCACCCGGCCTATCGGACGCCAGGACGCGATCGCGGCCGCCATCAAGGCCGACACGCTCTCGCTCTCGGCTTTCGAAGCTAGACTTTTCGCGTGGATGCCCCCGTACAGCGGGCCTGGTTTGCGCCGGGCCCGAAGGCTGATGAGCCCATGTTTTCGTTCATGAGGCGAATCGGCATGTGCGTGGGCCTTCTCGCCACCAACCCCGCGAATCGCGGGCTCATCCGCGATGGGATCAAGTTCTAATAGCTACGTACAGCCCCTCAGCCCTGTTGCGCGACTGCTGCGTTGGCGGCCGGCGGATCCGCGGCCTCCTTGCCCCGCCCGAACCACTGGACGAAGGCGTCGCGCGGTGGCGCGGCATGGGCCTCGGCAAGCGTCCTGCGGTCTTCCATGGCCTGCTCGTGGAAATTGCCGACGTCGCGCGCCACGGCTTCCTGGGAACGCTCCATAAGCCCGAGATAGGCCTCGGCGTCCAAGGGCATCTCCAGTTCCCGGCGGATGGCGACATTGGCACGCACGACCAGCGCCCCAAAGGCGATCCCGGCATTGGCCGCGTCGCGCAGCAACTTGGCCTCGGCCACCAAGAGCGCCTGCTTCAAGTCGCGCATGCGCTCGATGGCCCCTTCGATCGCGGTCTGGGCCTCGGTCAATATCTGGTTCTGCACGTCCCAGAAGGCCGACTGCGTGGCCTGCGCCTGGTCCATCTCGCGCATCCGCGCGAGCGCCTCGTCGCGCCGCCCGCCGGCCGCCTCGATCAAGAGCTCCTGGACCTTGATGTCTTCCTTCAGCCGCTTCACGGGCAATTGCTCGACCCCGAGATCGGCGACACTGCGCACGAAGAACTCGTTGGCGGTGACGACCGCCTGCACGGTGGGCATGGACCCCACGATATGCACCTTGTTCAGGTCGCCGCCTATGCCCCGGATGAGCGCCTCGTGCTGACCCGTGCCCAGATCGTCGCGCGCGAACCCCGCCAGATACTCCTGGGCGTGGGCCAAGGCCTCCGCCGACTTGAGATAAACCTCGCGACGCAGCGCCATGTCGCGCTCGCGATCGCGCATCAGGGCATCATGACGCAGGCGCTCCCTGTTGCGTTCGGACTCGCTGCGGTTTTGCATGTAGAGCCCGCTTAGTGTGATAGTCGACCCGGTGGTGATCGCATAAAAAATGGCCGGCACGGACTTCAGTAAGGCAAACACCGATTCCAGCAACATGTAGAGATGCCCTCAGTCAGTTCAGACGATACCCGAAGACCTTGGCGAAACGTTCGCCGAAGGCCTCGGCGTCTATGGTGTGATTCTGTGTCCCGTTGTGCTCAATCTTCAGAGAGCCGAGGAGCGATGCGACGCGCCCGCTGGTCTCCCAGTCGAAGCCTCTTTCCAACCCAAAAAGTAGGCCCGCGCGGTAGGCGTCACCACATCCGGTGGGATCGCAGACTTTGTCCGCGCGCACCGGGGGGATGTGATAGACGTGCCCCTCGGCATGGATCTCCGAGCCCTCGGCGCCCTTCGTCACAATGAAAGCGCGGGTGCGCGCGGCAAGCTTAGCGATACCGACATCGGTACGGGTCGCAAGCATCTGGGCCTCGTAGTCGTTCACGCACACATAATCGGCCTGATCAACAAATGAGAGCAGTTCCGCGCCCTCGAACATAGGTAGTCCCTGACCCGGATCAAAAATGAAGGGTATGCCGGCCTCCGCGAACTGCCGCGCGTGGTCTATCATGCCCTGTCGCCCATCCGGCGAGACGATGCCGAGCGTGACGCCAGCGGCATCGGCGACGCGGTTGCGGTGCGACTCGCCCATGGCCCCGGGATGAAAGGCAGTGATCTGGTTGTCATCCAGATCAGTCGTGATGAAGGCCTGCGCCGTATACGTCCCCGGCACCTCGGTCACATGGCGACGCGCGATGCCGTGCCGATCCATCCATTGGGCATAAGGGAGGAAATCCTCGCCGACCGTACCCATGGGCACGGCCTTGCCGCCCAGCGCGATCAGGTTATAAGCAATATTGCCGGCGCAGCCCCCGAACTCGCGCCGCATGGTCGGCACCATAAACGACACATTCAAAATATGCAGCCGGTCCGGAAGAATATGTCGTCCAAACTGGTCCGGAAACACCATAATCGTATCGAACGCAAAGGATCCGCAAATCAACGTGGTCATTGTCCCTAAAATCCTCGTGAGTGGACCGGCCGCTGAACACGGGTAACCCAATGGCGCACAGCATAACCGCCACCGAGGCCTCCCGATATCGCAACCGGCCCGAATGGAAGAAAAGGCCCGACAGGTGGCTGCCACCGGGCTCAGGCGTGGGTCGCCGCAGGCCTCCAGGCCAGGTCGAGCTCGCGCGCGGCGCGCACTTCATCCACGCGGCGCACAGGCAGCGTATGGGGTGCAGCCTTCAGAACGTCCGGCGTGGACGAGGCCTCGGCGAGGATCTCCGCCATGGCCGCCACAAAACCGTCGAGCTCGTCGCGGCTTTCGGTCTCGGTCGGCTCGATCAACAGACACTCCGGAACCATCAAAGGAAAGTAGATGGTCGGCGCGTGGTAGCCCTTATCGAGCAAGCGCTTGGCGACATCGAGCGCGGTCACCCCGGTTCTTTCCTTGAGGCCTTTCAAGGTCAACAGAAACTCGTGCGTGGCGCGGCGACGCCTGTAGGCGGGCTCGAACCCCAAGGCGCCGAGGCGCGCGAGCAGGTAGTTCGCATTCAAGGTGGCGTAGTCACTGATCCGCGCCATGCCCTCACGTCCGACAAGCCGCGCATACACATAGGCGCGCAAAAGCACACCCGCGTTGCCCATGAAGGCCGATAAACGGCCGATGGTCTGCGGGCGGGTCTTCTCCGTGATCCAGCTATAGCGCCCGCCGCTCTCGGCGACCATGGGCACCGGCAAAAACGGCAGGAGCCGCTCACTTACACCCACAGGCCCCGCGCCCGGACCGCCGCCACCATGAGGGGTGGAAAAGGTCTTGTGGAGATTCAGGTGCACAACATCGAAACCCATGTCCCCGGGCTTGACCCGGCCCAGGATGGCATTCAGGTTCGCGCCGTCGTAATAGAGAAGCCCACCCGCGGCATGCACACGCCGCGCGATCTCCTCGATGTGGCGATCAAAGACACCCAGGGTCGAGGGGTTAGTCAACATGAGGCCCGCGGTCTGCGGTCCGATGGCCGCATCGAGCGCTGCTAGGTCGATGTCACCATCGGGGCGCACGTCGATCTCCCGCACACGGTAACCGCACATAGCCGCGGTCGCTGGATTAGTCCCGTGGGCCGCCTTGGGGATCAGGATCTCGTCGCGCACGTGGTCGTTACGAGAGCGATGGTAGGCGCGGATCATGGCCACACCCGCGAACTCGCCCTGAGCCCCGGCCATGGGGGTGAGCGACACCGCGCGCATGCCGGTCACGTCTTTCAACATCTCCTGCAGTTCGAAAAGACACGCGAGAAAACCCTGGCCTGTCGACTCGGGCGCGAGCGGATGACGGTTCGCGAAGCCCGGCAGGATCGCCGCGGCGTGCGCGGCCCGGGGGTTATATTTCATCGTGCACGAACCGAGCGGATAGAAGTGCGTATCGATGGAGAAATTCCGCTGGCTCAAGCGCGTGTAATGCCGGACCGCCTGCAGCTCCGAGACCTCCGGCAGGACGGGCGGCTCGCGCCTGAGGAGCGCCGGCGGAATGTCGCCGGGCTCGGGCAACGAATGCGGCATCTGCGCGCCGTTTACCCGCCCACTCTGGCCTCTCTCGAATATGAGCACGGGCGGCTACTTCAGGACAGCAATGGCAGCAGCGTAGTCCGGTTCCTGACCGATCTCGGCTACGAGTTGGGCGTGCGCAACCCGGTCCTCAGCATCAAGGACCACGACCGCGCGGGCTGTTATCCCCTCGAGCGGCCCGTCCTGAATCAAGACCCCGTAATCGCGCGCGAAATGGCGGTCGCGCATCATAGACAGCGGCACGACATGCGAGGTGCCTTCGGCCGAACAAAAACGGCCTTGCGCGAACGGCAGGTCGGAAGACACCACGAGCACCACCGTGTTCTTGTCCTTGGCGGCATATTCGTCGAAACGTTTTGTGCTTATGGCGCACACCGGCGTGTCGAGACTCGGGACGATGCTGATGATCTTCTTCTTGCCCTTGAAATCGCCAAGACCCACGTTCGCGAGCGAACCATTGACGAGCTTGAAATCCGGCGCCTTGGTGCCGACTTTTGGAAGATCGCCGGAGGTGGTGCAGGGGGTGCCTTTCAGGGTGATTTTTGCCATGTCTTAAGAGCTCCTTGGGTTGTCGTCCTTGTATGCGCAGGGGGGATCGAGACGGCGCTTCATCACGATCCGCTCCAAATGCTCGGCGTAGCGCGCCATATCGTCCGGGGTCTTGGTCTCGGTGGCGCACACAAGCAGGCCGTCGCTCATCTCCGGGAAGGACTCACCGAGCGCATAACCGCCGAGAATGCCCTGCGCCTCGAGGGCGCGCAGGGCCTCGGGCACCGGCACCGGGAGCCTAAGCGCCACTTCATGAAAAAACGGCGTCGCCGGAAAGGCTGCGCGCACCCCCGGTATGGCGGTCAGGCGCGCGCGCAAATCGGCGGTATGGGCGTGCGAGGCGAGCGCCACGCGGCGCAGACCCTCGGGCCCCAAGAGCGCCATGTGCACCGTGGCTGCGGTCACGAGCAGACCCTGGTTCGTGCAGATATTGGAGGTCGCCTTGGATCGGCGGATGTGTTGTTCGCGCGCCTGCAAGGTGAGCGTGAAGGCCTCGTGGCCGGCGACATCGACCGTGCGCCCGACGACGCGTCCAGGCATCTGGCGGACGTGCTCGCTCCGACAGGCCATGAAGCCGAAGTAGGGTCCGCCCGAGGACAAGGGCGCGCCGAGCGGCTGCCCCTCGCCGACTGCGATGTCACAACCTGGGCCCCACATTCCCGGCGGCGCAAGCAATGCGCAGGAGACGGGGTTCACGAGTCCTATGGCCACGAGACCGTGATCCCGGGCCAAGGCAGTCAAGGCATGCACGTCCTCCAGACAACCGAAAAAGTTCGGCTGGGGGATGACGAGCGCCGCGGCCCCGTCGAGACGCGCCTTCAGGGCCTCCAGGTCGGTCGTGCCATCGGTGCCCATGGGCACGATCTCGAGCGTGATCGACTGCGCCGATACCACCGCCTCCACGACTTTGCGGTAGAGGGGGTGAACGGTTTCGGGAATCAGCACGCGTCGCGACCGGCCATGCAGCCGCACGGCCATCAACACGGCCTCGGCCAAGGCCGATGAGCCGTCATAGAGGCTGGCGTTGGCGACATCGAGACCGACAAGGCTCGTAATCATCGTCTGGAATTCGTAGAGCACCTGCAAGGTGCCCTGGCTCGCCTCGGCCTGATAGGGCGTATAGGCGGTATAGAACTCGCCGCGGCTCGCGATCTCCCAAACCGCCGCCGGAATGTGGTGCTCATAGGCGCCGGCGCCCAGGAAGGTCAGGAACTCGCCGTCAACGGCGGCGCGCTCACGCATGAGGCGACTCACCTCTTGTTCCGTTATCGCCTCCGGCACGCCGGCAAGCGGCGCTGAACGCAGCCGCGATGGGATCTCATCGAAGAGATCCTCGACCGAGGCCGCGCCTATGGTCTCAAGCATCGCGTCCCGATCGGCCGCGGTATGGGGGATGAAGGGCATGATCTAACCTTCGGAGGCCAGCAAGGACTCGTAGGCGGCAGCGTCGAGGAGTGCGCGGACCGCCTCAGGATCATGGGGTCGCAATTTGAAGAGCCAGCCCTCCCCGTAAGGATCGCTATTGAGGGTCTCGGGCGCACCGGCCAGCGCCTCGTTCACCTCAGTGACCTCGCCCGCGAGCGGAGCATACACATCCGACGCGGCCTTGACGGATTCGACGACCGCGCATTCCTTGCCGACCACAAGCTCGGTCCCGGGCTTCGGGAGCTCGACGAATACCATATCGCCCATGAGATCCTGGGCGTGATCGGTGATGCCGACCACGATATCGGCACCTGCCGCGCGGACCCACTCGTGGCTCTTCGTGTAGCGCAAATCCCCCGGTACTTTACTCATCTCTCCTCCCGTCTATAGATCGATCAGGACGCGTCCGTGGCGCACAAAAGGGGGCGCGACCAGCCGTGCGGCCAGCGCCTGCCCGGAACGTCCGGCAAGCGCGCAGACCTCCCCGTCCAAAGCCGCGAGCGGTACCCGGACGAGACCGATACCGCGCGATAGGGTCGGCGAGAAGCTCCCGCTCGTCACCGTCCCCACGCCAAAGGACCCTCGCACCTCCTGGCCCGCGCGCACCACCCCCGCTCCCTGCAGGACGAGGCCTGTAAGCCTACGCGCAAGACCCTGCGCACGCTGCCGCAAAAGGGCGGAACGGCCGATAAACTCGCGATCGGTGGCGAGATTGACGGTCCAGGCGAGGCCCGATTCGAGCGGCGAGACCTGTTCATCCATCTCATGTCCGTAAAGATTCATTCCGGCCTCAAGCCGCAGGGTGTCACGGGCGCCGAGCCCCGCGGGAGCGACCCCCTGGGCCACGAAACGCGTCCAGAGGGCCGCGACTTCATGCGCGTCGACGAGCATCTCGAAGCCCTGCTCGCCCGTGTACCCCGTGCGCGCCACGAAGCTGTCCCCCGTGAATGCAGCATGGAAGGGGGGCAAACGACCGAGGGCGGCGAAGGCGGCGGCATCCAGCACCCGTGAGGCCGCGGCGTCGGCCTGCGGCCCCTGCACGGCGATCATGGCCAGATCGGGGCGCGGCGCGATGTCGACGGCAAACGCCCCCGCATGCCCGCGCAGCCAAGCAATGTCGCGCTCGGCGGGGCCGGCGTTAACGATCAGACGAAACCAGTCGGGGGCGATGAAGTAGGTTATAAGGTCGTCGAGCACGCCCCCCTGCTCGTTCAGGAGACAGCCGTAGAGGGCCTTTCCGGGGACCGCGAGGCGGTCCACATCGTTGGCAAGCACGTGGCGCAAGAAGTCACGGGCGCGCTCCCCGCGAACCTCCACCGCACGCATATGGGATACGTCAAAGATGCCGGCCTGGCGGCGGACAGCGTGGTGCTCGGCAATCTGGGAGCCATAGTGGAGGGGCATATCCCAGCCCCCGAAATCCACGATACGGGCGCCGGCCTTGACGTGCTCTTCATATAGGGGGGTTCTGTGACCCATGAGAGATCTCGCGTTCAATACACACGAACTCGCAGCCCTTGGGCTGCGAGCGCTTCGGAAAGCCACCCCTCTGTCCCACAACCTGAGAGCTTTAGCCCCTTCGGTGGACTGCCACGCAGTCTCTCTCCAGAGTCGACGAAAATGGCCTCGCGGTCCCTTTGCCGGTACGTTTCCGGGCGGTTGCGTCGTCGGCGCCCATACCCCGAAGGGTGGGTCTCTCCCGCGAGCCGTCTGTCGCCCGCTGACTATATCAGTCTCCCTATGGGGACGCCAAGCCGAACAGAGGCGCGCCCGGAACCCAGCGAAGCGCGCAAGCCCGCGCTTGCAAGCCCTGGCGCAGCGTCTAGGCTATAATTGAGACTAAATAATAATCATAATCCGGGTGGAAAAGGCCGTCGGCGGTTGCGCCGAACCCGCCAAAGCGGCCTTTTCGAGGATATTGAGGAGATTCTATGCGCCGCTTGATCGCTTTGGCTCTATGCCTTTTCTGTGCGTCGGCCTGGGCCGCAGGCCCCTCCAAGGCCTACATCATGGTCGCACCCCCTCGCCAATCGCAGGCGCAAGAGCAGGCGGTCTACGGGCGCATCGCGCAATTCCTGGCGCAGGCGACCGGCGCACCGATCCGATTTAGCTACACGAGCAACTGGCTCACCTACATGGACCAAGTCCGCCAAAACTCGGCCGACATCTACTTTGACGGGCCATCCTTCATAGGATGGCGGATCGCGCGCTGGCATGACCATGCGGCCGTAGCCCTGAGCGGGCATCTGAAATTCGTGCTGGTGACGAAAAAGAGCGACCACGCGCCCTCCAAAATGAGCGAACTGGTCGGACGCAGTGTCTGCGCCTTCTCTCCGCCGAACCTCGGGACCCTGACGCTCGACACCTCATTCACCAACCCGTCCCGGCGGCCCTACATTGTCGTGATCCACAGCTTCCCCGAGGCGGCGCGCAATATCATCGACGGAAACTGCGTTGCGGCCCTGGAGCCACTCCCGGTATTCAAACACCAGAACGCGCAATTCCCGGGCCGCCTGCAAGTGGCCGGCACGATACCGGGCCTGCCCAATCAAGCCTTCTCCCTGAGCGACAGGATCCCATCGGCATTGCGCCAAAAGATCATAGCCGCACTCCTGAGCCCAGCGGGGCACGCGGTGACCAAGCCTTTGCGGGACATGTTCGGGCACAAACAGCTCGTGCGCGTGCACGACGCCACCTACCTGCCCTATCGTAAACTGCTCAATATCATGGTGGGTTTCTAGGCGCCACGAAACGACAGGCGCGGAGGACGCCGCGCCGCCCGAATCGACCGAGCGAAAGGCGCCTGCCGTGAAAACTGATGGGGGCGTAGGTGCTCCGATCGGGGCAGTCGGTGGTGGCCTGCTCGGTGGTGGCCTGCCGTGAACCGCGCTAGATTTCGTCGCCCATGACCCGATCCATCACGAGAAATTCGGCCGCCTTGCCGTCGAACGTCCTCTGGCATGTCCCACGCATGGCAAACGCCAGATCCTCATACAGGCGGATCGCCCGGGCATGGCCCGCGCGGACGACGAGATGGACCCGCGCTAGCCCGAGCCCGCAAAAACCGATCGCAAGCGTCTGGGCACTCAATGTCCGCCCCAGACCCGCACCGATATGGTCAGCGTGCAGCGCGATCCGAAACTCGGCCTCTGACTCGTCTGTCGGCAGGAGCATGGTGAACCCGATCGGCTCCCCCCGCTCGGCCGCGACGAAGACACGGGCGCGCGGATGATCGCGAAGCTCGTGAAACCAGCCGCCGTCCCGAAGCGCATAATCAAGCTCGGCAAACTCGGCGGGATAGGCGGGCCAGCGCGCGATGCGCAGAGGATCCGATGCCTGCATGGGGCGCAGCAACCACGACGCGCGAATACTCGGGGCGATACCCGGTGTGTGTGTGCAAGCGTCCCGGGAGGAGGAAAATATGCTGTCTCGGGGGAAAATGGCGCCTTGGGCCAAGCCCTCGATCCAGGCTTCCGTCGTCACGACCGCGGCGAAGCGCGACTGCAGAACGACGGAAAACGCACGGTGCATCTCCTCGGCGCGCGAGCGGCCCGCGCGATTCTCATAGGATACGGACCCCGCGGCATCGGCCAGGAACTCGACCGCAAACCCTTCATGGACCGCGTGCGTGATCGTGGCTGCTACGCAGTTTTGCGTCATATAGCCTGCGACCGCAAGCCGGTCGATACCTCGTCCCCGGAGCCACACCAAAAGGTCGGTCCCAGCCAAGGCACTCGGTAGCGATTTTTCGACGTAATGATCCCGGGGGCGCGACGCCACCGTCTCATGCAGCAACGCGCCGAAGCCGCCGCGCGCGAAGATCGGCGAATCCGCCGGTGCCGTCTGCTGAACCACGACCACCGCTATCCCGGCCGCGCGCGCGGCATCCATGGCGCGCGCGATGCGCGCGAGGGAAGCTTGTGGGTCCGGGTATTCGATGGGCAGGGCGCCCGCGAAATACTCGTTCTGGACATCGATGACGATGAGCGCGCGCTGCGATGGCTGACACGACATGGGCTTCCTCTTCCGCGAATAGGGACACTACACTGGGAGAGTCTGGCCCGCGGCAGGCACGAGCAAAAGTGCCCCAACGGCCAATATGCGATAGAATTGGGCCAGCATGAGTCTGCGTCGCGAAGCCCTTCCCGGTAATCGCCGGATCGCCGTGATCGCCTTTCACGGCATCAGCCTGTTCCATCTCGCCATACCCGGTATGGTCTTCGGGGAGGATCGGACGGACGGGGGCGTTCCACGATTCGAAGTCCAGATCTGCGCGTCCGAGCCCGGGCCTCTTTCGACCTCTACGGGCATCACCATCGTCACGTCCCATGGGCTCGATGCGGTGCGGCACGCCGATACCGTGATCGTGCCAAGCTGGCGCGATCCCGAAGAGCAACCATCTGAGGCACTCCTTGAGGCGCTGCGCCAGGCAGCCGGACGCGGGGCCTGCCTCGTCGGACTGTGCCTGGGATCCTGGGTGCTGGCGGCCGCAGGCCTCCTGGACGGCCGCCCCGCCACCACCCATTGGATCTCGAGCGCGGCCTTCACCCGCCGCTATCCGCGGATTCATGTCGATCCGCGCGTCCTATATATCGATGACGGGGATGTGCTGACGTCGGCCGGTGCCGCCGCAGGGATTGATTGCTGTCTGCACTTGCTGCGGCGCTGGTGCGGCACGCAGGCGGCGGGCTACGTCGCCCGGCGTCTCGTGGTCCCCCTTCACCGCGCGGGCGGGCAGGCCCAATACATCGAGCGCCCGATCCCGGCACGCGCCGAAGACGAGCGCCTGTCCAAGGCCCTCGACTGGGCGCGCACCCGACTGGACGAACCACTCGGCCTCGACAGCCTCGCCCGCCAAGCCTGCATGAGTCGCCGGACCTTCACGCGCGAGTTCCGTCGTGCCACGGGCGCAAGCCCGGGGCAGTGGCTGCGGGATCAGCGCGTCGCCTTGGCGCAACGACTGCTCGAGACCACCGATCAACCCGTCGAGCGGATCGCCCACCACGCCGGTTTCGGCACGGCCGCGTCGCTACGCCAACATTTCAAGGCCATGCTCGGGATCTCGCCATCGGCGTTTCGCGAAAGGTTCCGGGGACACTGAAGCTCGCCGGACACGCCGTACCGCGAATCCCTTTCAGTCGCGTGGCAGCCGATGCGCGATCTGGTATTTGTCGAGCAGACGATAAAGGGTCACGCGCGACACGCCGAGCGAACGCGCCGACCGCGACAGGTTGCCGCCGCTCTTCTCAATGGCCTCGCAAATCGCCTCACGCTCGGCACGCTCGCGCGCCTCGGCCAGCGTCTCCTCGACAGGGACGTCGCGGTAGGAGCCGACATAATCCAGACCCAGATCCTCAGGCCCTATCAGTTGCCGCTCGCACATCACCATGGCGCGGCGCACGCGATTGATGAGCTCGCGGACATTGCCCGGCCAAGTATGCTGACTTAGGGCGATGAAGGCATCGCGGCTGAAACCCCGCACCTGCGGGTTCTTTTCCGCGGCGAACATATCGAACCAGTGGCGCGCCAAGGCCGTCACATCGCCCTCGCGGGCCCGTAGCGGCGGCACCTCGAGGTTCAACACATTCAAGCGATAATAGAGATCCTCGCGGAACCGCTTTTCGCCCACCGCCTTTTCGATATTGACGTGGGTCGCGGCAATGACGCGGATGTCCGCATGCATGGTCTCGGTGCCACCCACGCGCTCATAGGTCCCGCCTTGCAGAACGCGCAAGAGATTGACCTGGAGATCCAAAGACAGGTCTCCGATCTCATCGAGGAAGAGCGTACCGCCCTCGGCCGCCTCTATGCGGCCGATCTTGCGTTGATGGGCGCCCGTAAAGGCGCCCTTCTCGTGACCGAACAATTCCGACTGGATCAACTTGTCCGGGAGCGCCCCGCAATTTACGGCCACGAACGGGTGCGAGGTGCGCGACGAATGGGCATGAATGGCAAGCGCACACAACTCCTTGCCCGTGCCTGTCTCTCCCTGGATCAGGACCGGGGCATCGGATTGGCTGATCTTCGCGATCCGCCGAAACGTGGCCTTTATCGCTTGGCTGGTGCCTACGATGTTCTTTTCGAAACGGTTTTCGACCGACTGCTGGGGGCGGACGCGGCTCAGGTTCGCCATACCGAGGGCATGGCCGAGGCTGTGCAAGAGGCGCGGGACATCGACGGGGACGACGTGGAAGTCGAGACAACACTCGCTAATGAGATGGTTTGCCACGGCGCTCTTCAAGAACGCGAGATCGAGGATCGCGATCCATCGGAAGCGGCTGTTTCCATAGCCGAGCAGGGCCTCCGCCTCGGTGATCTCCTTCTCGTTGGCATCCTGCAAGCACACGATGCCCACACCCGCGCCCAAACGATCCATATAGGCCCGCGCGGTACCCCAGGCCCCTGCGCGCGTCAGATTCCACCCGTGACTTGTGATGTCGTCTTCCCGGAACGGGAGGGTTTTCGTCGGACAGTACACAAGCACCGAACGCGATTCACCGCCCAGGCCTGCACGAAAACCAAAACTTTCCGTCTTACAATCCAGCTCCTCCCCCGACACCCCGCCTACCCCCTTTTTTCTCTTCCCGGCTCGCAATGCTAGAACGTCGTCGGCATGGTCACGCTCAAATTGATATTGGGCGCGTCCTTCGTGAGCCCTACCCCCAGATTCGTGACTATGGTCACACTACGACTGTCCGCATAAGACATGCCAAGATTTAGGACGGCGGCATTGCCACTGCTGCCAACAACGGGCTGCCAAGGGCCGCCTTGGGGTTTGATCCGGGTCGCAGCAATAAAGGTCTCGTCCACAGACAGGGTCAGACTCACGCGCCGGTTCAGAGCGAAGGCGGTTCCACCCCCGAGGCTGAAGGAATTGCCGCCGGCCACCTGTCCCGGCTGAGGGGTAGTCGTGCTCGAGATATTGCCGAAACGCTGGGGGAGGTTGTAGGTGTAGCTCAGACTCCCGAACAAGATCGCCGGGCTGACTGGCTTTATGAACGACAAGCCCGTGGAGACCGACCACAGGCCGTTACCCGTCGGCAAGGACTGCGGGTAGCTCAGATTACTGTTTTGTGGCTGCGTGACGACCGGGATGCCGTAGGGGCTGCGGCCGGTCGGCGCCTTGGCGGTCAGACTCCACACGGTGGCCGGCCCGCCCTGGCTCCCCGAAAGCTGACAATAAAGTGAGGCGCTCGCATCGCCGATCTGCCCCTTGTTCTGCACGTCCTGCTGGCTTGCCTGCAGGCTCGAGCTGCCCGCGCCCACCGACTCATAGGTGCTCTGGCGCGCGAGATAGGGGACGGTCATAGACAATTCGAAATCATCGGTCGGCGCGTAACTTGCCTGGAGCGACAAGGTTTCGATATTGCTCTGTACCTTGCTGACATTGATCTGGCCCAGGAAGATCGCCCCCAGGGCGAGAAAGCCATTCAAGGTCAGCGAGTTACTATCCGAATAGACATAGCTCAAGCCCGGCTGGAGGATGACCTGCCCGGCCTTGAACAAGGCATTCTGTTGGCGATAGACCGCCTGAACGCTCTCTTGAGTCTTCGGTTTATGCTGGACGCCGAGCGCGTCCTGCGTCGACGAAGCGGCCCACGCGGGCTGCACCGAGATAAACGCAACGATGAGCCCCCATAAAACGGCACCACTCTTCCGTGCGTGCACGGTCATACTCCTTAAGCTAGCGTGGCGGGGATTGGGACCCGGACCGGCACCTGCACCCCTTATTTATGATATTATTATTTACTTATATTTAATGATCCCGTGTCGGCCCGCATGCAAAGCGCCATGAATCACGGCGGGGGCCAAGATCTCGATGTCCTCCGCGACC
Organism: Pseudomonadota bacterium; assembly: GCA_021784755.1. GTDB lineage: Bacteria > Pseudomonadota > Gammaproteobacteria > Acidiferrobacterales > Acidiferrobacteraceae > Acidiferrobacter. Next base: position 51,396 of record JAJYHM010000050.1, read on the forward strand.
ACGGATGCCGGCGCCTCGGGGCTGCCGATCTCGCACCCCTCCCCCATCCGGATACGGCCTTCGGCGACTATCGGTCCCCATATCACGCAACGTGCGCCTATGACGATGTCGCCCTCGCATACGAGCGCCCCCTCTATGACGCTGCCAACCCCTACCTCGAGAAGCCGGCGTGCCTTGACGGATCCACGCTGTTTCGTTCCAGGAACGAGCGTTATCGGTTCGCGAGCCACTGTGTCCACGCACGCCACCCCCCGTGGCAGCGTCCCGCGGGCCCCGCTTTGCGCGTAACCCGCCAGGATGGTCGGCGCCGTCATCGACATAAACTCACACGGCGCGTCGATCTTTATCGTTTTATTGGCCGAGGCCCGACCGAGGATGCGGCAGTTGCCTTCCACCTCGATGTGGCCGTCGGCATGGCACCAGCGAATGATCGTGGAATTCCAGCGGAGATGCAAGATATCCGCAGCATAAAGCGCGCGGTACGTAGCGTCTTCGCCGGTATGCAAAGAACCCTCGCACGCCACCTCTTTATGGCAACTCAGTGACCCAGGTAAGGCGAGGTCGCCGAAGGCGTAGCTCATCGTGTTGGCGCACTCCCTGGGTGCCCGGCGCAGGGACGCTGGCACCACCAGCAACGGCTCGCCGTCCACTCGATATTCGGCGACCGCGGTCACAGGTTGCGCGATCAGCACGAGGCGCGCGCGCAGCTTTGTGATCAGGCTGCGTGCGAAATGATCGGGCGCATAGGCCGCCTCCGATAACGGTGGAGGCCCCAAGACGTCCCTACGACGCAGAAAGAGCCCTGCCGTCGGTATGAAGGGGAGGGCGAATACCATCAGTGTCGCAGCGATCAATAGCGCTAGCATACGATGTCCTCAGGGCCCGACCGGATCGGGCGCGTTCTTGCGGTCGCGATAGCGTGGCGTCTTGTGCCAATGGACCCGCCCCGGACGCACGACATCGCCGAGCGCCATAAAAAAGCCGGCGGTTGCTGCGTAGGTGGAAACGAAAAAGCCGATCAGGATCAGCGGCACGCCCTTGACCTTGTCGCGCTCGCCGTCCAGACGCAGTGCCGCCGCGATCTCATAGAAGGCGGCAGCATTGCCGAAGGTGCCGTAGCTCACGACCGCCAACATGAGCAACAAGCCGCTGCCGTTGTCGCCACAGAGCCATAGGACATACAGCACGAGCCAGCCTAGCAAGAGAAGGGGGGCCATGGCGTAGATCCCGAGCAAGAGCGCGCCATCGAAGCGTTCTCGGCGCGTTGCATAAGGCGACCGCAAAAGCGGCAACAAATGGCGGAACAGGGCCTGGTTGTGCCCCTGTGACCATCGACGCAACTGGCGATAGCGGGCCTGCCACGACTCCACGACCTCCTCGTAACACTCCGAACGGTTCTGATAGGCGACCTTCCATCCGGCGATGGCAAGCCGATAAGTGATGTCCGTGTCCTCGGCCAGGGCATAAGGGTTCCAGCCCCCAACCGCTTTCAACGCCGAGACCCGCACGCCGCCCACCGTACCGCCAAATTGGGGGATCAGACGCAGGTTCGCGCGCGCCTGTTGATCCACCTGATAGCCGCCGGACCGCTCCAATTCGAGCAGATGCGTGAGGAGGTTTGTGTCGCTGTTGTAGGGAACCACGCGGCCCATGACCCCGCCCACCTCGGGGTCGAAGAAGGGCGCCACGAGCTGCTTGACGATGCCCGCGCCCGGCAGGTAGTCGGCATCGAAGACAAGTGCGATATCGCCCACCACGAGTGCCGTGGCATCGACCAGGGCCGCAGCCTTGCCGGGCATCGCATCCATGGCCCTGTGCAGCACCTGGATGCGGTCGGGATGGGCGCGGGCGAAGGCGTCGAGGATCTGTGCCGTGCGGTCTACAGATCGATCATCGACACAGAGAATCTTCAGGCGATCAGCCGGATAGTCCACCGCGACCACCCGCTCAAGGATCTGCTCTATGACCTGCTCCTCGTTGTGGGCCGGGATAATGACCGTCACGGCCGGCCAATCGGCCTGGGTGATGTCGAGGTAGGGATGGCGCTGGCGGCCAAAGAGGCGGTTCATGGTGAAGAAGAGATGGCGGATGGTGTAAAAGACGATGACCGACACGATGACCAGCGCGATCGGCTGGAGAATCGCGATGAGACCCGCGTGCGCCTGCCAAGCGCGGGCGGCCAGCGGTAAACCCACGGTGCCGCTACTCATATCGTAACCTCCAGCTCATGCCCCAGGAATAGAGCGCCACGAGACCCATCACGTCCAACAGAAGGCCTGCGAGTAAAAATAAGGTCGGCAGGGCGATGAGGCCGAGACTGCTGGCCGCGAAGGCCTGCAGGCAGAACTGACACGGAAGGGCCACGGCCAGCCACGCAAGTGCAAGCAGCGTGAGGACGATCTTCTTGGTAACGCTGAAATCCAGCGGATAATAGATGGCCATGAACATGAGCGGGGTCACGACCATGAGCGCAAGACCCATGAGCAGCATCGACTGAATGTAGCCCACGAGCACATAAGGGAACGGCGCGAGCACAGGCGTGAACCCCAAGGCGCCGATGCCGAAAATCGTGGCCAGGGTAAAGAGTGCGAGCGCCAGAGGGAGATGGCGACGGCGCAAGAGGACGACCAGGAGGAGGTCGGCTACAAACAGAGCCGCGCATATCATCCAGGCCTCATGCGTAGGCGGCGCCGCGGTGAGGTCGGGCACCGGGACGGGAAGATTCGTATGCCAAGGCAGGGCGTAAGGGAGCTGGATCACCTTGATGGCGGGCGTCGCCTGTTCACACCAAAAGGTCTCTATGGCGGTCCAAAGGGGGAGAATGATCGGCCGCGCTACCAAGCACACGGCCAAGGCCAGGAGCGGACCCACGAGCAATGAGGGGCGCCCCCAGCCTCGCTCGCGCGGCATGATGCGCAAACCCCTGTGGGCGGGAATCACGCCGCCACGCCAGCCCTCGACGGGGATCGCCGGGCGCATGCGGGAGCCCTGATCAGAAATGGTAGAAGACACCGATGGATCCTCCGGTCTGCCGGTAATAGGAGCTTGCGAAACGCGCTACGTAAAGGTCGGTGCCCCAGTCGCGGCCCAACCATTGCCGCCACGTAGCAGACAGGGTATGGCTACGAAAATCTACGAGCGCAGTGAAGGCGCCAATCGGGAGATAGGCCTCCGTGCCCCACCCGTAACGAAGCGTCACCTCGGTACGACCGCTGTCGTCATAAGAAAGCGCCACAAAACTCCTTTGCGCTCCCACAGAACCCGGATTGCTCGTGAGCCACGCGTGCCCGGCCATTGCCACCCAATGCGCGGGAAAATAAGCCGTGAGATTCGCCCAGCCGCTGCTATCGCGATGACCGTCGCGGAAGCTGATGCCGGTGTAACCGGCGGTAGCCACCAGCGACTTATCGGGCAGAGCCTTGTAGGAAAGGCTTGCGTCCACGCGTTGCGCGGGTACGACGTTGGAGTTCGTGCTCGCGGCCATGCTCAGAAAACCGTACCAGCGTGGACTGAGCGTCTGGGTGACGCCGAACACGCCATAGGTCTCCTCGTAGCCGAAGATGCGGGCGTGGTCGACCTCCCAATTTCCAATGGTCGGCGACCCTTCACCGAACACCCCCTTGGCATAAAGGCCCTCGAAACGACCATAGCCTTGCGTCAGTCGATAATAAGATCCACCCGCTCCCACCCATCCATGGGCGCGCGCGGCGGATGGAAGGATCATGGCAAACGCCACCACGAACGCCCCTGCGCTATATCGCATCGCCTTCACGACGCCACCACGCGTCGGGTGCGGCCCGTCCCGCCACGCCGGGGCATGGATATGGCGCTCCCGCGCCAGGCCCGGGTGAGGACTGCCGCGATCCGTCGGCCTGCGGTGCCGTCCCCGAAAGGGGAACGGGCGGAACGCATCGCCTCCCACTTCTGCGGCGAACGATAAAGGCGAACGATCTCTGCTTCTATGCGGCGCGCATCGGCGCCCACCAAGCGTCCTGCGCCACAACTCACGACCTCGGGCCGCTCGGTCTGACGGCGGGCGATCAGGACCGGTACGTGTGTGCTTGCAGCCTCCTCCTGCAGGCCGCCGGAGTCGGTCACGACCAGCCACGCACCGCTCAGCGCGCGCAGCATGTGTGGGTAAGTCAGTGGGCGTGACAACGACACACGGCCGCGGGCATCCGCCGGCAAGTCCCGCCAAATCGCCTTGACGGCCGTCGCGACCTCGGGATTTGGGTGGAGTGGCCAGAGAACCACAACGTCCGGGAAGCGCTCCACGACACGCCGCATGGCGCGCCCGATCTCGTTGATCCCTGCCCCCCAATTCTCCCGGCGATGGGCCGTCACGATAATGAGTCGCCCCGCCCCCGATTGCCGCCTCGCGGCTTGCGCCTCTATCCTGTCGTAACCGAATTGCACCGCGTCGACGACGGTGTTGCCGGTCATGGTGATGGCTTTTAAGGGGACACCCTCCTTACGCAGACAGGCTACGGCAAGCGGCGTCGGCGCGAAGTGCCAAGTGGCCATGCGCGTGATAAGCCTGCGATTCATCTCCTCCGGAAATGGCTCGTCCGCGTCGCCCGAACGCAGACCCGCCTCCACATGCGCGACCGGTACCTTGTGGTAAAAACCGAGCAGTGCGCCCACAAAGGCGGTGGTGGTATCCCCTTGGACCACGAGGGCATCGGGGGCCACCTCCGTCACGATCGGGTCGAGCCGCGCCAAGAGCCGCGCGCTCAACTCGGCGAGCTTGGGGCCACGTGGCCCGAGGTTCACGCTCGCGTGCGGCCGCACCTCCAAAAATTGGCAGAGGTCAGATATGGCCGCCACATGTTGTCCGCTATGGACGAGAAAAACCTCGCAACCCGACGCCTCGAGGGCATGCACGACACTTGCGGTTTTGATGAGCTCCGGCCGCGTCCCCGTCAACACCAAAACCCGCATCGCCTCCCTGTCACGAGGGGATCGCGCGCGCACCTCATCGCGCACCCGCGCGACCCCCTCCCCCACTGATTCACGACACATGCGTTTACCTCAAAATGCCCTGCGGCCCCAGCCGGCCACCTCTACGGGTGCTCGGCTGCCCACAGCTCATGTACGTCAAAGCCCCTTCATCGTCCCCAGGATGGCGCCGATCTGCGCTGCGGAAAACACCCCAGAGTGCGCGAACCCCACACTCAAACTCATCTGGTTCAAGACATTGTTGGCGCTCGACAAGACCTGTGCGCTCTGGCCTAAGCCTTGCACGCCCAAGGTCTGCTGTATGACCCCCTGCCCCGGCACGTTCACCGCCACGATCACGGAATTGCCGTTGAACGCCACACTTCCCTGCGCATCGCCGTTGGCCACCGCGAGGTTGGCCGGCCCCCCGGCCGCGCTGCCGGCGTCGAAGCCCGGTCCGCTCGTCCCCACATTGATCACGGCCACATTCTTTATGACGTTGTCATTGCCGGTGGTTTGTATGCCTTGGCCTATACCCGAGACGCCCGCGACCGGATCCCCCTGAATGGTCCCCGTGCCGCCCGTGACCGTACCGCCTGTGCCCGCGGCCTTGGTGGAAAAGCTATTCACGGTGAGGTGGGGCCGCCCGCCGCCATCCAGTCCCAAGCCGACCGTCGTGCCCACGGCGAGGCTCGACCCATCCGCCTGCGTCCAGCGGCTCACCATCTGTAGCCCGAAATAGACCACGCCGTCCGAACCGACATAGCGACCGCGCAGCCCTGATAGGGCGCGCGCCGACAGCGGCGGGTGCGCCGTGATGGGACCCAGGTCGGGCGCAAAGAGCGTAGCCGCTCGCGCTGAGACAGTCGTCGCGCAGAAGGCACCCACCGCAAGCACCCGGACCGCACCCCGAATGACTCGTTCCCTTTTGCTCGTGTCCATACCGCTCCTTCGCACTTGATCGGGAAGTCCTTAAGTTAAAAATCCGTCGCGGGAATGAAACCAAAATCCCGCAGATTGCGCGCCTCGTTCCTTTCCATCGCCGCCATGAGGCCATGCACGCGTACCGCCTTCATGCCCTGGCGCAGGGGTGTGGCCTTATCGTAGTGACGCCCCATGACGATGAACACCACGTCGTCCCAATCCTTCACGAAGCGCGCGAACGGCAGGCTGCGATCGCCCAAGGCGGGGTCGGCGAGAAAGACGCGCCCGTGAACCACCCCCTTAAGCACCACAAAGTGCTGATAACCCTGGATGTCGAGCAGCACCACCACCGGGACCCGTAATTGGACGAGCAAGGCCGGTGGTACCTTATATCCTGCCCCGTGCAGTCCGATTCGGGACAGGTAGCGGGCCATATCCAACATCGAAAAGCCCTTCTGCTGCACCACTTGGCGGTTGCTCACCTTGAGCATCCCAACGATCACCTGGTTCTCCGACAATTTCCGGCCGTAGGCGAAATCGACGAGGGTAGCAAGCGCCGCGGCCCCACAACTGTAATCGGTGTGCTGGCGCACCACCGCCCGAAACTTCAAAGCTTGCATGCTGGCGACGTGCGTAATGAGCGGCACGCCCCCGAATCCGTTGACGACGATCGTTCCCGCCTGCGCCAGAGCCGGCAACATCGCAAGCCCAATGGTCCACAGTCGAAGAAGATACGGCATCGTTATTACCCCTGTTAAAAAAATGGGCGGGGATTCTTGCCCCCGCCCACAGTGCAGACCTTAGTCCGCGTCCGCTATGCTCAAGGTGTTGCGCTGCATGTTGGCCGCGCCCGCCGCGACGTTCAGGCCGATATTGCCCGAGGCGTTCTGGAGGACGTGGTTCGACACGGTTGCGGCGTTGGTCACCGGCACGCTATACGAGCTGTCGAAGCTAACCGGGACGTTCGCGGCGATGGCACCCATGGATACCTGCGACACGTGGCTTAGCGCACTCGCGTTGCTGCCGGCCTGGTTGAACGCGTAGGCCAGATCGTTGCTCTGCATGTTCTGCATGCCTGAAGCGACGTTCGCGCCGATGTTGCCGCTGGCGTTTTGCAGGACGTGGTTGGTCACGCTTGCCGTGTTGGACGAACCCGCATCGATGGCAAGGGAGTAAGGCCCGGAACTCTGCTCGCCGGTGATTATGGCCGTGGCCGGCCCCCCGGTGTTGTCCGCATCCATGTCGCCGTTGCCCGTGCCCCAACCAAGTGCGATCGCGGTGTTGTTGGCCTGGACGTTCTGCACGCCAGAGGCCACGTTCACGCCGACGTTACCCTTGGCGTTCTGCAAGACGTGGTTGGAAAGCGACGCGGTCATGTCACCGAGCCCGTCGATCGCGACCGAGGGCAAGTAGAAGGCCATGTTGCTCGCCTGGTTGTCGGCGATGGCCGCAGTGGCCTTGGTGGTGCTGGCGACCGGGCCCGCGGCGGCGGCGATCGAGAGGTTGTTGGCCTGCTCGTTCCACTCGCCGGCGGCGACGTTCGCGCCAACGTTGCCGGTGGCGTTCTGAAGGACCTTGTCGTTCAAATAGGCGTTGTTATTGCCCCACACGGTAAACGACAAGCGCGCGCTGTTGCCATAGAACCCCTCAGTCCCCTGGTCGTTGTCGATCGCCGAGGTCGCGAAACGGCCTGCGTTGTTGTAAGCGTAGCCCAGGTTGTTGGCCTGCATGTTATCGGCGCCTGCGGCCACGTTCACGTTCACGTTGCCGCTTGCGTTTTGCAGCACATGGTTGGTGAGGAACGCGTCGTCATCCCCTCCCATGCTGAGCGAGCCGCCAAGCGGTCCGGCGTTCTGATTGCTCGCGATAGACGAGTTCGCGATCCCGCCCGATTTGGTCGACCAGGTCAGCGCGACCGCGGCATTGTTGGCCTGCATGTTCTGGGTGCCGGCCGCGGCGTTTACGCCGATGTTGCCCGAGGCGTTCTGCAAGACATGATTGGAAAGCGAGGCGTCGTTGTCGGCCCCCAGGTCGATGCTGCCGGCGATGATGCCGCCGTTCTGGCTATTGGCGATCTGGACCACGCTCGAGCCCGTCGTGGCGGTCGGCGAGAACGGGTAGACAGCGTTCGCGGTAGCGACCGACAGGGTGTTGTCCTGCATATTCTGCTCACCGGCCGCGACGTTTACGCCGATATTGCCCGAGGCGTTCTGCAAGACGTGGTTGGAAAGCGTGGCGTCGTTATCGGCGCCCATGGTCATCGCGCCGACGAGGAGCCCCGCCTGGAAGCTGCTGGCGCCCGCATAGGCGTCGAGACCACCCCGGTTGTAGGAGACCGCGAGGTTGTTGCCCTGCATGTTCTCGTCACCGGCCGCGACGTTTACGCCGATATTGCCCGTGGCGTTCTGCAAGACGTGGTTGGAAAGCGACGCCGTGTCGTTATTGTCCGCGGCCAAGGCGAGCGCAAACGGCCCGGAGATCTGGCTGCTTTCGACCGACGCCGAGGCCTGTCCAGCCGGGAGCACGCCCAAGCCGTTGCTCAGCGCGGTGTTGTTGGCCTGCATATTGTCGGCGCCGGCAGCCACGTTCAGGCCAATGTTGCCCGAGGCATTCTGCAAAACATGGTTGGAGGCCTGGGCATTGTTGGCGACGTCCGTCGATTCACTGGCCGAGAAGAGATTGTTCCACTGCACGCTATCGATAGCCGATGACGTGCTCGTCTTCGTGGTGAGAGCGCCGTTAGCGAGTGCTATGTCGGTGTTATTGGCCTGCATGTTGCCGCTGCCGGCGGCGATATTGGCACCAACGTTGCCCTTAGCGTTTTGCAGGACGTGCTTGTTAGCCACGGCGCTATTGGTTGAACCGTTGGCGAAGTCGAACGAGCCGCCCGCCATCTGCGCGCTGCTCACGGTCGCCTGGGCCCTGCCGGTCGTCTTGGCCATGACCACGGGGGCGACTATAGCCATGCCGACGGCCGCCACTATGGTGCGAAGTTTCCACTGAGTTGCCATATACCTCTCCTTTTCATGTGAATCGAATACGGCCTTTTCTTGGGCCGCCCTTGCACCCCTACGGGTGTATGCCCGCTGATATATTCAAGGTGACGCTATTGCTCAAACTGTTCCCGGATCCCGCGGTCTGGCTCACCTGGGCAATGCCGGCCACCCCTTTTAAAGCATTGTCCGCGACCGCCACATGACGCTGACCCTTGGGCTGGGCGTCCACGAGGGCGCCGTTGATCTGGTGAATGGGTGAAGCGATATGGGTGAGCTGATCGAGGCTCAAGCGCTGGACGGAACGTGTGATCGTGATGCTATTGGCCTCGAGGTTGTTGCTACCGGCCGCCTGATTGATGCTCAAAATGCCCGAGAAGCGCGCGAAGGCGTCACCGGCTATGCGCGCCGAGCTTGCGGCGTCGCCGCCGGCCTGCGCCGAGAGCTGCTGTCTGATCCCCGCCCCGGCGTGGGCGCCATTGGTGATCGCGTCACTATTGGCCTGCAGGTTGCCATTGCCCGCCGCCTCATTGATCGCGGCGATGCCCTTGCCGTCGGCAAGCGCCGACCCCGCGAGCGAAGCCGTATTGGACACCACAAGTGGGTCGGCCGCGCAGACCCGGATCGCCGCGAGGAGCGGGACCGAAAGTCCTAAGACAACGAGCACAGCCCGATTCATAATGCCACCTTTTCGTCAAACTGAAGGTGAGGGCTCGATCCGCCGCCCGCACCACAGATGGGAGCGCTAGTAACAAGAACCGTGCCAGCTCCATGGGCTTGGGTCTAACAGGCTGATGTATAAGGAGTTATGGCGCAGGCGCCGGCCCCCCCGAACGAACGCGGCGGGCGCGACTGTAAGGCGTCGGACAGAAAAATCCAGGGTCTGCGGGATGCCCTGGTGGGAGTGTATCGATGACGAAACATCTGGCCATCCCGGCGCCCTGGGCGGCCGCCCCGAACAGCTTAATTATCTAGGCGTTTAAGGTAAGGATGAACTGTATCTTAGGCGATACATTGGGGCGTTTCACGCCCCTCAAACGGGGGACCAGCCGACCTCGACGATGACAGGAGCGTGATCGGAGGGGCGCGCATGGCCGCGTGCTTCGCGGTCCACGTAGCCCCGCACGAAGCCCGCGGCGAGCGGGGCACTCAGAAGGACGTGATCGATGCGCAGCCCCTGATCCCGACGGAAGGCGGCCGCCCGGTAATCCCACCAACTATAGGCCCGCCCTTCGGCGGCGAGCGCCCCCAGCGCGTCCGTGAAGCCGGTGCCGATCAATGCCTGGAAGGCGGCGCGCTCGGGCGCACTCACAAGCACCGACCCCTCCCAGGCCGCCGGATCGTAGACGTCACGATCCTCGGGGGCGATATTGAAGTCGCCCGCCAAGATGAGAGCAGGATTGTCGGCAAGCCAGCTGCGGCTCTGCTCCTTCAAGGCCTGAAGCCAGGCGAGCTTGTAGGGGTAACGGGGGGAATCGAGCGCGGTCCCGTTGGGGACGTAGAGGCTTGCGACGCGTAGACCCTGGAAGGTCGCCGCTAGCGCGCGGCATTGCGTATCCGGGAAACCCCCCAGCCCACAGGCGACGTCGGTGAGCGGCCCCCGGGCGGCAATCGCGACCCCGTTGTAGCTGGGCTCGCCCTGGAAGACCACCTGGTAACCGCGATCGGCAAAGGCCTGCACCGGAAAATCCGCATCCCGTACCTTGGTCTCCTGCAGGCATACGACGTCCGGCTCGACGCGGCCGAGCCACTCCTCGATCTGCGCAAGCCGGACTCTCAGGGAATTTACGTTCCAGGTAGCTATTTTCATAAGTTACTTAAAGTATATAGCAAGCGCCCAAGCAAGCTTTCAAGATCCTGAGGTCCAGCTACCACGCTGAACGATGGGTGAATCTTCCGGCTCTCTTCTGTATTTTGAGTGGGCGGATCTTTTGGTTGACGAGGCTCAGCGGGCATCGGAAGACCGACTTACCGGCGGCGGTTATGGCCGAGAAAGCGCCGGTCGGGCGCACAGACTTAATCGGCAGATTGTCGGCCTTATGTGGAGCTCCACATAAGGCTGATATGCGGACCACTCGATTATGTGGAGCACCCGAGCGGCATACCCCGGAAACAGCTCTCTATAAGGGCTCTGCCAATGTCTGAGGGTGGTGGCGCATGCTCGACATAATTCTCGCCGTGGCCTGAAGTGGCGACTCCACTTCCGATGACCGCTATGGGCCACGCCACTTGGCATCAGGCCGAACCGAGCGTGCGGTCATCTACAGCGCCCACGGACCACATCAGCGATGCATCAATGGCAGGCCGGCGTCGACATCAGGGCGATCGTGCTTTGGCACGGACAGAAAAGCCTGATCACAGCGCACCACTGCGTCGAGGCCGATCTGGCGATGAAGAAGTGGGCCCTGGCCAGGCTTCAGAAACCCGAGGCCAAGATCCAGCGCTATCGTCCTCCCGGCTCGCTGATCAGCTGCCCGAAGACCCTGTGATTATGTGGAGATCACATTGCACGTCGGCCACGGCCTACCGAAGACGGACGCGCACTCGAACTTGTTGCTCCACATAATTGAGTGGTCCACATAATCAGCCAAAACGGACGGTCGCGGCTTGCTGTGCACCCATCATTTTCGCCGCGATAGCTGACATGGGCATCGCCAGTTCCCGACCAAACGAAGTATTCGCTATTCGCCTCAAGCTAAAGCAGACAATGCGGCCTCAGGAGCCTTGTCGAGCACTTTCAGAAGCGCCTTAGCCGCCCCTGTGGGTTGACGCTTTCCTTGCTCCCAGTTGCGTATCGTCTCGAGCGAAACATCAATGCGATATGAAAACTCAAGCTGACTCAGCCCCAAGCGGCGGCGCACGCGGCGCGCGAACTTTGCCGCGTCCTGCATGGCTTCCGCGTCGTCTTGGGCCATCTGCAAGACGATATCCTTTTCCTTCGTGGCATCCAGGCGATTCCTGTCCACACGACCTCGCGGCAATCCCGCCGAAGTCACGGGGTCAATTTTTACTTTTACCTTTTTCATATTCCTTTACCTCTCGTCGGTTGGCTTTACGTGCCGAAATGATTCGGAGCACTGTTGCGCGAGGGGTATACGCCACAAAGAATACCCGCCCCTCTATCGCCCCCAACAACTGATAACGATCTTCCCCGTAATCCCAGCGCGTGTCTCGGCGAATCAATCAGTCCGCGTCCCAAAACGCGCTCAGCACATAAGCGAAATCGAACCCGCGCTCTGTAAAGCAGGCCTCGCTCTTGGCCTGATCCCATTCGAATTCCATAGGCGCATGGTAGGCCATTGGCCTACTTTCGTCAAGGATAGTCCCCGCGTAACGATCACAGCGCTCCTATGGTGACTTTTCCCATAGAATCTCCTTCGGAGACATAATGGCGCTCATGACGACCACCTGCGGCAGGACCGCCTCGGGCCAAGACCGGAAGGCGCCCAGCGCCGCCTGGCCTTGGCGGTCAGCCCGTTCAAAGCCTCGGCGGCTCACCCCACAGATGCGCATAAAGCCCAAGAAGTTGAAGGTCTCGGGTTTGCCGAGGCCCTGCTTTCTCTTCTGCTCCTGGGCACACCTGCCAAAGCGGATCAGCCGGGTCTTGTCGGGATGGACTGCCAGACCGAATTCCTGAAAACGAATTTGATCTCTTTAGGAAGCGACTCGCGTCGTCCGGGACTTACAGGGCGAGACACGGGCGCCCGCTAATCCTTGGGGGCCTTGAGATAACCCGCGGCGGCGAGTTCATTTTTCAAGGCCGAATGGATATAGCCCACGAGGACGTCGCGCCCCACAGTCACAGTCGGCACCGTGGTCGATCCGGTCTTATGCTTCATGTCCTGCAAAGCCGCGGGCCCGCGCGAGACGTCGATACTGCGGAACGGGACTTTGCGGCGATGCAGGTAAGCGCTCACCTGCCGACAGGGCGTGCAATCGGGGGCCTGGTACAAGACCACAGGATGCAGGGTGCTCAAGGCCTTGCGCACCGCGGAAGGCGAGGTGCGGCCGTGCACATGCATGACATGCACGTGGTGGGCCGACGACGGGGGTGGGGTATTCTGGTAGGTGACGACCCCATTGGGACCGACCCAGCGATACAAGGTGGCGGCGTGCGCCGCTCCCACCCACATCAAGACACCCGCCCAACTCGTCCAACGCGTCATCAGTTCCCCTCCGTTTCATAAAGCCCGCTCTGCTTGAGCAGCGCGTCGATACGCGGCGCGCGGCCACGGAACCGCTCGAACAATTCGCGCGGATCGGCCTCCCCTCCCCGCTCCAGGATATTGTGGAGAAAGGATAAACCGGTGGCGCGGTCAAACACGCCGCGTTCCTCGAAGGGACCGAACGCGTCGGCCGACAGGACCTCGGCCCACTTATAACTATAGTAGCCCGCGGCGTAGCCGCCGGCAAAGATATGGGTAAAGCTGTTCTCGAAGCGGTTGAAGGCCGGCGGCTTCATGACCGCCACCTCGTCGCGCACGGCATCAAGCAATGCGTGCACCGATCCTGCGGCCGGATCGAAGAGCGCGTGCAGACGGATATCGAAGAGCGCGAACTCCACTTGGCGCAGCATCTGCAGGGCGGCCTGGAAGGTCCGCGCAGACCGCAGCCGCGCGAAGAGATCGGCCGGTACGGGCTCCCCGGTCCGATAATGGGCGCCTATGAGGTCGATGACCTCCCGCTCCCAGCAGAAGTTCTCCATGAATTGGCTGGGGAGCTCCACCGCGTCCCAGGGCACGCCGTTGATGCCCGAAACGGCCGGCTCATCAACCCGCGTGAGCATGTGATGGAGGCCGTGACCAAACTCGTGGAACAGGGTCTCCACTTCATCGTGGCGCAAAAGCGAGGGGTGGTCGGGGGCCGGCGCGGAAAAATTGCATGTGAGATAGGCGACCGGCTGGGTCGGGGGCGGCCCCGCCTGCCGCACACAGCATTCGTCCATCCAGGCCCCTCCCCGCTTGCGTTCGCGGGCGTAAAGATCCAGATAAAATTGTGCGCGGGCCTGCCCATCAGGGTCCGAGATCTCATAGAAGAGCACATCCGGGTGCCAGACCTCGACGCCCCGCCGCTCACGGATCCGGACGTCATAGAGTCGCTCGGTGAGAGTGAATAGCCCCTCGAGAACCCGCGGCAGCGGGAAATAGGGCCGCAGGTCCTCCTCCGAAAACTGGTAGCGCCGCTCCTTCAGCCGTTCGCTGTAGTAGGCGGTATCCCAAGCCTCCAGGGACAGGTCATCGGCCTGCGCCAGGGTCGCGAGATCCGCGAGTTCCCGAAGCGCTGCAGGGCGCGCCCGCCGCGCAAGGTCGGAAAGAAACTCCTCGACCTCGGCGGCATCACGCGCCATCTTCGTCGCAAGGGAGTAATCCGCGTAATGGGGAAAATCGAGAAGCGTGGCCGCCTCGCGGCGCAGCGCCAGAATCTCGTGGGCCAGGGCCGTGTTGTCGTAACGCCCATCACCCGCCTCCGAGGCGCGCGTCACATAGGCCTCGTAGAGCTGGCGACGCAAGGCCCGATCCTGGGCATAGGTCATGACCGGCACATAGCTTGGGGCCTGCAGGGTCAAAAGAAAACCCGCGCGCCCCCGCCTCTGGGCCTCGGACCGCGCCTGCGCGAGCACCGAGGCGGGTATGCCCTGGAGCCGCGCCTCGTCTTCCACGACCAGACTGAAGGCATCGGTGGCGTCCAGGACGTTTTGTTCGAAGCGGCTCGTGAGTTCGGAAAGCTTTTCCTGAATAGCCTTGAAGCGGGCCTTGGGGCCGGCCTCCAGGGCCACGCCCGATAGACGCATGTCGCGCAGGGCGTTCGTCACCACCTTCTTGCGGGCCTCGCTCAAGGACGCGAAGGCCGGGCCCTCGGCCACCGCCCGATAGGCACGATAGACGCGTTCGTCCTGGGCATAGCTCGTCTGGTAGCTGGTGAGGCGGCCGAGGCCCGCGTTGTAGGCCTCACGCAGGGGGGCGCTGTCAGCCACCGCGTTCAGGTGCGCGACCGGCGACCAGAAACGTTTAAGGCGCTCCTGCGCTGTCTCGAGCGGGCCCACCGCGTCGTCCCATCCAGGCGCCGGGTCGCCTGACAGGCGCGCCTCGACCGTCGCCCGCGTCTTGTCGAGTATGGTATCGAGGGCCGGTGTGACCTGATCCGGCTCTATGTGGGCGAAGCGTGGGAGGCCGTCGAGATCGAGCAGGGGATTGTCGTTCGCCATCGGTGTTCCTTGGATGATATCGGGCCTACTCTAACACGGGCCGCGGCCCCCGAATCCTCCCACCTCGCCTGACGACCGAATCGGTACCGCTAGGCAGCGCCGACCTCGGCGCGCAGGCGCGCCAACACGGACCCCGTGGGCGGGCGCACGCCCCACCAGAGAAGAAAAGACTCGGCCGCCTGCTCGACCAGCATGCCAAGACCGTCCGCCACGGCGCAAGCACCATGGGCACGGGCATGGGACAAAAAGACCTGGGCCTTGGGGCCGTACATCAGGTCGTAGACCATCGCCCCCTCGAAGAGCGCATCGGGAAGCGCGGGCAGGTCCCCGGAAAGGCCCGCGGCCGTGGCGTTGATCACGACATCGAAGGATGACGCGCCCGCGACGCCCGTGTCCGCGACACCGACGCGCGCATCGCGGCACGCGGCGACCAGATCCCGGGCCCGCCCGGGGTTGCGATTCGAGATAGCGAGGTGGGCGATGCCGGCATCCAGCAAGGGCCCCACGATCCCTTGCGCTGCGCCCCCCGCTCCCACCACCAAGACCCGTCGAGCCTGTAAAGACCAACCCTGATTCACGGTCAGATCGCGGATGAGACCCGCGCCATCGGTGTTGTCGCCAAACCAGCCGCCCCCTTGCCAGGCAAGTGTATTGACCGCGCGGGCGCGTTCTGCCCGAACCGAGGTCCGTGTCGCGAGTGCGTAGGCCTCGCCCTTCAAGGGGACCGTGATATTCGCTCCCCGACCCTCTTGCGCGCGGAACGCCGACAAGGCCTCCGCGAGACCCGCCGGGCGCACCTCCCGGCGCTCGTAGCGCACATCGAGGCCCGTGAGCGCGCCGAAGGCCTCGTGTATCTCGGGGGACAGGCTGTGGCCTATGGGGTAACCCATAACGGCATAGAGACTCATGGCGCGAGAAGATAGCCGAGAAAGACGGCGTAGAGAAGGCCGCCCGCCATCATATGATAAGGGCGCAGGGCGCTCGCTTGGGTGATACGCAGACGCAGGATCACGACGCCTGCGATGGTGATCAACATGGTGGCAAGCAGGAGCGGGGTCGGGCGCCAGGGTGTGAGGGTCATGCCCAGGGCGGGCAAGAGGCTCCCCTGAAACACGAGCGCGCCCGTGATGTTGCCGAACGCCAGGGTGTCCTGCCCGCGTCTTATCCAGAGCACGCTGTTGACCTTCTCCGGCAGCTCGGTCGCAATCGGGACGATGACAAGCGCGAGGACGAGCACCGGGACGTGGAGCAGGTGCCCGAGTTCCTGGATGCCCACCACGAATCCCTGGGCGCCGCCTATGATGAAGACAAGCCCCAAGAGCAACTGGACATACCGTAGCCCGGGGATGTGCTTCAATACATGCCGCGCCAGATGCAGGCCATTGCCTGCGCTGGTCTCGTGACCGGCGGCCACCAGCGCCTTCGAGGCGCGCACGGTAACAAACACATAGGCCGCATAGCCTGCGACCAGGATGGCCGCCAATACCCGCCGAGGCGAACCCTCGGGCACATAGAGCCCCCCTAAGGCCAGCACAAAGAGGGCGAGAAACCAGTCGAGATCGCGCCGCACGCCCCCGCGCTCGGGGGTAAACGCGCCGCGCAGCCCCCGGCTCTGCCAGGCGGCGACCCCCATGACACCGAACGCCAGGGTCGAGAGCATAAGTGGCGCGCCGAGCACTGCACCGACCGCAAGCCGCTCGCCCGCCCCCTGATGCAGGGATGCAAGCAGGGGCACGGCCGTCTCGGGCAGCGCGGTGCCAACCGCAGCAAGCAAAGAACCCGTCACACCCTCGGAGACCCCGAAGGCCGCGCCCACATGTTCGACTGCGTTCGTGAAAAGCTCGGCGCCCGCGAGGATCACGGGCAGGGCCGCAAGCAGGATGAGAAAGGCGATCACGCGCCCTTCCCCTCAATGCGGCGCGTCGAGGGCCTTCTCCATTCCGGGAGGTACGGTCTCGGCGAAGGAACCGCGCGTGCTGATGCCGGCAAGCCAGCGCGCGAGCCGCGGATGCTTGCTGCGCCAGTCGTGCGCGTAGCGAAAATCGATATATTCGAGGGCCGAGGCAAGCCCCAGGTCGGCAATCGTGAAGCGCTCGCCCACGAGATAGGCCGCCCCTCGCTCGGCCTTGTCGGCCCACGCAAGGGCGCGGGCGATCTTATCCTCCTGGCGGGCAATAAAGGACGCCGACCGCTCGGCCTGCGGACGCCGGTCCTCCAGGAGACGGGCGACGGTGGCATCGACGATGCCGATGCCCAAGGTGTTCCAGAGCTGCGCGCGCAGGCGCTCGGCATCTCCCTGCGGGATCAGGCGTTCGGGTGTCAGCGTGTCGATATACTCGATGAGCAAAGCCGAATCGAATAACACCTGACCATCGTTGGTCTCCAGGACCGGGACCTTGCCAAGCGGGTTCATAGCCACGATGTGATTGCCGGCATCGTGCGGACTCTCCTGGATCCAGTCGAAACGGATATTCTTTTCGCGCAAGGCGATGCGGACCTTGCGCACATAAGGCGATGTCACATGACCGTAGAGCTTCACAAAGACCTCCCGAGATAGGCGACGACCAGGCCCACGAAGACGCTGCCGCCAAACCAGTTGTTGTTCAGAAAGGCACGAAAGCAGTCGAGCGGCCGGCGTTCGCGTAGCAGGCCCTGCTCGTAGAGCGCAAACCCCAGGGCAAGCCCCAGGCCGCCATCGTACACGGGACCGAGATGCGCCATCACTCCGACAGCATACAAGAGACCCAAAGCGATGGCGTGATTCAAGGCAACCATGAGCCGGTCCCAGCGTCCGAAGAGGATGGCGCTTGATTTGACGCCGATCTTCAGGTCATCGTCGCGATCGGCCATGGCGTAGGCCGTATCGTAGGCCACCGTCCAGGCGATGTTGGCGGCGAAGAGCAGCCACGCCATGAGCGGTATCCGACCGGTCTCGGCGGCGAAGGCCATGGGGATGCCCCAACCGAAGGCAAGCCCAAGATAGACCTGCGGAAGATGCGTAAAACGCTTGAAGAAGGGATAGGACGCGGCGAGCACTATCGCCACCACCGAGAGCTCGATTGTGAGGGTATTGAGCCAGAAGGCGAGCAGGGCCGCCAAGAGGCAGAGTCCGAAGAACAGGGCAAGCGCCGCCCTGGGGCTCACCTCGCCCGCGGCGATCGGCCGGTCCCGGGTGCGCCAGACGTGCGCATCGAAGTCACGATCCGCGTAGTCGTTGATCACGCAACCTGCCGAACGCATGATGAGCACGCCCGCCACGAAGATCACGACCAGAGTGGGCCGCGGATGTCCCTCGCCCGCGAGCCACAAGGCCCAGAGTGTCGGCCACATCAAGAGTAGGCTGCCGATCGGCCGATGCAGCCGCATGAGGCGCACATAGGCCCCCAATCGCGTCCACCCGCTCGCCTGAACCGTCCCCGCGCCCCTTGCCGCCATCATCCGCCCCAACGCCCGCGCCCATGAGGGCCTTAAAGCATCGCATTGTAACGCACTCCGCGACCGTCACGGGACCTCGAGCCTCGCCACCGCGAACTTCCGGTTCGGGCTTGATGAAGCGTGCTTAAAAACGCGATCATTGAGGCCATGCGATCTCACATGGGGCGCGCGTCATGGCCCGTAACCTGCGTGTCCGCAATCTCGACGACAAACTGATTGCGCGTTTGAAATGGCGAGCTACGCGTCACGGACGATCCGCCGAGGCCGAGCATCGCGAGATACTTCACCAAGCCCCCGCCTGCGAAGCAGAGACGTCCTTCGAGGCGCTGGCCTGCGAACTACGAAAACTCACGAAGCACCGATCACACACCCCGTCCGAGATCCTGCTACGCGAAGGCCGCGTCGAACCGTGAAGGATCGCGTCATGGATGCGCCATTGGCTCAGATGGGCGCCGCTTCCGCCCCGGGCGGCTCGACCCGATGCGCCCGTCCCTACAGCCCGTGCAACGTCGTCGTCCCGATAAGAGTCGACTGGCCCTAGGCACACGCGCCGGGGCCGCTACGCGGAGCCGAGTTCGTGGCGCTCGCGCAGCCAGCGTTTGCGCAGGCCAAGCAGGGGGGCGGGATCGCCCTGGACCAAGACCGCCGCGGTTTGGGCGACTGCCGGCAGCAGGGCCTCGTCGCGCATGAAATCGGCCACGCGAAAGCCCGGAAGCCCGGTCTGGCGAACCCCGAAGACCTCGCCCGCACCGCGCAGCTCGAGATCGCGCCGGGCGATCAGAAAGCCGTCATCCGTTTCGCGCAGACAGGCGATGCGCTCGCGCGCCATATCGCCCAAGGGCGGCTTATAGAGCAGCACGCAGTGCCCAGGCAAGCCACCGCGACCTATGCGACCGCGCAGCTGGTGGAGCTGGGCAAGCCCCAGGCGCTCGGCGTTCTCGACGACGAGCAGACTGGCGGCCGGGACGTCCACACCCACCTCGATCACCGTAGTCGCCACCAAGACCTGGACCGGACCGCGCGCAAACTCCTCCATGGCTCGATCTTTGTCGACAGCCTTCATGCGCCCATGGATCAAGCCCACCCGGATACCGGCCAGCGCTTGAGCCAATTCCGCATGGAGGGCGACCGCAGCCTTCAGATCCTGTTCGCCCTCCTCGATGAGGGGACAGACCCAATAGGCCTTGGCGCCCGTGAGACAAGCGGCGCGCACGCGCTCCACCACCTCCTCGCGGCGATTCTCGGCAAGCGCCACTGTGGTCACCGGGGCGCGCCCTGGCGGTCGCTCATCCAGGATCGAAAGATCGAGATCGGCGTAGACGCTCTGCGCAAGCGTGCGTGGAATGGGGGTGGCGCTCATGGCCAAAAGATGCGCGCGGCGCGCCCCAGCCTTCCCTTTCGCAGTCAGGGCTTGGCGCTCTTGCACGCCGAAGCGATGCTGCTCGTCGATGACCACAAGGCCGAGTTGCTCGAAACCCACTGCCTCCTGAAACATGGCCTGGGTCCCGACCACGAGCCGGGTCTCCCCGTCACGCACCTTCGCGCGCCGGGCCGCGGCGCCCGGTCCGAGACGCATGAGGCCGAGCGGTTCGATCCCTAACGGCTGCAGCCAGCGGCCAAAAGTCTCCATATGCTGACGCGCGAGGAGCTCGGTCGGGGCCATGATCGCCACCTGATAACCCGCCTCGATGACAAGAAGGGCGGCGGCCGCCGCCACCAGAGTCTTGCCGGAACCCACGTCGCCTTGCAGTACGCGGCGCATGGGCCGCTTGCTCTCGAGGTCCCGGCGGATCTCCGCGATGACGGTCATTTGTGCCTTTGTGGGCGTAAACGGCAAGGCCTCGAGGAACTGCGTGAGCAGGCGTCCCGGCACCCGACATGGGCGGCCAAGGGAGCGCCCCTGCGCGTGACGCAGCGTAAGCAGGTGCGCGTGATGGGTGACGAGCTCCTCGAAGGCCAACACCGCGCGCGCGGGCGCCAAGTCGCAGCCTGGTGGTGGTCCATGCAAGAGCCGTAGGGCCGCGGCCAGGGTCGGTCCCGATAGTCGGCGTGCCGCGGGCAGATACTCCACAAGGTCCGGCAACGCCAAGGCGAGTGCCGCGCGCACCGTGCGCCGCAAGGTGTTCATGCTCAAACCCTCCGTGTTGGGGTAGACCGGCGTCAGCGTGGCCTCCCGCAAAGAGGGTTCGCCCGCGCAGCGAACCTCCGGGTGCACCATTTCCGGACCCAAGGGACCGAGCCGCAGCTCGCCATAGACGCTCACGCGCGCGCCCGTGGCGAGCTTACGTCGCAGCGCGACATTGAAGTGGAAAAAACGCAGACGCAACAGGCCACTATCGTCCGCGAGCTCGATCAACAAAGACGCGCGCGCGCGTCCCGTGGTTGCCGCAGCCAGGATTTCGCCTTCGACGATCGCGCTTTGTCCGATGCGCAGCCCGCGGATCGGCTCGATGCGCGTCCGATCCTCGTAACGCACGGGCAGATGGAACAGGGCATCGCCCACCGTCTGGATCTCGAGACATGCGAGCCGCTCGGCGAGCGCGGGTCCTATGCCCGGGAGGGCGGTGATCGGGCGCTCCCAGGAGGCCTGGGTGTGGCCGCTAGCCGAGGTCGAGGATGGCATCCATCTCGACTTTCGCGCCGCGCGGCAAGGCGGCGACGCCGATCGCCGAACGCGCCGGATAGGGGGGCTTGAAACGCTCCGCCATAACCTCGTTCACGAGCGGGAAGTGCGTAAGATCAGTGAGAAACACCGAGAGCTTGACGATGTGATGAAGCTCGGCGCCAGCGGCCGCCACCACCGCCGCGAGATTCTCGAACACCTGTACGATCTGGGCACGCGGGTCTTCCGACACCAACACCCCGGTCGCCGGATCCAGCGGTATCTGTCCTGACAAAAACACGAGCGAACCCGACCTCAGGGCTTGCGAATAAGTGCCGATGGCGCGCGGCGCCGCGGCGGTCTCGATGACACGAAAAGCCATGGTTATCCTCGTTTGCGGTTGATCCGGACCACCGCCTCCTGGGAACGGATGCGGCGTATGATGCGCGCGAGATGGGCGCGGTTGTGGACCTCGATCACGAAGTCCATGGCGGTGTCCTGGCCATCGCGCTCGTCGATCGACACCGTGTCGATGTTGGCATCGAGCTCGGACATGGCGGCGGCGACTGTGGCCAGGACACCGCGACGATTCTTGACCTCGACGCGTATGGCCACGGGCCACGAGCCGTCTATGCCGCTCTCCCACTGGACATCTATCCATTTCTCCGGGTGCTTCCGGTATTCCGCGACGTTCGGACAGTCCTCGGTGTGCACCGTGATCCCGCGCCCCGCTGTAAGGAAACCCAGCACCGGATCGCCCGGGATCGGCCGGCAGCACTTCGCATAATTCACCACCGCCCCTTCGGTACCACGGATCGCGATACTGCCAGGGGCGCGCGATGGGACCAGCGAAGGGACGGGCACGTCCGGGAGGAGCTGGCGCGCCACCACCGCCGCGATGCGCGTACCAAGCCCGATATCGGCCAGCATGTCTTCCCAGGTCTTCACACGCAGGGTCGCGAGCAGGCCGTTCCTCGCCTCTTCATCCACCTCGCCCGTGAAACCAAGTGACTGCAAGGCCTTCGCGAGGAAACGCTCGCCCAGCCGGATCGCCTCGTCGTGGCGCAGATTCTTCAGATAGTTGCGTATATGGGCGCGGGCCTTGCCGGTCACCACCGAGTTCAACCACGAGGGGTGTGGCGCGCTATAAGCCGAGGTAATGACCTCCACGTGATCGCCGTTACGCAATACCGTGCGCATGGGGACCAATTGATGATTGACGCGCGCGCCCGCGCAGCGCTTGCCGATATCGGTATGGACCTCGTAGGCGAAATCGATGACGGTGGCGCCGCGCGGCAGCTTCTTGATATCGCCGTTGGGCGTGAAGACATAGACCTCGTCGGGAAACAGGTCGATCTTCAGGTGTTCCAGGAATTCCTGCGGGTTGCCGGCCTGCTGCTGGGTCTCCATGAGGCCCTGCAGCCACTGTAGGGCGCGCTTCTGCATGCCCACATCGCCGGTCTTGTAGAGCCAGTGCGCCGCCACCCCGTTCTCGGCAACCCGATGCATGTCCTCGGTGCGGATCTGCACCTCGATCAAGACGCCAAACGGCCCGAACACGACGGTATGAAGGGACTGATAGCCGTTGGTCTTGGGAATGGCGATATAGTCCTTGAACCGGCCGGGGATGGGCTTGTAGAGGTTGTGGATCACGCCCAGCGCCCGATAGCAGGTGTCCACTTTATCGACCACTATGCGAAACGCCAGCAGATCGTACACCTGCTCGAAAGACAGGCCCTTCTGGCGCATCTTGCTATAGATGCCGTAGAGATTCTTTTCACGGCCGGACACGTCGCCCGGCAGGCCCTCGCGCCGCAGCTGCTCCTCAATCGCCACGCGCGCCTTGTCGACCAGCGCCTTGCGATTGCCATGGCGCTTGCGCACTGCCTCCTGCAAGATGCGATAGCGCAAGGGGTAGAGGATCGCAAACGACAAGTCCTCCAGCTCCACAGACCAGGCATGAAGACCCAGCCGATTGGCGATAGGCGCGTAGATGTCGAGCGTCTCGCGCGCGATCGCCTTCTGCCGCGCCGCCGACAGGACCCGGATCGTGCGCATGTTATGGAGGCGATCGGCGAGCTTTATAAGCACGACGCGGATATCGCGGGCCATCGCCAGCAACATCTTGCGGAAATTCTCGGCCTGCTCCTCCTCCTTATTCTCGAACTCGATCTGGCCGATCTTGCTCACGCCGTCGACTAGCTCGGCCGCCTCCGGGCCGAATTGGGCGATGATCTCGTCTTTGCGCCGACCCGTGTCCTCTATGACGTCATGCAGGATGGCCGCCGCGAGGCAGGTGGCATCGAGCCGTAAACCGGCCAGCAGTCGCGCAACTTCCAGGGGATGATAGATGTAGGGCTCGCCGCTACGGCGCTTCTGGCCTTCGTGGGCCTCCGCGCCGAACAAATAGGCGCGATAGACCATCGCGACCTCCTCACGCCCGAGGTAGCCCTCGAGCAAGGCGAGCAGATCGCTTATGTGAAATGAAACCGTGCCGGGACCCACCCCCTCAGAGGGTGGGACTTGCGCCGGCGTCGCCACCTGTTCCGAGAGATAAGACCGCGTCATCTTCGACCTCCAGCCCCGCCTCCGGATTGTCGTCCAAAATGGCGTTGGTCACGTAGCCGCCCGCGATCTCGCGTAGCGCCAAAACGGTCGGCTTGTCGTTCTCGCGCGGCACGCAAGGCTCCGCGCCCGCGGCCAGCTGCCGCGCCCGGCGAGCCGCCACCAGCACCAGCTGAAAGCGGTTCTCGACGTGCTCCAGACAATCCTCAACGGTGATGCGGGCCATGATGTATTCCTCTTAAGTCAAGATGACAAGTTTAGCAAATCGCCTTATGCGCCGATAGGCGCGTAGACGCCGGGGTCGCAATGCAAAGGCCGCCGCACCCGGCCTTCAGTGATCAAGGTCTTCAGGTCCGCGAGCGCCTCGTCGAACTCGTCATTCACGATGATATGATCGAATTCGCCGGCATGGGCGATCTCGGTGCGGGCCTTGGCCATGCGCCCCGCGATCACGGCCTCGTCGTCCTGGCCGCGGCCCCGCAACCGCGCCTCAAGCGCCGCCAGAGAGGGGGGCAGAATGAAAATCGACAGGGCCTCAGGCCACAAGGCCTTGATGCGCCGCGCCCCCTGCCAATCGATGTCGAGGATCACGTGCCGCCCCGCGCGTAGCAGCGATTCGACCGCCTCGCGCGTCGTCCCATAGCGGTTGCCGAAAACCTGCGCGTGCTCGAGAAAGGCGTCCTCGGCGACCAGACGCTCGAATGCCGCCTGATCCACGAAATGATAATGCACGCCGTTCTGCTCGCCCGGCCGCGGCGCGCGCGTCGTGTGCGAGATGGAGATGCCGAAGCGCGGGTCGGCAGCCAAGGCCTTGGCAAGGCTGCTCTTGCCAGCCCCACTCGGGGCCGACAGAATGACCAGACGGGGATCGTTATTCAATGTTCTGCACCTGTTCGCGCATCTGTTCTATCAAAACCTTGAGGGCCACGGCGCTGCTCGACACGCGCGCCGAGAACGACTTCGAGGCTATGGTATTGGCCTCGCGATTCAGTTCCTGCATCAAGAAGTCGAGGCGCCGGCCGACGGGTCCGGCCCCCTCGAGGGCGCTACGGGCCTCGGCGACATGGACCGCGAGACGCTCAACCTCTTCCTCAATATCGCTGCGCTGAGTCAAGAGCAGCACCTCCTGCTCCAGGCGCCCCGGATCCAAGGGCTGCTCGAACGTCCGCACGCGCGCGCGCAATCGGTCGCGGTAGGACTCGAGACCGGCTGCGACCAGGCCGCGCAGGGCTGTCGCCTCGGCATCCATGAGGTCGAGCTTCTCACGCAGACCATACGCAAGGCGCTCCCCTTCCCGGCACCTATGGTCCACGAGAGCGGCAAGCGCGCGCTCGCAGGCCTGGACCACGGGTTCGTCAAGGACCGGACCGGGACGCACGGACACCACGCCCGGCCAATGCAACACGTCGGCCACCGAAAGCGGCGCGAGGGTGGCATGGGCGGCGCGCACGCCCTCGGCGGCGCGCACAATCTCTGCCGCCAGGCGCTCATCCACAACCACCCCCGCCTCCCTTGCGCCGCTTTCGGTGGCGGGCGCCTTGCGCCACACGACCTGACAGTCGACCTTGCCACGGAAGAGCGCCGCCGAGAACCGCTCACGCACCAGCCCCTCGAGACCGTTCAGACCCTCCGGAAGCCGGATCGATACCTCTAGGTAGCGGTGGTTGACCGACCGCAACTCGCACACCACCTCGCCCGCCGCGGCATGCACCTGGGCGCGCGCAAACGCGGTCATGCTCTTGATCAAGGCTGTCATGGGTTCATACTAACCGAAACCGAAGAGGGCCGGTACCGCGACCGTGGGCCGGTGCCCCAGGGGGCGCGTGCGCGACGCCTTGGCGCATGACTGCATTTTGAACGGTTTTCGGCTATTGTTGGACATACATGCGCAAACAGCCGACCCCCCTAGCCCCCGGCTATGTCCTGAAGGGCTACCGAATCGAGAAGACCCTCGGCGGAGGAGGCTTTAGCTCGGTCTATCTTGCGACCGAGCTTGCCACCGGTATGGAGGTCGTCATCAAGGAGTTCCTTCCTGTGACCCAAGCCTTCCGCGGGCCCGACGGCCGCGTGGAACCGCTCTCCGAGGAGACCGCCCCGCTCTTTGCCTCGGGCATCAAACGCTTCTTCGACGAGGCCGCCGCACTCGCCAAACTGCATCACCCCAACATTGTCCAGGTCACGAACTTCTTCCGTGCCCACAACACAGCCTACATGGTCATGCATTACGAGGTCGGCCGGGATCTGCGCTGGTATGTGAAGCGCCATCCGGGGGGATTGAGCGAGAAGTTTCTGCGGACCGTGTTTCCGCCGCTGCTCGTGGGGCTGGACGAACTTCATACGCGTGGCCTACTCCATCTGGATATCAAGCCGGCCAACATCCTGCTGCGTCCGGGGGGCAATCCTCTATTATTAGACTTCGGGGCGGCGCAAAGGACCCAGGAGCGGCCCGCCGGCATGCGCACGCTGACCGCAGGCTTCGCGCCCCTGGAGCAACATACGAAAGGCCACATCGGGCCCTGGACCGACCTGTACGCCATCGGCGCATCCATGTGGGCCTGCCTGAGCGGCCGCGCGCCACCGCCAGCGACGGCACGGGCCGCCAAAGACACGTTCAAAGGCGCGCGCGGTCGCTTTGGGCGGCATTATTCCGCGCAAATCCTCGACGCCATAGACTGGTGCATGCAGATGGACCAGCTGCAAAGGCCGCAGAACGTAGGACAGCTGCTGGCCTTCCTAAACGAGACGCCGCGCCGCGAGCCTGACGATAAGGGCGACATCGGCCGCTGGTTCGACAAATGGCCGTGGCTGCGTCTTCGGCGTTCGTAGGGCGCGGTGGGGGAGACGTCGAAGGGGGGGTGACTGATAGCCATGAAGTACACGTGCGCGCAAGGCTCGCGGCAGGGTGGGCGTGCCCACAACGAGGACAGGGTCGCCATAGCCGAGCGCGAGGCCGCAGTCCTCATGGTTCTGGGCGATGGCTTGGGTGGCCACAAAGGTGGGGCGCTCGCCTCCGCCACGCTCTGTCAGCTGGCCGTGCGGGCGTTCCGCGCCGTCCGTTCACCACGCATCCAAGACCCCTCGAGTTTCCTGGCCCTCATCATGTTCCAGGTCCATCAGGCCCTGAAGGACGCCGGAAAACGCCTCGACCCACCCATAGAACCGCGCACCACAGGCGTCCTCTGTCTCGTGCAGGACGGTTGCGCCTACTGGGCACACATCGGCGACAGCCGGCTCTACCATTTCCGCAACGACCGCGTCATCGTGCGCACCCACGACGACACCACGGTCGAGGCCTTTCGCGAACGCGGCATCCTGAACGAGAGCGAGTCCCTGGCGCACCCCGACAAGAGCCGGCTGCTCGCCTGCCTCGGGGGGCGCGAGGATCCGACCATACACCTCGGCGCCGAGACCCCTTTGCGCACGGGCGATACCCTGCTGCTCTGCAGTGATGGGGTATGGGAGGCGGTGGCGGAGCCCGAGATCGCCCACTCCCTCGATCATCCGGTCTTGGAAAATGGCCTCGCCGACCTCTTGCTGACCGCCGAAAACCGCCGCCAGGCGGCCGCCGACAATATCAGCGCGGCCTCCTTGCGTTGGCAAGACCGGTCAGCCCACCTAGTGGGCCTCGCGCCGCGGGCGCGGTCCCTCACGGCGCGCGCCTTGTGGGAAGAAGGACGCAAACTCCTGGTCGATCGTAAATTGAAGGAGATGAGGGGCGCGCCCAAGAAAATCCCCTCGGAGGACTGAGCGCTGCGTCCCCGGACTACAGGCGCGGTGAGCGGCGGCGCCGTTTTTGTTAAACTGGCGGCCGGCCCCTCTTCCCTTAAGGAATTCGCATGAGACCAAGTGGACGCGCGGCGGATGCTTTGCGCGCGATTAAGATCACCCGGCAATTCACACGCTACGCGGAAGGGTCGGTACTCATCGAGTTCGGCAATACCCGCGTGCTCTGTACCGCAAGCGTGGAGGAAAAGGTCCCGCCCTTTCTCAAGGGCCGCGGCCAGGGCTGGCTCACGGCCGAATACGGCATGCTCCCGCGCGCGACCGGACAGCGCACCCAGCGCGAGGCGGCGCGCGGCAAGCAGGATGGCCGCACCGTGGAAATCCAGCGCCTCATCGGCCGCTCGCTGCGCGCCGCCCTCGACATGAAAGCGCTCGGCGAACGGACCATCATGATCGACTGTGACGTGCTGCAAGCCGACGGGGGCACGCGCACGGCCTCGATCACGGGCGGTTACGTAGCGCTGGCCGATGCCATTCGCTTCCTTAAATCCCACAAGCTCCTGAAGGAAGATCCGCTCCGTCGCCAGATCGCCTCGGTCTCGGTCGGCATATGTAACGGGACCCCGGTCCTCGACCTCGACTATGCCGAGGACTCGAGCGCCTCGACCGACATGAACGTTGTCATGGACGATACCGGCGGCTTCATCGAGGTCCAGGGCACCGCCGAACGCGCGAGCTTTCGTTTCGAGGAGATGCTGACCATGACCGAGCTTGCCCGTAACGGGATTAAGACGCTGATCGAGGCCCAGACGCAAGCGCTCGCCGCCACGCCGTGAAAATCGTTTGCGCCACGCACAATCCCGGCAAGATCCGAGAGATCTCGGAGGCCCTGGCCCTGCACGGCGTGCACTTGCTTGCGCAAGACACCCTGGGCATCGCGCCCGCCGTGGAGGACGGCTTGACCTTCGTGGAGAACGCGTTGATCAAGGCCCGGCATGCGGCGGGGGCCAGCGGACTTCCCGCGCTCGCCGATGATTCCGGGCTCGAGGTCGACGCCCTCGACGGACGTCCGGGTCTGCATACGGCGCGTTTTGCAGGCGCGCATGCGAATGATGCCCAAAACCGCGCAGCCCTGCTCGCCGCGCTCGAAGGCGTGCCGGAACAAGAGCGCGGGGCACAGTTTTACTGCGTGCTCGTCTACGTGCGCCACGCCCACGACCCTCGCCCGCTCATAGCCGACGGCCTCTGGGAGGGCCGCATACTCACCGCCGAGCGCGGTAGCGGAGGCTTCGGTTACGACCCCGTCTTTTATGTCCCGACCCATGACTGCTCAGCGGCGGAGTTGGACGCCGAGACGAAACGAGCATTGAGCCATCGCGGACAGGCCTTGCGGGCCATGGCCCGGCACCTCGGCGGGCACCCATGACGGCCGCGCACAAAGAGCCGCCGCTTAGCCTCTACATCCACATCCCGTGGTGCGTGGCGAAATGCCCGTACTGTGATTTTCATTCGCTCCCGCGCCCAGGGCCGCTCCCCGAAACCCCCTATGTCCGGGCCGTGATCGCCGATCTCGCCCACAACCAGGACGTCCTGGCGGGACGGACCGTCGCGTCGATATTCTTGGGCGGCGGCACGCCTAGCCTTTTTTCGGAAGCCGCGATCGCCGAGATGCTCGCAGGCGTGGAGCGACACGCGACACTCGCCCGCGATTGTGAGATCACGCTCGAGGCCAACCCGGGCACGCTGGAGAGCGGGCGCTTTCGGGCCTTCCGGGAAGCCGGGGTGACACGCCTTTCGCTCGGAGTCCAGAGCCTCCACGACCCGGCGCTGCGCGCCCTTGGACGCATCCATGACGCCCGTACCGCGCGATCGGCCATGGAGGCGGCGGCCGGCGCGGGCTTCCAGTCCTTCAACATCGATCTCATGTATGGTCTCCCGGGACAGACGGTGGCGCAGGCGCTGGCCGATGTCCGCGGGGCGCTTTCCGTGCAGCCGCCGCACTTATCCTTGTACGAGCTCACCATAGAGGCGCACACCGCCTTTGCCCACAACCCCCCGCCACTGCCCGCGGAAGACGAGCGCCTCGCCATAGAGGACGCCGTGACAGAGGCGGCCTGCGCGGCGGGCTACGAGCGTTACGAAATCTCCGCCTACGCGCGCCCCGGGCACCGCTGCGTCCACAACCTCAATTATTGGCGATTCGGGGATTATCTCGGGCTCGGATCAGGCGCGCATAGCAAACTCACGGGTCTCACCGGGGTAAGCCGGCCCGTGCGGATCGCGGACCCCGCACGCTACATGGCCGACGAGGGCCGTGTCGCCACTTGCCGCCGACTTTCGGAGGGCGATGTCCTCTTCGAGTTCCTCCTAAACGCCTTACGCTTGACCGAAGGCTTTTCGGAAGATCTCCTGCGCGCCCGCACAGGCCACGACTTCGCAAGCCTAGACCGCCTCTGGGCGCACGCCGTGGAGCAGGGACTCCTTCAGCGCGAACAGGATCGGATGCGCACGACCCCCTTGGGGCGGCGCTTCCTCGACTCACTGCTCACGGATTTCCTCACAAACGCCGACACCGTGTCGGCCAAGGCCTCGTGATGCTGTGGATCAAGGCCTTCCATATCGTGTTCGTCATCACCTGGTTCGCGGGCCTTTTCTATCTGCCGCGATTATTCGTCTACCACAGCCTGACCGACGACGAGGCCGGGCAGGCGCGCTTCATCGTCATGGAGCGGCGCCTCTACCGCTTCACCACGCCAAGCGCGGTCTTGGCCGTGAGCCTGGGGCTCTGGCTATGGCTCGGTTTTGGCTTTAGCGGCCTTTGGCTCGACGTCAAGGTCTCGCTCGTGGCCTTGCTCGCCCTCTACCACATCTATCTGGGGGCACTCGGCCGTGAGCTCGCCCGCGGCCGTAAACGCAGCGCGGCCTTTTATCGCGTGATCAACGAGGTCCCGGTCCTCATCCTGATCGCCATCGTGATCCTGGTGGTCGTCAAGCCCTCGCTCTGATTACGCGAGGTTGGCCTTGAGTTGCGGCCGGCCCGGGATATAGTCCGCCGGATCGATCCCGTGGGCCTTGGCCGGCAGGACGCGCCTGATCTCCCTATCGCGCGCCGGGCGATCCGACCCCGCCGCCAAGTCGAGAACGGTCCCAGGCGCTATCGGCGTACCATCGGCGCGCCGCGCCAACGCCACGATCGGCCGCAGAAAGTGCTTGCGATCGACGGCAATCACGACACCCACATCCCCCGTGCCCATTTCCACGATACTGCCTATGGGATAAGTGCCGAGGCACTGGATGAACTGGTCGACGAGACCCCCGTGATACTCCTTGTTGCGCATGGCGTAGAACTTACCCAAGGCCTCATAGGGCGAAATGCCCGCGTGATAGGCGCGGTCGCTGGTAATGGCATCATAGCTATCGACGATCGCCGCCATGAGACCGAAGAGGCCGATACGCTCGCCACTCAAACCCCGCGCGTAGCCGCCGCCCTGATAACGCTCGTGATGACCAGCGGCTACCTCGATGGCCGCCATCGGGAAGTCCCGCGCCGACTCGAGGATCTTTACCCCCTCGGGGACGTGACCCTTCACGATCTCGAATTCGCGGTCCGTGAGGCGCTCGGGCTTATTCAGAATGTCGCTTGGGACTTTGACCTTGCCGATATCATGGAGGAGTGCGCCGATCCCGAGGATATTGAGCTCAGGCACGCTCAAGTCGAGATGACGGCCGAACGCCAAGGCCAAAATGGCCACACGAATGCTGTGCAAGGCCGTGTACTGATCTTTGTCGCGTAGATGCGTGAACCAGACCAGGGCATCCGGATTGCGCACCACGCTATCGACCATGCCGCTGATCACCCGCCGCAGTCCCGCCACATTGACGTTTCGGCCAAGCCTGGCATCATCCAGCATGGTATAGACGAGCGTGCGCGCATCGGTCTCGATCGCCCGGGCGGCGGGCATCTCCGCCTCCAGGGCGATCGGTTCGCCATGGATCGAGGGGCCTCGACGCACCGCCTGCGATGCCGCGAGCACCTCCGCCTGCCTATCCTCGCCATGAGGCGTGGCCGCCTGCGGCACGTCTACCCTCACGACCGCGCGCGGGCGGGCTCTAGGGACATCGGCGACGTCGGTGGGGTCATACACATAAACATACTCGCAGACGCGCCGCAGTTCGTGCACCTCGGCGTCGGTCTGCAGCTCAAGACCCTGAAACAGGAACGAAGTTTCAGTCCAGGGACAATCGAGATCGATAACGTACATCCCCTTCTTGAGATCCCGGACATGAACGCGCTTTCCCATGAATATCGCTCCGTCTTAGCCGATCCGGCAAACGGGTCCTTTGCCATGGTACTGTCCTGATGAGACAAGATTACCGCAAAGACATCCGTCCTCACTACCCTCTCAAGATGAGCGGCCAACACGACGATGGCTTGCCTGCGGGTGCCGCACTCTTTGGGCCCGCAAGGGCTTTATACCCGCAGCCAAGCCCCGCGATGGGGCCGACACGAAAAGGTGAGGCAATCAGCTACACTGGACCGCGTTCGCAATCCAGCGGCAAGGCTTCCATTAGCAGTTAATTGAATGCTAATATACTTCAGGGACGAGGTCCGGTAAAGGAGTTTTCTGATGAAACCGTTGGGGATGGCTTTGGGTATCGCGCTTGGGCTTGCAGCGGGCCCGGCGACCGCCCGCTCCTTCACGTTGTCGCAGGCGGTCGACTTCGCGCTTACCCATAACAGCATGGCGCAAGTGGCGCAAGCGCGGCGCGGCGCGGCGCGCGCCGCGTTCAAGCTCGCGGACGACCAGGACATGCCCCAGGCGAGCGTGAGCTACGGCTATCTCTTTAGCAACAACCCCCTCGAGGCCCTATCCGCGGAGTTGGAACGGCGGCAAGTGAGCGCCACGGCCTTCACCCCAAGCACACTGAATCATCCGGGCGTCACAAAGCTGGGCACGACGACCTTGTCCCTGTCGTGGCCCGTCTATAGCGGGGGCGCGATCGAAGCCGGCGTCCGCGCTGGACGCTACGCGCGGCAGGCGGCCCGCGGCAACGCACTGCGGGCCCGTCAAGCCATCATGGCCCAAGTGATCCAATCGTACGAGGGCGTCCTGGTCGCGCGCCAAGCGCTCGTGGTTGCCCAAAAGGCGGCGGCCGCGGCACGCCATCACGCGCGCACCGCCCGTTATCTCTATTCTCGGGGGCGCATCGTGCACTCGGAGGCGCTTATGGCATCCGTCAATCTGGGGGCGAACGAAGGCATGGTGGCGGAGGCCCGCGGCAACGTCCGCATCGCCATGGATAACTTATCGGCAGCGATGGGCGCGCCGGCGGCGCTCGCAGTCCAGGTACCGAACGCGACCCTCGAAGTCGTCGCACCCCCCAAGCAAGACGTCGCGCGCCTCTATCAACGGGCGCTCAGCCATCGGCCCGACCTCAAGGCCTTGCGCGCCCTGGCACAAGCCGCGCGCGCCCAGGCGCAAGCGGCACGCGACCGGTCGTCGGTCCAGGTCCGTCTCATGGCCCAGACGCAATGGTTCAGCGAGACGCCGGGGCTGCGCCATAACGCCTGGTCGGTCGGCGCCGTGATCAGCAAATCCCTGTACGACGGACACCGCAATCAAGATCACGCCGCCGTTCTCGAGGAACGCGCCGCCGAACTCGATGCGCAGCTTGCGGGCCTGCGCGCACACATCCATAACGAGGTGCTGCGCGCCTACGAAAACATGCATATCGCGATGAGCCGCTATCGCATAGCGGGCGCCAATGTCGCGCGCGCCCGACAGGCGGTGGCGGTGACCCAGGTGCGCTACGGGGAGGGCCGTACCATCCTTCTCGATCTCCTGAACGCCGAACACGATCTCGTGCAGGCCCGCGAGGCGCGATTGGCGGCCCTCTATGCGCTGGTGGCCAATCGCGCAGCCTTGGCGGAGGCCTGCGGGACGCTTACGCAGCGGATGCTCACGACCCTCGGAGTTGCGTCATGAATCGCGCGAATCTATGGCCGGTAGCCATGATGCTTGCGCTTGCGGCATGCGCCCCCAAGGCGCCGCCACCCTCCCCGCCTATCGTACGGCCAGCCGTGGCGCGCGCCGTCCTGCAATTACAGGTGCCCGCCGATCTCGACCCCCACGGCGACGTCGTGATCCCAAGAGACGCCATCGTCCATAAAGGCAGCCTGCCCGGGGTCTTTGTGCTGAGTAAACACAAACACGCCCGCTTTCGTCTCGTGAAGATCGGCGCGACCACCGCCCACGCGGCGCAGATTCTAAGCGGCTTGAGCGGAACCGAGACACTGGTCCTGCCGCCATTCCGGGGCGTCCATGACGGGACCCCCATCCATCCGCAGCCCACCACGACAAGAGGACCGCATGGCAGCCGTTGACCCGAAGCCGGAAGGGCCGCTCAATATATCGGGACGACTGACCCGGTATTTCATCGACAGCAAGATCACCATCCTGGTGGTGATCGTGGCCATCCTGGCCGGAATCCTGGCCTTGCATACCACGCCGCGGACAGAAAATCCGCAGATCGTGGTGCCCGCGGCGAACATCATCGTCATGAAGCCGGGGGCCAGCCCGCGCGAAGTCAAAAACCTCGTCGTCGATCCCCTGCAGGCCATATTGCGCGGCATGCGCGGGATCCACCACACCTATGGGCTCGCGCTCGACTCCATGGGTGTCGTCACGGTGAAGTTCCAGGTCGGCGAAAACCGCGTCGCGTCGCTCGTGCGCCTCTACAACAAGATCATGAGCAATATGAACCGCATGCCGCCGGGGACGCAGCAGCCCGTGATCCAGCCGCTGGACGTAAACCAGGTCCCCATCGTGACGATCTCGCTGGCCAGTGCCGCCATGAGCGGCGTGCGCCTGCGCGCGATCGCGACCGAGGTCCTGCACCACCTGCGGCGCGTGCCCGGCACCTCGCACGCCTACCTGATCGGCGGCGAACGCCGCAAGATCAATATCGTGCTCCATCCGCGCCTCATGCGCCGCTACGACGTGACCCTAGACGACATCCGCAAGGTCGTGCAGGCCACGAATGTCGAGATCCCCTCGGGGCATTTCACCAACCACAACCGCCGCGCGACCATTCACGCAGGCACCATGCTGCGCTCGGCGAAAGACGTCGGCCGGGTGGTCGTGAGCCTCTACGATCATCGCCCGGTATATCTGCGCGATGTGGCGACGATCACGGATGGCGCCGGACGCATCAAGACCGTGCACGAGATCGGATTCGGACCGGCCTACACCCATGCGCGCCCGCCAGACATCGACGTGCCGGAAGTCACAATCGCCATCGCCAAGCGCGCCGGCACCAATGCCGTGACCGTGGCCGACGCCGTGCTCCACAAATTGAGCGCCCTGCAAGGCCGCATCATCCCCGACACCGTGCACGTCAACGTCACCCGCGACGACGGGCAGCGCGCCAATAGCGCGGTCAATACGCTGATCGAGCACCTCTTCATAGCGGTCGCGACGGTCGTGGTCCTGCTCGTCGTGTTCCTCGGGTGGCGGGCGGCGGCCATCGTCACCATTACGATCCCACTGATCCTGTTCGTGACACTCGCCGTGGACGACCTCGAGGGCCAGACGATCAACCGCATCACTTTGTTCGCCCTCATCCTGTCGCTCGGTCTGTTGGTGGACGACTCCATCGTCGTCATCGAAAACATCTTCCGCCATTACGCCCAGGCCGGCGTCGACCGGGTCCGCGGAGCCGTGAATGCGGTCAATGAAATCGGCCGCCCCACCAACCTCGCGACTTTGGCGGTGATCGTGGCCTTCCTGCCCATGCTCTATGTGAGCGGCATGATGGGCCCCTACATGGCGCCGATCCCAAAGAACGTGCCGATCGCCATGCTCACCTCGCTTTTCATCGCCTATACGGTGGCCCCCTGGGCGGCACGCATGTGGCTCAAAGGCGAGGGCGGACACGGGCACGACCGGCCCGGGATCTTACAGAGAGGCTATGCGCGCATCATGCATAGGCTGCTCTCGCGCCCCTGGGCACGCCGCGGCTTCCTGCTCGCCATCATCCTCGTTTTCGCGGCCGTGCTCGCACTGCCCGCCTTGCGCGTCGTGAGTTTCAAGATGCTGCCGCGCAACAATAACAACAGCTTCGACATCACCGTGCGCACCCGCGCCGGCAGCACGCTCGAAGACACCAATCGCGTCATCACAGCACTCGGCGACATCGTGCGCAGGAATCACTATGTCACAAGCTATGACCTGTCCGCGGGTGCTATGGGCGCCATCAATTTCAGCGGACTTTTGCGCGGCGAGACCCTGAAAAAGGGCCCGGCCGTGGGCGAGGTGCAGGTGCATCTCGTGCGCAAGAGCGAACGGTCCGTATCTTCCATCGCCATCGTGCGCTCGTTGAGGCCCGCGATTGACCGGCTCGCCGCGCGCACCGGGGCCATGATCAAGATCGTCCAACACCCGCCGGGGCCGCCGGTACGCGCCACGATCATGGCCGAGGTCTTCGGCCCGAGCTATCGCAAGGTGGCTGCCATCGCCAATAATCTGCGCTACGGCCTGTTCGCGCGCATGCCGCATCTGGCCGGCGTCGACAGCACCGTGCCCCACCGCTCGACCCAGTACATCATCAAGGTCGACCGCAAGGAGGCGGCGCTGCATGGCGTGAGCGCAGCGCAGGCCGCGCAGACCTTGAAGGGCTTCCTGTCGGGTATGAGCGGCGGGGCGGTGCACATCCCGCGCGCCAAGGAGCCAGTCCCAATCCGCTTTCGCGTACCGATCGCCGATCACATCGGCCCCTATGACCTCGGCAAGATCTTCGTCACCAACCCCGAGGGCCGCGAGATTCCGCTGTCGGCCATCGTGCGCGTGATCAAGCGCCCGGGGCCGGAGCCCATCTATCAAAAAGACGGGCGCAACGTCGAATACGTCACCGCCGGCATGAGCCGGGGGAGCCCCGTGTATCCTGTGCTGCACATGTGGCAGTACCTGAAGCACCACAAGGTGGATGGGGTGCACCTGAAGCAGGACTTCATGAAGGACCCGAGCAGCCTCCATTACGGGCTGCGCTGGAGCGGCGAGATGCGGCTCACCCTGAACGTCTTCCGCGACCTGGGCTCGGCCTTCGGGGTGGCGATCCTTCTGATCTACGTGATCCTGGTCGGCTATTACCGGTCGTTCGCGATCCCCGTCATCGTCATGGGCTCGATCCCGCTTACGATCATAGGCGTGTTCCCGGGCCACGCAGCCTTAGGCCAGTACTTCACTGCCACCTCCATGATCGGGGTGATCGCGCTCGCCGGCGTCGTGGTCCGCAACTCGCTGCTTTTGATCGACTTCATCCTCGACTACCGGCGTGCCGGACACGCCCTTACCGAGGCCGTGGTGCAGGCCGGGGCGGTACGGCTGCGGCCCATCATGCTGACCGCGCTTGCCATCGTGCTCGGCACCGCGATCATGGTCATGGACCCGGTATTCGGGGGGCTTGCCATCTCGCTCATCTTCGGGACACTCGCCTCGACGATACTCACGCTCTTTGTGATACCGCTTGGCTACTTCGCCTATGCGAACTTCTCGGAGCGCGGAGGACGGGCCCCGCGGATCCGCTGAGTGCCGGTCCCGTGCGAGACCTCGGCCGCCACATGATCTTTCGCTGCGCCGATCCGCCACCAAGGAGCCCGTCGTGGAGGATACCGGCAACCGTATAGCCCGAAGCAAAGGTAAACTCAGAATATACGGTTTCGCTTTCATGTGTACCTCCATGCCCCCGGGAATTGGAGGGGCTGCACGGGCATCTACGACGGGGGATGATCGAGGTTATAAAGGCCTTGGCGGGCGGGACTTGTCGTATATTATCAGCAGATGATATATTAAAAAATGGCGGATAAGGCAGGGATTGAGGCCTTACTCGATCTGAACGGTCAAGTCATTGACCAATGTGGTGGTTATTGGGTCAAGCTCGAGGCCTGGCGCGTGGAGCCCTCGCCCGCGATTCCTCACGGTATTCGGTATTCGCTCACTTTGCATACCGCGTACGGAACTCGGGTTATGGGCTTCGATAACGCACATGCCGTATGGCGGCCGAGGCAGGATCGCTACTCGGGACGCGTCACGACTTATGACCACCAGCACCGGCATACTGCAGACTAAGGGTGTCCCTTACGAATTCCAGGACGCCTATCAGCTCATAAAGGACTTTTGGCTCCTCAGTAAAATTCATGGGTGAGCTTTGGCTCAGGAAGCTTGCCAAGCGCATGATATAAAGCCATTTCCAGGATATCTGGGGATCGGAAACCGTAGGATTTTCTGATGGTCAGTTTGGCCTT